>NZ_DYZD01000152.1 GCF_020741345.1 Nocardiopsis listeri
TACGCGATCCGCTTCGCTCCCTGCTCCAACAGCCAGGCGATGGCCAGCGCGGGGTCGTTGTAGACGCAAAAGCCCCAGGCGTGCCCGCGCATGGCGTGGTGCAGCCCACCCGCGATGTTCGCGGCGTGCGCGCTCCTTCCCGTCCACACCGACTCGGCTGCGGCCACCGAGGCGCCGGAGATCAGCGCGGCCGCGTCGTGCATGTCGGGGAAGACGGGGTTGTCGACGGTGCCGAGCAGGTGCGTGTCGTCGGGCTGGAGGGTCTTGCCCGCCCGCTTGACCGCCTTGATGTAGGCGGGGTCGTGCACCAGGGAGAGCAGTTCGTCGGAGGCCGGCTCCACGTCGATCAGGTCCACGCCCGGCCCGTCGAAGACGCCGAGCTCACGGCTGAGCGCCATGGTCAGTTCGACCCGGATCGGCGCCATCGGGTGCTGCGCCCCGAAGTCGTAGGTGGTGAGTCCTTCGTCCCATGCCACCCGAAGCGAGCAGGACGTGTGCCCTCCCATATGGTGACCCCCGTTCCAGGTGTGCGTGCTCCGAAGCACACAGTACGCAAGCCGGGGCCGCCCAAGGACCCCGGGGCCCGCACGATGACTCGTGCGGGTCCCGGTCGGTTTCCCCGTACTCGCGAAACGCTCGGGATCACTCCATGTAGAAGCAGTCCGCGTACGTCTCCCCGGCCTTCATCTTGATGGTGTTGTGCAGAGGCCGACTGGTGAAACCGTCGACCGATCCGATGACGATCCGGTACTCGCCCGGGTCCAGCGTCAGGTCCATCGCGTTGGAGTCGCTGAGGCAGGAGGTGTCGGTGGGCGCGGAGGAGGTGTCACAGCTGTCGCAGGGCTCGATGATGACCTCACCGTGCACCGCGTCCGGCCCGACGTAGAGGAAACGCATGTCCTCGTCGGTGTGGTTGACGTACTGGACCTTGACCTTGTCGCCGCCACCGGTCTCCCAGGCGGTGCCGTCCAGGTCGCTCTCGCCGACGATGATCGCGAGGTCCATCTGCTGCTCGATGCGACCGGCACCGATGTGCCGCTCCAGGTCCTCGACCTCGTCGGCCTCGTGATCGGGGTGGTCGGCGGTGAGGAACTCGACCTGTTCCTCGGCCTCGTCGAAGTTCTCCTCGTCGACCTGGTCCCAGCCACACTTGAGGGCGGCGTTGGGACGCTCCTCCTCGATGCGGTCGGCGATCTCGGGCGCGGAGTCCCAGTTCAGACCGTCGAACATGTCGATCTGACCGAAGGCCCCGCACCAGCTCTCGTCGGCGTAGTCGCCGGTCGCCAGGTCGTACAGGTCGACCAGGGCCGCGGGCACCTCTCCCGCGGCGGGGGTGTCCGAGAAGTCCTCGGCCACGAAGGTGTAGGTCTCCTGGGCCTGGCGGAAGGCCTCCTCGACCTCCTCGGTCACCTCTCCGCTGTACAGCTCGTCCGCCTCCGTCGCGAGCTGGGAGGCGTAGTCCAGGTGGACCTCGGCGACGCTGCCGTCAGTGTCCTCCCACTGGGCGGACGGGTGCGCGAAGTACTCGGTGTAGGACTCCAGGGCGTGGTCGTAGGCCTCGTTCGCCACGTCAGCCTGGGCGCGACGCAGCAGTTCACAGGCCTCCACACCGGAACGGGCCCGGTTCATCAGGCTCGGGGACATGGAGAGCTGGAACCCGGACTCGACCCCGTTGTAGGTGTCGATCGCGGTGTCACAGTCGCCACTGGCGTGGGCCGCGTCGGCCACGCGCAGTCGCCACTCACCGGCCTGCCACACTCCCAGCAGCGAAGCGGCCATCACCAGCACCAGGCAGGCCGCCAGGATCATCGGCATGGGCTTGGCGGAGGGTTGTCGTCCGATGCCCATGAGGCGGCGATCGTGGGCACGGCCGGCGAACAGACCGTGCACGACGGTGATCAGGATCCAAAGGAGCAGCGAGGGAACCCACACGAGCAGGTTGTCGGCCGCGCCGAGGATCGCCGCGGTGACCAGGAGGGCGATCGTGACGCCTACGTTGATCCCGAAGAACAGCCATTTACGCAGGTAGAAGTAGCCCGCACCGACACCGGACAGGTTGAGCAGCGCGGCGCGCAGGCCCGACTTGGATCGGAACAGGCCGAGCGGGGGCAGGGGCGGCGGGCCGGGGGGACCACCGAAGGGACCGGGGGGCGGCGGCATGCCCGGGCCACCGGGACCGCCCGGGCCACCGGGGGGCAGACCGCCGGCGCCCATCCCGCCGGGAGGCATCCCCCCGGGAGGCGGCGGACCTCCGGGCGGCATCCCCCCGGGAGGCGGACCCGTGGGGCCGCCCATCGGCGGACGTCCTCCGCTCGGAGGACCGAAGTCGGGCTGTCCACCGTTCGGGGGGCCGACCGGCGGCTGACCGCCGGAGGGCGCTCCGCCCTGGGGTGGTGGTCCACCGGGAGGTGGTCCGCCCGAGGGTGGACCCGCCGGGGGCGGACCCGCCGGGGGCTGCCCTCCGGGGTTCGGACCTGGAGGGGTCTGGCCGCCGGAGGGGTTCCCAGGGACCTGGGGACCACTCGAAGCTCCGGGCGGGGGCGTGTTCGGCCCGGGCCGCCCGGGCTGCTGGGGCTGCTGGGAAGGGTCCGATGGCGGTTGAGAGTTGGTCATGGGGCCCCGGAATCTGTGGAGGAGGTACTGGGAGTGTGCGGGGTGGAAGGAGGCGGGGTTCCACCCGCTCTGCCCGACTTTATGCATCCCATACGACGCCACTTCCAGCGCCCCTCGATCACGAACCGTTACGGGTTTTTATGTGATTTACGTCACATACCCCTGGTGATCAGTTCCCGGACAGAGCCCTGCTCCGGTCCCTCGCGGCCTCGATCGCGTCGGTGAAGGCGGTCCGCACACCGTGCCGTTCCAGTTCACGCAGAGCCGCGGCGGTGGTCCCGCCCGGTGAGGTGACCGCTTCGCGCAGTACCACCGGGTGCTCCCCCGAACCGTCGAGCATGGCGGCGGCGCCGGTGATGGTCTGTCCGACCAGACGCTGTGCCGTGACGCGCGGCATGCCCATCGCCACTCCGGCCTCGATCATGGTCTCGGCGATGAAGTAGAAGTAGGCCGGTCCACTCCCGGAGATGGCGGTCACGGTGTCCATGTGCTGCTCGCCGACCCGGATCACCTCGCCGACCGTGCTCAGCAACTCCTCCGCCCGGTCCAGGTGTTCCGACAAGGTGTGCGCGCCGCCGGAGACGGCGGTCATCCCCTTCCCCATGAGGGCCGGGGTGTTGGGCATGGCCCGGACCACGGGGACGCCGGAGGGCAGGTGGCTCTCCAACACGGCGGTGGTCAGCCCCGCGGCGACCGAGATGACCAGTCGGTCCTCGGTCAGGTGCGTGGAGATCTCATCCAGCAGGGCGAGCATGTCCTGGGGCTTGAGGGCCAGGAGCAGGGTGTCGGCGCGCTTGGCGGCGTCGACGGCCGGGACGGTCTCGACCCCGTAGCGCGCGCGAAGCTCCGCGGCGTGCTCCTCGCGTGGTTCGGTCACCAGGACGTCCCCCGGGGAGTGGTCCTTGGCCAACAGCCCGGCGAGCAGCGCCTCGCCCATCTTGCCTGCACCGATGATCGCGATCATGAAGGGGTCCTCTCTGCGGATCCCTCCACGCTAACCGCCCCACCGGCCCGAGGTGGACCACACGTCCCAACCTGTGGACAACCTCTCCGAGGCCGCGGCGCGGGGTGCCTCAGTCCGGGTCGACGGTGCCCTCGTCGTCGACGGCCCCGCCCTCGTCCACGGCGAAGCGTCGCGGCGGGGTCTGAGGGCGACGGCGCAGCAGCGCGATCCGCTCACGGCGGCCCAGTGCGGGTTCGGGCTCGCGTGGTCCGGCGAAGTGCAGTCGGGTGAAGGCCAGCGCCTCGGCCAGCTCGCGCATCCGGGTCCGCCGATCGGGGGCCTTGCGGGTGCTCACCTCCAGGACGAGCTGCCCCTCGTACCGATTGCCCGCCAGGTGTTCGAGGAGTTCGGCCACCGGCTGAGTCCCCCGCCCGGGGATGAGGTGCTCGTCCAGGTTCTGGCCGCCCAGGCCATCGGTGACGTGCACGTGGGAGAGGCGATCACCCAAGCGCTTGGCCATGTCCATCGCGTCGGAACCGGACATGGCGGTGTGCGACAGGTCGAGGGTCACGTCGGAGTAGTCGCGGTCGAGCGGGTTCCAGCTCGGGGCGTAGGGGACGACCTCGCGGTCGCGCACCCGGACCGGGTACATGTTCTCCACCGCGAAGACCACGTCGGTCTCGTCCTGCATGCGAGAGACGCCGATCTCGAAGTCCTTGGCGTACTCACGCTGCCAGCGGAAGGCCGGGTGGACCACGATCGTCTTGGCCCCGAGGGCCTCCGCCATCTCCTTGGAACGGACGAGTTTGCCCCAGGGATCCTTGCCCCACACCCGTTGGGTGAGGACGAGACAGGGCGAATGGACTGCGGTGACGGGCATCTGGTGGTAGTCCGAGAGACGCCGGAGGAGTTCGATGTCCTGGCTGGCCGGGTCGGAGGAGACGAGCACCTCCACACCGTCGTACCCCAGCTTCGCGGCGATCTCGAAGGCGGCCGGGGTCTTCTCCGGGTAGACCGACGCCGTCGAGAGGACCACGGGCGCGTCTGGGACCTGGATAGGGCTCACAGGTCCCAGAGTATGCGCTTTCGACGTCCTTGGGTCGACCGGGTGCGCCGATGCGGCGTGGCGAGGGACCTTCGTCCCGACCGTTCCGGCACACCCCCGTGAAAGGGGTCGACGGCCGTGGCCCCTGTGGGCGACGGCCGTCGGGAAGGGTGACGGGGCCGGAGCGGCTACAGCCGCACACCTCCGGCGAGGTTGGAGCGCATCACCGCGCGCTCTCCGATCTTGCCACCGGAGCTCGGGGCGTCGATCATGCGTCCACCTCCGAGGTAGATGGCGACGTGGTAGGCGTAACCGCCCGAGTCGGTCCAGTACAGGAGATCGCCGCGCTCGGCGTCGGCGTAGGAGACACGGGTTCCGGAACCGACCTGGTCGTGGGCGATGCGGGGCAGATCCACACCCGCCTTCCCGAAGGCGTGCTGCACGAGTCCGGAGCAGTCGAAGGAGTTGGGGCCGGTGCCACCCCAGGCGTAGGGCTTGCCCTTCTGGGCTTCGGCGGCGCTGATGGCCTTCTCGATGGTGGACGAGGTGAGTGCCTGGTGGACACGTTCCGGTCCGCTCTGCTGTGCGGCGGCGACCGGAGCGGTCGGCTGGTGGGGCTGGGCGAGTGCCGGTGCGGTCCCGGTGGCCAGGGCCGCCGCTGCGAGGGCGGCGACGACGAGTGTCCGCTTTCCCCGACGGTGTGCCCCGACGGTGACGGCCTGCTGTTCCGGGTCCGTGATGGAACGGCAGGCCCGAGTTTGCTCGTGGTGTCGCGGCAGGTGCATGTGGTGACCCTCCTCGATCGGCCGGGGCGGACCACGCCGCTGTGACGTGGGTCTCTCACCACCGACCCACCACCATTGGTCACATATTGATCACGACAAGTCACTCTCCGTAGTTCAATCGGTGACCCAAGGACGGTAAAGACTGCTTGACCCCGGCGGACATTTCAGTCAGAGAAGTACCAACCGAACATCATCCACCGGGGTCGATCACTGTGGGCCACGGGACACCGAGCACCAGGACCAGGAGCCTTCCGCCCCTGGCCAATCCCACGAGGGTCCGCCGTTCGGGCGCCCGAAGGTTTTCGACCTCCGGGCGCCCGAACGCGCCGAAGCACCGTGGGAGGAGCCGCAGACTAGGGGCTCGGGACCCCGAGGGCGTCACGGACGAAGTCGGTCGTCGCCTGCATGCCCATGTTGTTCGGGTGCACCGGAGCACCGTCCTCGGGGATCAGCCCCTCGACCCAACGCGTGTCCGACCCCTGACAGACGTCGTGACCACGCTCGAAGGTGTCCACGAAGACCGCACCGTGGGCCTCGGACTCCTCGGCGATCATCCTGTTGAGCGCGGTCTGCGCCTCGTCCAGGAACGGAACGTCACCACGGGCGATGGGCGTGCTCGGCCAGCAGCCGCCGCTCTCCGGCATGATCTGGAGGTAGCCGATGGCGAGCACGGTCGCGTTCGGGCTGCGCTCGGCGATGTCGGCGTAGACCTGGGACACCTCGCCTCGCATCCCCTCGATCCGGTCGTCCAGCTCGGTGCCGTAGTGGTCGGAACAGGGGCTGCCCACCGGGTTGCCCAGGCTCTGCTTGGCACACTCCACCAGCATCTCGGAGAAGCCGAAGTCGTTGCCGGCGATCCCCACCGTGACCAGGTCGGTCTCGGGGCGAAGGGCGTCGAGCTGCGGTTCGGTGTCATCGAACTGCTTCTCGTACAGGTGGCTCATCACCGCGCCGGAGCAGCTGACGTCGGTGATCTCCTCGACGCCGAGCTCCTCGGCGAGGCGCTTGGGGTAGTTGACGGACGACTGCATGCAGCCCAGCAGAGGCATCTGGGCACTCACCATCGGACCGGCGGTGAAGGAGTCACCGATGGCCACGTAGTGCGAGTAGGCGGCGGTCTCGACCTCGTCGGCCGCGGCGGGCGCCGAGGCCATCGTGACGCCCAGGGCGGCGATCGCGACGGGGGCGACGACCCGGGCCAGACGGCGCCGGAGTCCGGCGCGGGAACGGTGGGGGGTGGGGGATTCGTGTGAGCGGGACACGAGGGACTTCCTCTCGAGGGAGCGGGGGGACAGGAGTTGCCAGATACCGCCGGGGAGTGACTCCCCACACATTCTCTAACATGATTTACCGGATCCAAGGCCTAACTCGTAGGTAACTTTCATGTGTCTTTCGAGAATTTCCCGCGGCCCGCGGAGCACCTGTGGACGACGTTCCACGCGTGTCACCGGCACCCGTTAGCGTGGCGACCATGGCAAAAGCAGTGAAGTCCTCGTTCCGGTGCGTCGAATGCGGCTGGAGCACCCTCAAGTGGGTCGGGCGCTGCGGTGAGTGCCAGGCCTGGGGCACCGTGGAGGAGGCCGGGGCCCCCGCGCCCGGCGCGGTCGCCCCCGCTCCCGTCACCGCCAGGGCCCGCCCCATCACCGAGATCAGCGTGGAGACCGCCGAGGCGGTCCCCACCGGCGTGGACGAGCTCGACCGCGTCCTGGGCGGCGGCGCCGTCCCCGGTGGCGTGGTCCTGCTGGCCGGCGAACCCGGCGTGGGCAAGTCGACCCTGCTCTTGGAGGTCGCCGCGATGCGCGCCGCCGACGCGCCGGTCCTGTACGTGACCGGTGAGGAGTCGGCCGGACAGGTACGGCTGCGCGCCGAACGCCTGGGCGCCCTCTCCGAACGGCTGTACCTGGCCGCGGAGACCTCGGTGGCGACCCTGGCCGCCCACGTGGACGCGGTCGCGCCGAAGCTGCTCATCGTCGACTCGGTGCAGACCATGGTCTCCCCCGAGGCGACCGGCGTCCCCGGCGGCGTCACCCAGATCCGCCAGGTCTCGGGCGCCCTCATCCAGATCGCCAAGGAACGCAACATCGCCACCGTGCTGGTCGGCCACGTCACCAAGGACGGTTCCATCGCCGGCCCCCGGATGCTGGAGCACCTGGTCGACGTGGTCCTGCACTTCGAGGGCGAACGCCACTCCCAGTTGCGACTCCTGCGCGCGGTCAAGAACCGCTACGGACCCACCGACGAGATCGGCGTGTTCGAGCTGAGCGACAAGGGCATCGAGGGTCTGCCCGACCCCAGCGGGCTGTTCCTCTCCGATCGCACCGATCCGGCCCCGGGGACCTGTGTCACCGTCACCCTGGAGGGACGGCGCCCCCTCATCACCGAGGTGCAAGCACTCGTCGCGCCCTCTCCGCTGCCCGCGCCACGCCGCGCCACCTCCGGCCTGGACACCTCACGGGTGAACATGATCCTGGCCGTGTTGGAGAAGCGTTCGGGCATGAAGCTGGCCAATCTGGACGTCTACGCGTCCACCGTGGGCGGCGTGAAACTGACCGAACCCGCCGTCGACCTGGCGCTGGCCATCGCGGCCGGCGGCTCCCACAACGACGTCGCCCTGCCCAAGGGGTTCGTGGCCATCGGCGAGGTCGGACTGGCCGGGGACGTCCGTTCCGTCCAGGGGGTACGCCGCCGGGTGGCCGAGGCACAGCGACTCGGCTTCACCCAGGCGGTCGTACCGAAGGGTTTCGGCGACCCCATCCCCGGCATTCGCATCTACGAGGCCGAAGAACTGAAGGACGCCCTGAAGTGGATCGCCAAGAGCCGCAGGAAGGGCGGCCCGGACAAGCCGAAGGCGCCGAAGAAGCAGGCTCGTCCGAAGCTCACCATCGCCGAGGAACCCCAGTTCTGACGGACCGGGGCGCCACCTCCACGATCAGAAGTCGAAGACCGCGCCCTTGGCCTCGCGCAGGAGGCACTCGTTGCCGAAGGTCTCCTCGTAGCGCTCTCCCCCGCCGACGGCGACCACGGTCATCGGACGGTGGATCATGGTGCAGACGCCACCGGTACCGGCCTCGACGTCGGAGACCCGCCCGCCGGCCTCCTCGATGAGGTCACAGGCCTCCTCGGCCTCGGGGTGCGTCCCTCCGGCCGGTCCACACTCCAGGACCGCCGAACGGAACGACGTGGTCTCGGTGGCCCCGACCTCTCCCAAGACCTCGGGAGAGACGCGAAGCTCATAGCTCGTGGTCTCGGCCTGCGCGGGCGAGGCCAGGGAGAGGGCGAGGGCGGTGGCTGCGACGAGCCCGAGGGCTGTCCTCATGGGTTCACTCCAACGACGACGAGATCAGGTCACCACGAATCGTAGTGACCTGATAGCGAAGAGTTGTGGTGTTTGTGAAAACCGGTGTGCCGCCGTCGCGCCCCTCAGGCCTTGAGCTGAAAGACCAACTGGTCCACGCCGCTGACGATATCGCCGCGGAGGTTGGCCTTGTACCAACCCGCCTGGGCCTGCGACGAGGTCGACCGACAGTCGGTGAAGGAACGGTCCCGCTCCCAGGTGATCGTGTAGTCGTGCGGGCGGCCCTGCTCCAGCCGGCGCTCCTGGGCGGCCTTGCCCTCCACGCAGTCCGCGGTGGAGTAGATCCGGTCCTCTCCGGAGTGCACGATCAGTTCGAGCGCCTCCGGCCCCACGTCCACGGTGCAGGTCTGTTCGCCGACGTTGACCACGGAGACCTTGAACCCGGGGTCGGTGTCGGCCCCGTACACCTCCCGGTCGGCCTCGGAGAAGCCGAAGGAGACCACCACGTCCTGTGGACGGCAGGGGTCCTCGGGCTTTTCGGGAGCGGCGACCTCGGCGGAGTCCCCGTCGGAGGAACCCTCCTCCTCGGACTCCTCGTCCCCCTCCTCGTCCTCACCCTCGGAGGGCTCGTCGGACGGCGACGGGGAGGCGTCCTCCTCGGGTTCCTCGGAAGCGTCCTCGGACGGCTCCTCCTCGGGCTCACTGGGAGAGGGCGAGGGGTCCTCGACACCCGCCTGGTTGCTGTCCGACGTGTTCTCGCTCTCGGAGGGGCTGCAGGCGTAGGCGATCAGCGCGAACAGCAGCAGCACGCCGATCAGCACGAAGGCTCTGCGCCTCCAGTAGATGTCCTTGCTGACAGGTGCGGTGTGTCCGGTACTTGACGCCATGGGCCGTAGTATTGCGGTTTTGTGCGCCACCCATCCACTCAACCCGCCGATTTGCCGTTAAAGATGAGCGATAACCCTTACAGCACCGCGGTTCTGGCGTGGTACGAGACCAACGCCCGTGACCTTCCCTGGCGTCGTCCCGACGCCTCCCCCTGGTCGATCCTGGTCAGCGAGATCATGCTCCAGCAGACCCCGGTCGTCCGGGTCCTGCCTGCCTGGGAGGCGTGGATGGAACGCTGGCCCACCCCCGCCCACCTGGCGAAAGAGCCCTCGGGCGAAGCCGTTCGCATGTGGAACCGGCTGGGTTACCCACGCCGCGCGTTGCGTCTGCACGCCTGCGCGGTGGCCATCACCGAAGAGCACGACGGTGAGGTCCCCGACGACCACGCCACCCTGTTGGCCCTTCCTGGCATCGGCGCCTACACCGCGGCGGCGGTGGCGAGCTTCGCTTACGGGCAGCGGCACGCCATTCTGGACACCAACGTTCGGCGCGTCCTGGCCAGGACCGAAACCGGGGTCGAGTACCCGCCGAAAACCCAGACCAAGGCGGAGGTCGCCCTGGCCGAGTCACTGCTGCCACCGCTTCCGTCGGTGGCCGCCCGCTGGGGCGTGGCCGTGATGGAGCTGGGAGCCCTGGTGTGCACCGCCCGCTCCCCGCGCTGCGCCGACTGCCCCATCGCCGGCCAGTGCGCCTGGCGCTCTGCCGGCCGACCCGCCTACGACGGACCTCCTCGGCGCGGTCAGACCTACGCCGGGACCGACCGCCAGGTGCGCGGCAAACTCCTGGCCGTCCTGCGCGACTCCACGGAGCCCGTCGCCAAGGCGGCCCTGGACGCCGTGTGGGACGACCACGTCCAACGCGAACGTTCCCTGGACGCGCTCATCGACGACGGCCTGGTCGACCCGCTCGGCGACGGCCGTTTCGCCCTGCCCGGCTGAAGATCCCGGTACGTGGCCAAGGTCCACGATCGGCGGGGTCAGTTCATCCGGGCGTCGACGGTCTCGGGGTCGAAGTCGGCCTCGTTGCCGTCGTAGGCACCGCTGCACGGCGCACCCGGCTCGGGGGCCGCGGGGCTCTGCTCGTACTCGCGCAGGAAGTCGCCGATCCGTTCGTCCGAGGCCTCCTCCAACTGGATCTGGGCGCCCCAGGCCGAGGCCACGATCGGTGCGGGAAGGTCCTCCATCGGGCTGACCAGCACGTACGATCCGGGCACGTGGTGGGACGCCAGCTGTTCGACCTGGCCGGACTCCAGCGACGGGTCGTAGGTGATCCAGACCGTGCCGTGTTCCAGGGAGTGGACCGCGGCCTCGGTCAGCACCGGTTCGTCGTAGACGCCACAGTTCTGCCAGAAGGGGTAGTGCTCGCCGCCGACCGGTGGGTGCTGCGCGTAGTCGACGCTCTCTCCGGGATCCACGTGCTCGGCGGACAGACCCTCATAGAGCCGGACCTCGCCCTGGCCGTCCCCGCTCGCACCGCTCTCACCCGAGCCTGCGTCACCGGAATCACCCAGTGCCCACCACAGCCCGAGGCCCGTGACTCCGACCAGGACGATGGCGAGGGCGGCTCCACCGATCACCCAGGGCAGCGCGCCGCCACCCTTGCGAGGCGGTCCCTGGTACGGGTAGCCGTGCGGGCCGGCCGGCGGGTACCCGGGCGGACCCTGCGGCGGATATCCGGGCGGAGGACCCTGAGGAGGGTATCCCTGCGGCGCTCCCTGGCGCCAGGGAGCGCCGTGCGGACCCTGGGGCGGGTGCGAGTCGGCGAACGGTTCCTGTGGCCGCTGAGGGCCGTTCTGGTGGGGCTCATTCGGTGAGGACACTGGGGCACCCTACCCCGCGTCATGCCCCGGACACGGGAAAGGGGGCACCCCCGAAGGGATGCCCCCGTTCACACCGGCGCTCGGCCGGCCGATGTCCTTACTCGCCCTTGGAGGCGGACTCCACCTCAGGGGTGTCCGGAACCTCGGCGGGCTTCGGCACACCCTTGAAGGTGAACTTGGCGTCCGTGCCCTCGCCCTCGGCGTCGATCACCACGATCTGACCGGCCTTGAGGTCACCGAACAGGATCTTCTCGGACAGCTGGTCCTCGATCTCCCGCTGGATCGTGCGACGCAGCGGACGCGCGCCCAGCACCGGGTCGAACCCGCGCTCGGAGAGGACCTTCTTGGCGTTCGGCCGAAGCTCGATGCCCATGTCCCGTTCCTTGAGCCGGCCGTCCAGGCTCGTGATCATCAGGTCGACGATCTGGAAGATCTCCTTCTGGGTCAACTGGTGGAAGACGATGACGTCGTCCACACGGTTGAGGAACTCGGGCCGGAAGTTGGTCTTCAGCTCCTCGTTGACCTTGGCCTTCATCCGCTCGTAGTTGGTGGTGGCGTCGTCCTCCTTGGCGAAGCCCATGGCCTGGCCCTTGGAGATGTCACGCGTACCCAGGTTGGTCGTCATGATGATGACCGTGTTCTTGAAGTCGACGTTGCGACCCTGGGCGTCGGTGAGACGACCCTCCTCCAGCACCTGCAGGAGCGAGTTGAAGATGTCGGTGTGGGCCTTCTCGATCTCGTCGAACAGGACCACGGAGAACGGCTTGCGGCGCACCTTCTCGGTGAGCTGACCGCCCTCTTCGTAACCGACGTAGCCGGGAGGCGAACCGAACAGCCGTGAGACCGTGTGCTTCTCCATGAACTCGGACATGTCCAGCTGGATCAGCGCGTCCTCGTCCCCGAAGAGGAACTCCGCGAGGGTCTTGGACAGCTCGGTCTTGCCCACACCGGACGGGCCGGCGAAGATGAACGAACCACCGGGACGCTTGGGGTCCTTCAGACCCGCTCGGGTCCGGCGGATCGCCTGCGAAAGCGCCTTGATGGCGTCCTCCTGGCCGATGACCCGCTGGTGGAGCTCGTCCTCCATGCGCAGCAGACGGGAGCTCTCCTCCTCGGTCAGCTTGAAGACCGGGATACCGGTGGACGCGGCCAGGACCTCGGCGATGAGCTCCTCATCGACCTCGGCCACGACGTCCATGTCGCCGGCCTTCCACTCCTTCTCCCGCTGCGCCTTCTTGTTGAGCAGCTGCTTCTCGTCGTCGCGCAGGGACGCGGCCTTCTCGAAGTCCTGCTCGTCGATGGCCGATTCCTTGTCGCGGCGCACCTTGGCGATCTTCTCGTCGAACTCGCGCAGGTCCGGCGGAGCGGTCATCCGACGGATGCGCATCCGCGAACCGGCCTCGTCGATGAGGTCGATCGCCTTGTCCGGCAGGAAGCGGTCGCTGATGTAGCGGTCCGCGAGCTGGGCGGCGGCCACGAGGGCGCTGTCGGTGATGGAGACCCGGTGGTGGGCCTCGTACCGGTCGCGCAGACCCTTGAGGATCTCGATGGTGTGCTTGGTGGTGGGCTCGTCCACCTGGATCGGCTGGAAACGGCGCTCCAGCGCGGCGTCCTTCTCCAGGTACTTGCGGTACTCGTCGAGCGTGGTCGCACCGATGGTCTGCAGCTCACCCCGGGCCAGCATGGGCTTCAGGATGGAAGCGGCGTCTATGGCACCTTCCGCCGCCCCCGCGCCGACCAGCGTGTGCAGCTCGTCGATGAAGAGGATGATGTCACCGCGGGTGCGGATCTCCTTGAGCACCTTCTTGAGGCGCTCCTCGAAGTCACCGCGGTAGCGGCTGCCCGCGACCAGGGCGCCCAGGTCGAGGGTGTACAGCTGCTTGTCCTTGAGCGTCTCGGGGATCTCCCCCTTGACGATCTTCTGCGCCAGTCCCTCGACGACCGCCGTCTTACCGACGCCGGGCTCACCGATGAGGACCGGGTTGTTCTT
>NZ_DYZD01000153.1 GCF_020741345.1 Nocardiopsis listeri
AAGGTCATCGGGACGATCCGTTCACGGACCCACCACTACCCCTTCCGCCTCATCCCGCCGAGCACCCTCAAAGAGCTCATGGAGGACCTCCTCAAGCAGGAGGAAGTGCCCTACGACCCGGCCGCCCTTCCGCTCGTTGTACGCGCGGGAGCGGGTTCGGCGCGCGACACCCTTTCCGTGCTGGACCAGCTGATCGCCGGTTCGGACGAGGGCGGCATCACCCGTGAGGGAGCCGTCTCCCTGCTGGGCTACACCGACTCCAGTCTGCTCGGCGAGATGGTCGATTTCCTGGGTTCGCGCGATGGCGCGGCCGTGTTCGGCCTGGTGGACCGGGTGGTCGAGGGCGGTCACGATCCGCGCCGTTTCACCACGGACCTGCTGGAGCGCTTCCGCGACCTGGTGGTCCTCGCCGCGGTGCCGGACGCCATCGACAAGGGCCTGGTCAACGTCTCTCCGGAGTCGGTGGACCAGATGAAGGAGCAGGCCTCGAGGCTGGGGCCGGCGGAGCTGTCCCGGGCCGCGGAGGTCCTCAACCAGGGGCTCACGGAGATGCGGGGCGCGACCGCGCCGCGTCTGCTCCTGGAGTTGCTGTGTTCACGGATCCTGCTGCCCGCCGCCGACGGCGACCAGACCGCGCTGCTGGCCCGGCTGGAGCAGATGGAGCGCCGACTGGCGTCCGGGGCGGTGCCCCCGGCGGCGTCCGGGCCACAGGCCCCCGTGGCGCCCACGGCCCAGGCCCCCGCGCAGCCCGCGCCCCCGGCTCCGGTGCAGCAGCCCCCGGCCGCGCAGCCTCCACAGCCCGCACGGCCCGAACCGTCCCGGCCCGCCGAACCGGACCCGAGCCCGGGTGGACGGAACGAGCCTTCTGGCTGGGACGCGCCCGCGCCCTCCCGCCCCCAGGCGCCGCAACAGAGCGCGCCCGTGGGTGGCGGCGGTGGCCCGGTGGACCTGGGACGACTCCAGGGCGCCTGGCACCAGATCATGGAAGCCGTCAAGGGCCGTCGCCGATTCACCTGGATGATGTTGCACGGCGGTGACGTGCAGCCGGTCGGGGTCGAGGGCAATACCGTGCTGCTGGGCTTCAGCAAGCCCAACGAGGCCAAGGGCTTCACCACCAGCGGCAGCGACCAGGTCGTGGCCGCGGCGATCCAGCAGGTGCTGGGCGCCGAGGTGCGCGTGGCCCCTTCAGGAACGGGTGGCGCGTCGCAGGCGCGTCGACCGCAGCCCGCGCCGCGACCGGCCGAACCCGCCGGGTGGGACGCCCCACCGCGACAGTCCCAGCCTCAGGCCCCCGCTCCGGCGGCGCCCGAACCGGATCCGGAACCGGCGCGACCCGCGGGTCCGCCACCGGAACGGTTGCTCAGCGACCGCCCGGAACCACCGCCGGACCCCTATGAGGACGACGCCGCCCCGCCGCCGGAGGACTACGGGTCCGCGGCGCCGAGCCGCGGTGGCGGTGCCCCGGGCGGTCGGGACGCGCGTCCCGCGGAGACGTCCGCCCCGGGGCCGACACAGGCCGCGCCCGCCGGTGGCGCGCCCACGAACAACGCTCCTTCGGCGGGTGGTTCGCAGCGGGGAGCCACGTCCGACGGCGGCTCAGGTGGCACGGACGGATCGGGGTCCGGCGGCGGGACCGCTCTCATCGAGACCGAGCTCGGCGGCAAGCTGATCGAGGAGATCGAACACGAGGCGCCCGGGCAACTGTGAGCCACGTTCCACCGGCCGGGTGTCCCGGCGGCGGAGGGCTCAGGGCCGCAACGCGCGCAGGACCGTGTCGACCAGGGCGTCGGTGTACGCGTGGTCGATCGGTCCGGTGCGCAGCAGCCACCGGTGCTGGAACGGGCCGTTGAACATCTCCACGGCCAGGTCCAGGTCGATGTCGGTGCGGACCTGGCCGGAATCCTGTGCGGATCGCAGTCGATTCCGGAAGGCTTCGGTGTTGGGCCTGGTCAGGTGCTCGTAGACCGCGAGGGCGAACTCTTCGTCGTTTTGGATCTCGGCGGTGAAGGCCCGGGTGGTGCGGTCCATCGTGGGGTCGACGAACTCGTCCGCGGTGGCTCGGAAGACGGTCTTGAGGTCGGTGGCCAGGTCACCGGTGTCGGGCAGGGGTTCTCCGGCCTCCGATCCGGTGAGCCGGGTGAACACGTCGAAGACCACGGCCGCCTTGGAGGGCCACCATCGGTAGATGGTCTGTTTTCCGACCCGGGCGCGGGAGGCGATGGCCTCCATCGTCAGCCTGGCGTAACCGACCTCGCCCAGGAGTTCGGCGGCCGCGTCGAGGATGGCGTTGCGCGCGCGTTGGCTGCGACGGCGGGGATTCGGTGTCCGTCGGGTCTGTTCGGCGATGTTGTCGGCCATGGCCCCAAGGTAGTCGCTCAAAAATGACGAGACGTCTCGTCTTGACATCGCTACGATCAAGGGTGAATCGTGTTTAACGAGACGCCTCGTCTCGTTCTGATCGGATAGGAGGATCTCGTGGCGAAAAGCAACAACATGCTCGGCATGGGCGGACAACGCACCACCGTCTCCCGTTCCACCCTGCGCGGTGGCAAGACCGGTGCCAAGGGCGGACCGACGGGGGACGCCCGTGAGCGCAAGGAGGACCTGCTGCGCAGGTTCCGGGAGAAGACCACCGACCCGAGGAACGAGACCTCAGATCGGTGAACCCACCGGCCAGGACCGTCCGTCGGGGTCGTCCAGCCACAACCGCTGACCACGGTCGGGGTCCACGGCCAACCCGAACCGGTCCGGCTCCGGCCGGCCCAGTTCGCCCCAGAGCTCCAGGGCGTCCTCGAACTCGTCCCAGATGCTGCGCGGGCCGCCCTGCTCGACCATCCACGAA
This sequence comes from Nocardiopsis listeri, assembly GCF_020741345.1. GTDB lineage: Bacteria > Actinomycetota > Actinomycetes > Streptosporangiales > Streptosporangiaceae > Nocardiopsis > Nocardiopsis listeri_A. The sequence continues at coordinate 2,843 of NZ_DYZD01000153.1, forward strand.
GTGCCGTAGGGGTAGATCCGAACCCAGGACTCACCCTTGCGATCGCACAGCCACAGGCCCGATCCGGTACCGATCCAGCGTCGCCGCATCCGCCAGTCCGGCACCATCACCGACAGGGCGAACGCGGACGCGAAGGTCAGCAGGGGCGATACCGGGTCCTCCTGGGTGAGGCGATACTCGTCGGGTTGCTGCCCGGCATCGCGTACCGGCGGTGGTGACGACTCCGGGGTGCGCAGGGCCACGAACCCCACGCCTCCGTGGAATCGGCCCAGCGTGGTGCCCCCGGCCCGACGTTCGAGGCGCATGAGCACCCCCGCGCTCTCCAACAGACCCCACGGGCACACGATCAGCCCGCCCTCGACCAGCTGTTCCAACCAGGCCTCCGGTACCCGCCGGACCCCGCAGACACTGATGATCCGGTCGTACGGCGCGCCGTCCGGGTGCCCGGCGTGGCCGTCCGCGAGGTGGGTGGCGGGCGACATCCCGGTGCCGTGCAGTGCCCGCCGGGCCGCGCCCAGCAGACGGTCGTCGATCTCCAACGAGGTCACGGCCCGGTCGCCCAGCCGGTGGGTGAGCAAAGCCGTGTTCCAGCCCGTTCCGGTGCCCACCTCCAGTACCCGCTGGCCGTTGGCGAGGTCGGCCAGTTCCAGCATCCGAGCGAGCACGGTCGGCGCCGAGCTGCACGAGGTTGCGGGGCCCTGTCGGGAACCGCGTTGCCGAGGGACCTCGGGCCCCTCCAAACGGGTGACGATGGCGTTGTCCGTGTAGACGGCGGCCAACCAACGATCCGGGTTCCCCTCGGCGCTCAGGGTGCCGCCGCGCGCGGTCACCGCGCTCGTCTCCGGGATGAACAGGTGGCGGGGCACGGCGCGGAACGCCTCCACGAGGGCGGCGTCCCTCAGCGTGCCGTCCGCGATTATCGCCTCGATCAGTGCCGAGTTGCGCTCCCTTGCGGTCAACACGTCCTCAGTCCCCTGGTCGTCGCTGATCGGATGTGGTGTCGGAGAACACCGACGGGGTCGAGGGACCCCGTCGCCATCATGTCAACCGACGCCGTCCCCCGCCGCTCTCTTCGGCCTTTTCGCTGGTGAAATCAGATCAACGGTGCGACCAAGTCCTCCCC
>NZ_DYZD01000154.1 GCF_020741345.1 Nocardiopsis listeri
TCTCCCCCCGGTTCACGGTCACGGAAACGTCGCTGATGATCTCGACGTCCGAGGGACGCCCGATCACCGTCAGGCCGTCGACCCTCAACACGGTCTCGCCCGCGGTGGGCGCATCGGCCCCCGTTCGTTCCGGATGCTCGGTCACTTCTCGACCCCCCGATCGATACCGATCGCCGCGCGGGACAGCCCGTCGGTGATGAGGTTGGCGCCCACGGTCAGGATCGCGATGGCCGTCACGGGGAGGGCCACCGCCCACGGCTGCACGGCCATTCCCTGCCGGTTCTCGTTGATCATCAGGCCCCAGTCGGCGGTGGGCGGCTGCAGACCCATGCCGAGGAAGCCCAGCACGGCCACCACCCCGATCGAGTAGGTCAGACGCAGACCCAGTTCGACCAACAGCGGGCTGGTCACGTTCGGCAGGATCTCCACCGTCATGATCCGCCAACGCGGCAGCCCGATCGCCTCGGCGGCCTTCACGTAGTCCTGTTCGATCACCTTGCGGGTGGCCTCACGGATCACCCGGGCCACACGCGGCATGTGCGACACCGCGATCACGGTGACGATCAGCCACACCTTCGGGCCGATGATCGACATCACCAGCAGCGCCGCGATGAGCTGCGGGAACGCCAGCAGCACGTCGTTGGCCCGCATGAGGACGTCGTCCACCCAGCCGCGGCGGTAACCGGCGATGATGCCGATCACGGTGCCCGCGGCCACACCGATGCCGGCCGCGGAACCGGCCAGCAGCAACAGCGTCCATCCGCCCCACAGGAACCGGGTGAGCACGTCACGGCCTCGGTTGTCACCGCCGAACAGCACACCGTCCACACCCGACTCGAACGGCTTGGCCACGAACTCGGTGGCCGTGTAGGGGGCCACGAAGGGGCCCACCACGGCGACCAGCACGACGAGGCCGGTCAGGGCCACACCGATCCTGGTACGACCGAACCGCCAGGCGGTCCGGAACAACCCCGGGCGCCGGACCGGCGCCTTTGGGGTGATGCTCATGGAAGGTCCACTCATCGGTTCGCGACCCTCACCTTCGGGTTGGCCGCCAGCCCGACCACGTCGGCGATCAGGTTGACCAGGATGTAGATCCCCGCGATGAGCAGGACCACGGCCTGGATCAGCGGCACGTCACGGTCCTCGATGGCGTCCATGAGGACCTTGCCGACGCCGGGGAAGTTGAACAGGAACTCGATGGCCACCACGCCTCCGGCCAGCCAGGCCAACTGCAGGGCGACCACCTGGGCCACCGGGCCGATCGCGTTGGGTGTGGCGTGCCGCCACAGCACGTCGCGTTCGGACAGGCCCTTGAGACGTGCCTGTTGCACGTACTCGCTCTCCAGGACCTCGATCATCGTCGCCCGCATCATGCGGACGATCGGTGGGGCGACGGCCAGGGCGAGAGTCAGCACCGGCAGTACCCACTGTTCCGGGCCGCCCTCACGGGCGTAGACCGACGGGAACAGGTCGAGACCACCCGGGCCCAGGAGCAGGATCATCAGGATGCCGACCACGAACTCCGGGACGGAGGCCAGGACCAGGGTGCCCATGGAGGCGGAGTGGTCGAAGCCGCGGTCCCGGCGCAGCGCGCTGAAGGCGCCGACGAACAACGCGATCGGGGTGGCGACCAGAGCGGACAGACCCATGAGGGTCATCGAGTTCCGTACGGGGGAGGCCAGGTACTCGGAGACCGGCTGCCGGTTGGAGAAGGAGGTGCCGAGGTCGCCCTGGACGATCCCCTGCAGCCACTGCACATACTGAACGGCGACCGGCTCGTGCAGGTTGAGCTGGTCGCGCAGCGCCTCCAATCGCTCCGGGGTGGCGTCGCGGCCCAGGATGAGCTGGGCCGCGTCGCCGGGTAGTGCCTGCGTGGCCGCGAAGACCACGAGGGACACCGCCCAGAGCGTCAGTGCGCCGAAGAAGAGGCGGACGACGATGAGTCGAGTCATGGTGAGCTTTCGATGGCAGGCCTACGGAAATCCGATGGGGACCTCGCCGGATCGGAGGTCCGGGAAGATCCGGCGGTCTCTACTCCTGCTCCATCCACATGGTGTGGAAGGCGTACGAGCCCAAGGGGTGGCCGGAGACGGCGGGCTCCAGACCGTGCACCCGGGTGGAGTGGGCGTCGATCAGGTTCACGAAGCCCCACACGATGTAGCCGCCCTCCTCGTACTCGATCTCCTGCGCCTTGCGGATGAGCTCGTTGCGCTCCTCCTCGTCGGCGGTCTGGCGCGCCTGCGTCAGGTGGTCGAGCCACTCCTCGTGCTCGCCCCACATGGTCTCGTTGTAGGGGGCGCCCACGACGGAGCCCTGCGCGGTCTGGGTGATGTAGTTGCGGGCGCTCCAGAAGTCCTGGCCGAAGGGGTGGGGGAAGCCCTCCTCCGGGTTCCAGTAGTCGCTGGGGTTGACCCGGCGCAGACTCACGTTCACCCCGGCCTCACGGGCCTGCTCCTGGAAGACCTCGGCGGCGGCGACCACGCCGGCGCTGATGTCGGAGGTGACCAGCTCGACGTCCAGACCGTCCTCGTACCCGGCGTCGGCCAGGAGCCGCTTGGCCTCGTCGATGTCCTGTTCGCGCTGCGGGAAGTCCTCGGGGTAGGAGGGGTCCATCCGCGCGTACATGTCGTTGCCGAGCTGGCCGTAGCCGGAGAGGGCCTGGTCGATCATCTCCTGGCGGTCCACGATGAGCCGGAAGGCCTGACGGACGCGCACGTCGTCGAACGGCTTCTCCTCGATGTTCATCGTGAACGGCAGCCACATGCCGGTCTCGGACTCCATGATCTGCAGGTTCGGGTCACCCTCGATGATGGCGACCTGGGCCTGCGGAACCTGGCTGATGATCTCGACGCTGCCGCTGTTGAGCGCGTTGACACGGGCGTCGTCGTCGGGGAAGTCGATGATCTCCAGTTCGTCCACGTACGGCAGTCCCTCGACGTGGAAGCCCTCATGGCGTTCGAAGAGGCTGTACTCGCCCACGACGAACTCGGAGTACTTGAACGGGCCGGCGCCGATCGGGTTTTCCGGGTCGTAGTCGACCGGGACGATGCAGTTGTAGTACTCGGCGAGAGCCTCGGGCAGGGTCACCAGTGGTTCGTCGACGGGGATGAGGACGGTCCGGTCGTCGATGATCTCCAGCTTCTCGGGGTCGACCCCGGGCATGTCGCCCGCACCGCGCATGGGGTTGTCGGGGTCGAGGATGCGTCGCAGCGAGTAGACGACCGCCTCCGCGTCGACGGGGGAGTCGTCGTGGAAGGTCAGGCCCTCCTTGAGGACCAGAGTCCATTCGGTCCCGTCATCGTTGGCCTCCAGCGACTCGGCCAGGTACGGCTCGATGGTGCCGTCGTTGGCGAAGCGCATCAGTGCCGCGTAGAGCGCGTAGTTGCGCGCGATGTCGACGTTGTCGGTGGGGTCGTGCGCGTCGAGGGTGTCACCGGAACCACCGCCGGCCACCCCGACCCGCAGACGGCCGCCCTGCCGGGGTTCCCCCTCGGCGCCACCGCCGGAACCGGAGTCGCCACCGCCGCACGCGGCGAGTACCGGGGCGACGGCGGCACCGGCTGCGGAGACCTTGAGGAGGCTGCGACGGCTGGTGAGACGCTGAACGGGGGTGGAGACTTCGGGCAGGGGCGGCACGTGACACCTCGGTTGGGGATGGGTACGGGGTTCCACCGACACGGCACCGGCACTCGGCGAGTGGGGGTGCCTCCCCGGGTGACGTGGAAGAGTCGGTCTAAAAGATCCTTGTTGTCCCTGCATAGGGCGTCAAGCGCGGTCGGAACCGGTGTGAGCGTGGATCACGGGTTTACATCGAGTGGCGGGGAGGGAGCCCTCCGAGACGGTGGAAACCCCATGTGGGCCGGGCCGTCCTGCTTGGAAGTGCGGTGGTGTGACGCGTGTGCTTTCATGTGGCCCGTGAGCGCTGGTGGTGGGCCTGTGGGGCGTTCCGGCGCCCGGTGTTGTATCCCCATTGTTGTCATCGGGACGCGAAAACGTGGTGTTTAGGCGAGACATCTCTCGCTTTGCCGGATGCTCGGTGACGCTTGGTCACCGATACCTTGGTGGGGGCGAGCCTGTGACGGGGGTTGCGGACCGCCCCTGAGGCCGGTTTCGGCAGGGTATTGCCAACGTGTTGCACCTCACATGGGCGCCGCTGAGGTCCGAGCTGTTTCCTTTGTCCATATCGGGGAGGACACGGGAAGGGGTTTTGTGGCCAATCGCCGGCGCCACGAACGTGGGTGTGCTGTTCTGTACCCGGTGCACCCTTGTCTAAGGTGAATGCAGGCGGCGCGACCCGCGCGCCCGACGCGGGTGATTGGAGTGACCGGATGGCTGAGGCGAGGCAACTCCGGGACTACGTGCCCCCGCAGACCTCGGAGGCCGCGACGTCGGCCGCTCCGGCGATCGACGTGGCGGACATGACCGGTGGGGTCACCGACCACACCGTGTGGAGCTGTGCGGGGAACCTGACCGCGGTGCGTTCCATCCGTGCCCGCGTGCGCGAGTTCCTCTCCCGGACAGGCCACTCCGAGGGGGCCTTGGACGACGCCGAGCTCTCCGTCAGCGAACTGGCCACCAACGCTCTGCTGCACTCCCGCTCAGGTCAGAGCGGCGGGGTCATGACACTGTTCATCCGTTCGGACGAGGGGCGCCTGCGGGTGGCCGTCGCCGATCAGGGAGAACGCGAACCCGATGACGCCGCGGACGTGCACACGCGTGAGGACGGCGGCGACTTCGGCCGCGGGAAGTTCATCGTGGAGAGCTGCGCGACGCGCAGTGGTGAGTACTGGAGCGAGGCCACCCACGTCGCCTGGTTCGAGATCGACGACGAGGCGGCCTCCAGCGGGTCCTGAGCGGCTCAGCCGTTCCCGTGCGGGGGAGCGACCCGGACCGGGTCGGGCGCGCACTCCACCGTCACCCCACGCCCCTCCGGGGGCGGACACCCCTCCCCGGCGACCACGCACGCGCCCGTCCACAGCGCGAGCGCGACCAACGCCAGCCGGGTGGGCTCCTCCCCTCTCCGATCCACCGCCACGATGTCGTCGGGTGTCAGGTCCAGGGCCTGACGCAGCTCCGCGAACCTCGCCAACAGGTCGTGGTGGGTGTGCAGGGTGGTCAGGATGCCGTCGCCGGTGCTCTCGTATCCCAGCAGCCCGTTGTCGAAGAGCCCGCGAGCGGGGCTGTAGCCGTTGCCGTCGGGGCTGGGCAGGAGCAGTTCGTCGAAGGGCGTGGTGCCCGGAGCCGAACCGAAGGTGATGATCTGGCGGACCCGCGATCGTTCGGCCAACTCCAGGCCGCGCGGGGCGAGGTCCTCGCTCACCAGCAGCAGCCGGGCGTCGGTCTCGGCGAGAGCCGCGCACTGCGCGTCGGGGTCGGACTCGGGCCGAACGGTCAGGGCCCGGCCGCCGACCGCCATCACCGTGTAGGAGGCCAGGAAGCGGTCGGGTGAGACGGGCGCGAGAACGCCCACCACGTCGCCCAGACACAGGCCGCGTCGGCTCAGCCCGGCCGCCGCCCGTTCGACCGTGGCCGCGAAGGCGAGTCCGTCGGTGCGACCGGACCTGCCTCTGATCGACCCGCCGAGCCCGGGACGCAGCCGCAGCCGCTCGCACAGGCCGCCGGTGAGCGAGCCGATCGGGTCGTCCCGACGCGGCAGATGCCTACCTGGTCGTCCGATTCCAGAAGACAGCCCTACCCCCATACGTTCCCCCAGTCGGCCGGAGCGGTGGTGGGTTCGCTCCCGGCCTCGTCACGCCCCCTCCACGTGACGAGACCGGAAAGCGCCGTGCCGGCTACTCGTCGCGAGCGGGACCCTCCCCGGTTCCCCACTCGCACCGACACGGGTGCCCACCGGTCCCGAGGGCCACCTCGGGACCGAAGGCGCGACGGGCGGCCGGTGTTCGGCCAGGCCCCGACGGCCATTTCCGGGACGTGATCGGGCGCGGATCCATGGCGCCGCGAGCCTGATGTCCCATGGCGTGAAGCCTAGCGTGTTCACAGCCAAATGCACATGCATCTTGCCATGCATGTGCATATGTAGATTCGGGGCGCGGCATTTCTACACAGCCCCCGAACGGGGACGTACGGGACCGGGGAGGCGCCCCTCCGATCCCTCAATCCGCCTTGTGACGCTCCACCCACGCGGTGATCTGCGTGCGCGAGTGGAAACCCATCTTGCGGTTGATGTTGGCGACGTGCCGGGCGGCCGTCGACGGGCTGATGAACAGGTCCCGAGCGATCTCCGGGTTGCTCAGACCGGTGCTGACGAGGAGGGCGATCTCCAACTCACGCTTGGTCAGACTGTCCTGCGGCCTGGTGACGTCCGGGGGGTAGGTCGCGGCGGGGGTGCGGCGACGTCCCGTTCCGTTGCGCCCCGACGAGCGGGTCCGCTTCTTCTCCGGTGTCTTCTTGCCCTCATCGACCGGGGCGGAGGAGACGCGGGAGCGCTGCTCCGGGGGACGGCGCGCCTCGGCCACCAACCGTTCGGCCTCCAGGACCGCTTCGGCCTGACCCATGCGGTAGCCCTGTTCCCACCAGGCCACCAGGTGGCGGCGTCGCCGGCGGACCGGCTCCACGTCCACGAACGGCCACGGGGCGCCCTGGGTGGGCAACCCGACCCGCTCGCGAAGAGCGACGGCCGCCCCGGCCAATCGGCAGGCGGGCTCGCGCAGGTCGTCCTCGAACGCGGCCCGGGCGATCGACGTCAGGATCCGGGCGGCCTCGGCGCGCTGCCCGCTCTGGTGGCTGAGCAGCAGTCCCTCGCTCAGGTAGTCGTAGGCCTGCCCGGGTGAGCCCAGGGCGTGCGCCACCCGACCGATGCCGGCCAGACAGCGAGCCTCCTCGGCCGTCGTTCCGATCATCCGCTGGGTGTCCAGGGCCTCCCGGTAGCAACGGTCGGCGGTCATCAGGTCCCCGCCGATCTCCGCGGCGCGGGCCTGACCGATGAGGACCACCCCCACGCCCCAACGGTGGTCGATCCCGCGGAGCAGGGTCAACGCCGCGTTGTAGTGGTGGTCGGCGGTGGGGTGGTCCCCCTGCTGGGCCACCAGGGCCGCTCGGGTGCTCAGAGCGATCGCCTCGCCCCACGTGTCCCCGGCCTCGCGGCACAGCCGCAAAGACTCCTCCACCAGTACCGAGGCGCGTTCGACACAGCGGTCGCGCACCTCCACCAAGGCCAACAGGTTGAACGCGGTACGCACGAAGAGATCGTCCCCGGCCTCACGGCACAGTCGCAGCCCCTCTTCACCGGTACCGCGGGCCAGGTCGTGGTCGCGTCGGACACGTGCCAACTGGGCACGACCGACCAGGGCCCGGGCCCTGGAAGGAGCCTTCGCGGCCTCCTCCAGATCGAGCAGTCGGTCCATCCAGTGGGCGCCCTCGGAGTAGTTGTGGTGACTCACCCAGTGGGCGGAGAGACTCACGCACAGCCGTAGCCCCGCTTCGGCCGCGGCCCTGTGGTGCGACCTGCGCAGCAAAGAGCGGAGCGTGTCGTACTCGGCGAGCACCCGCCGCCGTCCGGCGTCGCGTTCGGACCAGGGCATCGAACGGGACGACTCCAGCTTGCCGCTCAGGTCCTCCACCAGCACGAGCATCCGGTCCAGGAGACGCTCCTGGAAGAGGGTGTCCTCGCCTTCGGCGGCCAGACGATCCTCGGCGAACCTGCGCACGGCCTCGGGCAGCCGGTAACGCACACGCCCTTCGAACTCGCCCGTCACCGTGGCCAGGGAACGGTTCAGCAAGGAGGTGAGCAGGTCCAGGATGGCGGACTCGGGCAGACCCTCGTCGGAGCACACCTGCTCGGCCAACTCCAGGTCCCACCCTCGGAACACCGACAGCCGGCGCAACAGCACCCGCTCGGGTTCGGGCAGGTTCCGGTACACGTAGTCCAGCACCACGGGCAGCACCTGGCTGCGCGAGACCGCCTGCCCCGGACCCGGTCGCAGTTCGGGGGAGGCAAGATGTGCCCGCAACCCCTGGAGCAGGTTCCTCACACCGGACTCCGGGGCCTGCGCGCCGAGCAGTTCGATACCGAGCGGCATGCCGCCGGCCAGGTCGCACAGGGCCGAGATCGCGTCCAGTTCCTCCAGCGAGGCCTCGAAACGGGGGTCGCGCGTACGCGCGCGGTCGAGGAACAACCGCACCGGTTCGGTGGTGGCCGGATCGGGTGGCGGAGCGTTGCGCGCCACCACCGGCTGGGACATCGGCGGGACCATCCACACCGTGCCGCCGGAGAGCCGCACCGCCTGTTCACTGGTGAGCATCAACGACACCGAGGGGCAGGACGCCAACAGGGCGTCACCGATCTCGGTGACCTCCTCGGCCACGTGCTCGCACGAGTCCAGGACCAACAGCAGCCGTCGGTCGCGCAGCGCCTCGGTCACGGTGGTGGCCAGCGGTTGTCCGGCCTCCTCGACCACGCCGACGGCCTCGGCTATTCGCGCGTACACCTCGAGGCGGGTGCACACGTCGGTGAGATCGGCGAACCACACCCCGTCCGGAAAGGACACGGTGGACTGTTCGGCCACGTGGAGGGCCAGCCGCGTCTTGCCGATTCCATCGGCGCCACGGATGGTCACCGACCGGCTGGAGCCGAGCAGTCGGAGCAGATCGCTCAGATCCGGCTCCCGGCCCACGAAGCTGGTGCCCGGCCGGGGGAGGTTGTGCCGCGCGGGCGCGGTCAAAGGTGCCATGGCCTTCACAATTAGGGGCTGGTCGGGGGTGTTTTCACCGCCGGGGGGCAGAGGTCACAGGGGTTCGGGGTGGTAGGGGTCGGACTTCCTGGTTTAGCGGGTGCACGCGCACTGTGCAAGTGCCGCTGCGCGTACGCGGGACGCTCAGCCAGGTTCTCGGGGAGAGGCCCAGCCGGTCAACTGCGTCCGGGACGAAATCGAGAGTTTTCTGAAGATGTTCGCGATATGCCGCGCGGCTGTGGCCTGACTGATGATCAATTCCTCGGCGATTTCACGGTTGGACAAACCCTTCTCGGCCAGTGTGGCGATCTCGCGCTCACGAGGGGTGAGCGAGTCGGGGCCGCCGGCGCGTGCCCCCTGGGGCCTGGGAAAGGCCAGGGCGCGGTCGCGTACCTGCTCCAACGGCAGGGAACGCCACGCGTTCCACGCCTGAGCGGCCTGGGCCGCGCCCACCCTGCGCTCCACCGCCGAGCGCAGCCGGACGGTCTCGGCCGACGGTTGTTCCAGGGAGGTGCGCAGGTCCGTGGCCACACCGGCCAACGCGGCGGCCCGGGTGGCCTCCTCCTCGGCCAGCGCCAGCTCCGCCAGGGCCTCCAGCGCCCGGGCCACCGAGATCCTACGGCCCGAGGTGAAGCTCACCTGCAGACAGCGGGCCAGGGGAGCACGTGCCGACAGAGGGTCGCGCCAGGCCAGGTGCAACCGGCCCAGGTCGGCGGCGCACCGAGCCACCGCCGGGTCCGAAGGCAGTTCACCGAAGACGTCCAGCGCCTCCGAGAGCATCTCGCGGGCGCTCTCGTGTTCTCCGGCCTCGGCCGCGATAGACCCCAGCCCGTGCAGGGCCCGGGCCTCGATCCATCGGTCGCCCAAGGCGCGCGCCGTGGACAGGCTCACCTCCAGGTGGGCCACCGCCTCCTCCGGAGCACCGCGATGCCGGGCCGCACGGGCCAGTACCTCCCGCGCGTCGGCCTCGGTGATCGGGTCCCCGGCCACCATGGCCCACCCCAAGGCCTTGCCCGCCTGGCGTTCGGCCTCCTCCACCGAACCGGTGCGCAGGGCGAGGGTGCCCAGGGTCGTCAGGGCGGAGGCGGCGGCGCGGGGCTCCCGGCAGGCCCGCGCCGATTCCAGGGCGCACATGGCCAGGTTGGACACCCGCGCGGCCGGGTCGACCTCCAGGCGCAGCTCGGCGTGCAAAGCCAGGGCGCGGGCCCGGAGCGGGGGCGCCTGTTCGTCGGGGGACACGGCCAGGGCGAGTTCCAGGAGGCGACCTCCCTCAGCGGACAGGTCCCGCATCAGCCAGTACGGACGCAGCGCCACGCACACACGCAGGGCCTTGTCCACCCGCCCCACGGACAGCGCCCACGCCACCACCCGGGTGTGGTTCTCCCGGTTGTGGTCGTGCTTGCGCAACCGGCCCAACCGCTCGGTCCAGTCGTTCGGCGCGCTCCCGCGCTCGGCCGCGTCCTCCAACCGCCGGACGGCGAAGTCGAGGAAACGCGACCAGCGTTCGTCGACGTCCGCCTCCTCCTCCAGCCGTTCCATGGCGTAGGCGCGCACGGTCTCGGTGAGTCGGTAGTGGGCGGTGCCGTTGATCTCGGCGTCCACCACGATCAACGACTTGTCCAGCAGGGAGAAGTGCAACGGCAGGATGTCGGTGGGGTCGACCCCTTCGCCGGAACACACCTCCTCGGCCATCTCCAGGTACCAGGTGGAGAACACCGACAGTCGGTGCAGGAGCGCGCGCTCGGCGTCGGAGAGCATGTCGTGGCTCCACTCCAACACCGCGCGCAGGGTGCGTTGGCGGGCCGGCAGGTTCTCCGTGCCGTCACTGGTCAGCAGTTGGAAGCGATCGTCGAGTCTGCGCAGGATCTGTTGGACCGACAGGACCCGGACCCGGGCGGCGGCCAACTCGATGGCCAGCGGAAGCCCGTCGAGCATGCGGCAGATCTCCGCGATGTAGCCGGAGTTCTCCCGTGTCATCTCGAAGCCGGCGCGGGCGGCGTGCGCGCGGGTCAGGAAGAGCCGCACCGACTCGTAGCGCTGGGCGTCCCGTCGCGGTATCGGCACCGGAACGGCGGCGTAGGGGTCGGTGGGGGTCGGCCGTGAGGGCAGGGACAGCGGCGGCACCCGCCAGACGCTTTCCTCGGGTACGTGGAGCGGCTGTCGGCTGGTGGCGAGGATGCGCACCCGCGGACAGTCGCGCAGCACGGCCTCGCACAGTTCGGCCATCGGCCCCACCGCGTGCTCACAGGTGTCCAGGAGCAGCAGCAGGTGCTGGGTGCGCAGCGCCGTGATGACGCCGTCCATCAGGGCGGTGGAATCGCCCTGGGCGGCCTGTAACCCGGCGGCGACGGTGCGCAGCGCCTCTTCGTGGGTGGAGGCCTCGCTCAGGTCGATGAAGCGCACCCCGTCGGGGAATTGGCGCAGCACACGTTCGGCCAGGTGGAGGGCGAGTCTGGTCTTGCCGATTCCACCGATACCGGTCAGCGTGATCATCCTGGCGGTCCCGAGCAGGCGACCCAGGTCGACGATGTCGCGTTCACGTCCGACGAACCGGATGAACTCGCCGGCGGACAGGGGAAGGTTGTGGCGGGGAGGAGACATGGCCTCGTTTGCTAGGACACCGATGTCGACCGCCCCGTATCCGCGGGGTCCACGAAGCGGCCCGTCCCAGTCTGGCACCGGGTGTTCGTGACTGTCTCGTGTATGGCCGGTTCCGGCACGAGAGGGCGGAAACCGCCCATGCCGGTCCGTGATTTGCTAAGGGCCCACCGTGACCCCCGCGAACCGAGGCCGTGACGGCCCCGGGGAAGAGGCCCTCCCCGGGGGCCGAAGGCGAGGATCAACCCTTCGGGTCCCAGGCCGTGGGGTCGGCGGTGGTCTGCTCGCCGCCCTCCATGTCCTTGACCTCGTGGTCGCCGCCCTCCTCGAAGGGCGGGAACCAGACGAAGGGGATGCCCTTCTTGGACGCGTACTGGATCTGCTTGCCGACCTTGGCGGTGGAGTGGAACACCTCGGTGTTGAACCCGCGTCCGCGCAGCAGCTCGCCGGTGCGCAGCGCCTCGGCGCGTCGATCGGCGTTGGGAACGACCACCATCACGTCGGTGGGGCACACCCGGCCGGCCTCGATGCGTCCTTCCGCGACGAGCTTGGCGAAGATGCGGGTCAGACCGATGGAGATGCCCACCCCGGGCAGCTTCCGTCGGATGAACTGGCCGGCGAGGTTCTCGTAGCGCCCACCCGCGCAGATGCTGCCGTACCCCGGGTCGTCGTCGAAGGAGGCCTCGTAGACGGTGCCGGTGTAGTAGTCCAGGCCACGGGCGATGGACAGGTCCGCCACCACGTCGCCCTCGGGCAGGTCCGCCAGGTCGTTCATGACGAACGCCAGTTCCTCAAGGCCCTCGTCCAGCAGCTCCGAGACGACCCCCAGCTCGCGGACCGCGGCGACCACGCTCGCGCCGTCGCCCTTGATCCGGGCCAGTGCCAGGCAGGGGTCGATCTGCTCCTCGGTCAGGCCGTCGGAGATCAGGATCTCCCGCACGCCCTCGTCCCCGATCTTGTGGAGCTTGTCCACGGCGCGGATGACCGCGATCGGGTCCTTGACGCCCAAGCCCTCGTAGAAGCCCTGCAACACCTTGCGGTTGTTGACGTTCAGGGTCCAGGCGGGGATCTCCAGCCCGCTGAGCACCCGGTGCACGATGCGGGGGAGCTCGGCGTCGAAGTGCAGGGGCACCGAGTCCACGTTGATGACGTCGATGTCGCACTGGGTGAACTCGCGGTAGCGGCCCTCTTGCGGGCGCTCACCACGCCAGACGCGCTGCATCTGGTAGCGCTTGAACGGGAAGGTCAACTCGTTGAAGTGCTGGGCGACGTACCGGGCGAAGGGCACGGTCAGGTCGAAGTGCAGTCCGAGCCTGGCGTCGGTGTCGTCCTTGGCGTCGGCCTGGAGACGGTGCAGGGTGTAGACCTCCTGGGAGGTCTCGCCCTTGGCCATCAGCACGTCCAGGTTCTCCACCGAGGGTGTCTCCACGGACGCGAAGCCGAAGGATTCGAACCCGGCGCGGATATGGTCCAGCCAACGCTGCTCCACGGCCCGGACCTGTGGGGTCCACTCGGGGAAACCGCTGATGGGAGTGGGGCGGACGACGCGCTGATCGGACATGTGGGGTTCTCGGCTCCCTCGGGAGTGTTCACTTTCTGCGGATTCGCCGTCCCTCGTCGGGAACACGCGGGCTCGCGAGCGCGCGGTTCTGGGGAGGGGCGTGCGGTCCATCCTACGCACTGGGCGTGCCCGGGGCATCGCGAGCGGCGGCAGCGGGCGGGGGGTGGGCCTCCACCGGCCCACGTGGACGGTTGTGGGCCGGTGGGGCTCGGGAACGCCCGAACGGGGTGGTACGGCCGGTTCGACATCGAAGAGCGAGATGTCGGTGGCGGTCGTGCGCCCCAAGGCGCCGCCGGGGCCCCGTGGGTCGCGTGCTCGTGCCAGGAGTCGACGGCGACCTCACTCAGGTGGGTGCCCTGCTTTCCACCGTAGATGCAGGGAGCGGCGCCGGACAGGGATCCACGCGGCCGAAAGCGGCCGAAAATGGCCGCTCACAATGTCGTAAAGTGCCATGACCGGGGTACAGGAATGTGCTTTCCTGGCTACGGTCCGTACCCGAATCCGGACTCCGGGCTACGATTCGGGCATTCGATGCCAGGGTGTCCACGGTCACGTTCCGGCCGGAACCCCCCTCACCTCGGCGTCGTTCCGGCCGGCCCGTCCACTCTGCCCAAACCCCGGAATCCAGTGTCCTTCCGGTGTTAGGTTCCAGGTGCGGATCCTCCCGTGGAGGTTCGGACCCGAGCGGATCCGCGCCCCTCCAGACCGGGTCGCGTGAGCCAACCGTCCGTCCAGACCCGGCACTCTCGCTAGGACAAACTGTGATCCACTCAGCTAACAGCACGAACAACGTCCACGCACCCACCGAACTGTCCACCAAGATCATCATCGCCGGGGGCTTCGGAGTCGGTAAGACCACGTTCGTCGGGGCTGTCTCTGAGATCCCCCCGGTCCGCACCGAGGCGGCCGTCACATCGGCGAGCGTCGGTGTGGACGACCTCTCGCACACCCCGGACAAGACCAGCACCACGGTCGCCATGGACTTCGGTCGCATCTCGCTCGAAACCGACCTCACCCTGTTCCTGTTCGGCACGCCCGGCCAGCAACGCTTCTGGTTCATGTGGGACGACCTGGTCCGCGGTGCCCTCGGCTCGGTCATCCTCGCCGACACCCGGCGACTGGAGGACACCTTCCAGGCCCTCGACTACTTCGAGCGCCAGTACCGGCTCCCGTTCGTGGTGGCCGTCAACGAGTTCGGCCCCGAGGCGGGCTACACCGCCGACGAACTGCGCGACGCGCTGGACCTGACACCCGACGTGCCCGTCGTCCGGTGCGACGCCCGCGACCGCAAGTCCGTGGTCAAGGTCCTGCTCACCCTCGTCAAGCACGCCATGGCCCTGGAGGCCCGCCGGCGTTCCCAGGGCGGGCGACAGAGCCAGAGCCAACTCGTCTACTAGTCACGCTCCTGCCGGGTACGCGGTCCCGTCGCTGTTCGAACGAGTTCCCTTTGGGTGGTCTCGCGGCATTGTTGTGCACATGCGATCACCCGGGGGGAACCAATGGGTTGTGTCCGGCGTTACCCTGGCGTGGTGTTCGGACGAATGGCGGAAAGCGTCCGCCGCCTACTGGGCAAGCCCGGTGCGGTGGACCTGCGGCCCTATACCAAGCTCCTGCCGGCGATCGAGGCCGAAGAGGAGGGTCTGCGTGAACTCAGCGACGACGAGCTGAAGGAGAAGGCTATCGAGCTCGGCTATGCCGAGCTGCCCTACTCCGCGGCCGATCTGGTCAACCTGTGCGCCGTGGGCCGAGAGGCCGCGCGCCGTACTCTCGACGAACGACCCTTCGACGTCCAGCTCCTGGGCGTCATGGCGCTGCTCGACGGTCACGTGGCCGAGATGGCCACCGGTGAGGGCAAGACCCTCGCCGGAGCACTGGCCGCCGCCGGGTTCGCCCTGCGCGGCAAGCGCGTCCACCTGCTCAGCGTCAACGACTACCTCGCTCGACGCGACGCCGAGTGGATGCAGCCCCTCTACGGCATGCTCGGCGTCACCGTCGGCTGGATCAACGAGGACTCCGAGACCGAGGAGCGCAAGACGGCCTACGGCTGCGACGTGACCTACGCGGCCGTCAGCGAACTCGGCTTCGACGTCCTGCGCGACCGCATGGTCACCGACGTCGAGGACCGGGTGGTCCCCGAACCCCACGTCGCGATCATCGACGAGGCCGATTCCGTGCTCGTCGACGAGGCCCGCGTGCCCCTGGTCCTGGCCGGTGCCGCCGAGGCCGTGCCCGCCGACATCGAGATGGCCGACGTGGTGCGCGACCTCAAGCCGCGCATGCACTACGAGATCGACGGCGAGGGACGCAACGTCCAGCTCACCGACGCCGGCATCGACGCGGTGGAGAAGGCCCTGGACGGCGTGGACCTCTACGCCGAGGACGACTCCTCGCTCCTGCCGCAGGTCAACCTGGCCCTGCACGCGCACGTGCTGTTGCAGCGCGACGTCCACTACGTCGTGCGCGACGGCGAGGTGCGCATCATCAACGAGTCCCGTGGCCGCATCGCCCTGCTCCAGCGCTGGCCGGACGGCCTGCAGGCCGCGGTCGAGGCCAAGGAGAAGGTGGCGATCAGCCAGACCGGAGAGGTCCTGGACTCCATCACCGTCCAGGCCCTGGTCATGCGCTACCCCACGCTCGCCGGCATGACCGGTACGGCGATGTCCGTCGCCGAGCAGCTGCGCGAGTTCTACGAGCTCGAAGTGGCGGTCATTCCCTCCAACAAACCCAACGTCCGCGAGGACCAGGGCACGCGCCTGTACGCCACGCGCGAGGAGAAGGAGGACGCCCTCATCGAGAAGGTGGAGGAGGTCCACAAGAGCGGCCGCCCCATCCTCATCGGTACCCAGGACGTGGCCGAGTCCGAACTGCTCGCCGGCCG
>NZ_DYZD01000155.1 GCF_020741345.1 Nocardiopsis listeri
GGGCCGCGGCGATCGCCGCGGCCCCGCCGCATACCGCCCCCGCCCTCTATGCGACCAACAGGAGAAAGCATGCCCGCAGCTTCCCCGAGACGCGGAGGACCCCGGCGATCGACCGCCGTCGCCCTCGCCGCGGCGGCGACCCTGTTCACGGGACTGCTCGGCCCGGCGAACGCCCACGCCGACACCCCGCCTTCCGAGGACGTCACCAGCGACAACGTCGAACACATCGCCAACCTCCCCAAGCCCGAGGCGATCGGCAACACCAACTCGGACATGGCCTTCACCGGTGACTACGTCATCGGTGGCAACTACGACGGGTTCGTCATCTACGACGTCTCCGAGCCGTCCGACCCGCGGATCGTCTCCGAGGTCCTGTGCCCGGGCGGCCAGGGCGACCTGTCGGTCAGCGGCGACCTGGTGTACTTCGCCGTGGACTACCCCAACGCGAGCGACGAGTGCGGCGCCCCCGCGGTCCCGGTGACCGACCCGGACGGGTTCGAGGGTGTTCGCGTGTTCGACATCTCCGACAAGACCGCTCCCCAGTACATCGCGGCCGTGCGCACCGACTGCGGGTCGCACACCCTCACCCTCGTGCCCGGTGACGACGAACGCGAGTACGTGTACGTGTCCTCCTACGCTCCGGCCGAGGAGTTCCCGAACTGTCAGCCGCCGCACGACAAGATCTCGATCATCGAGGTACCTCTGGACGACCCGGCCTCGGCCGCGCTCGTCAACGAACCCGTGCTCTTCCCCGACGGCGGCAACCACGACCAGGACGGATTGCTGCGTCCCACCGAGGGCTGCCACGACATCACCGCCTACCCGGAGAAGGACCTGGCCGCGGGCGCCTGCATGGGCGACGGCATCCTCATGGACATCTCCGACCCGGTCGAGCCGGTCGTGACCGAGGTCGTCCAGGACGAGAACTTCGCGTTCTGGCACTCGGCGACCTTCACCAACGACGCCGGCACGGTGATCTTCACCGATGAGCTCGGCGGCGGTGGCGCGGCCACCTGCACCGAGGAGATCGGTCCCGAGCGCGGCGCCAACGCCATCTACACCCTGGACGGCGAGGGCGCCGACGCCACCTTGGACTTCGCGTCCTACTACAAGCTCGAACGCCACCAGGGCGACGAGCAGGTGTGCGTGGCGCACAACGGCTCCCTGATCCCGGTGCCCGGACAGAACTACTTCGTGCAGGCCTGGTACCAGGGCGGCGTGTCGATCATCGACTTCAACGACCCGACCGACCCCCGCGAGATCGGCCACTGGGACCCGGACGACCGTATCGACCCCGACATCGAGAACGGCAGCTCCTGGTCGGCCTACTACTACAACGGCCACGTCTACTCCTCGGACATGCGCCGGGGGCTGGACGTGCTGGAGCTGACCGACCCGCGCCTGCGCCCGGCCGAACGCGTCACCTACGACGAGTTCAACCCGCAGACCCAACCGAGCTTCCGACCCGGCCGCTGAGCCTCTGACAAGACGAGGGCGCGGGGTGGGGGAACGTTCCCCCACCCCGCGCCCTCATGGGCGGCTCGGTTCCCACCCCTGGCCGAAGAGGTCCTCGGGTCGATCGGTCCTGGCCGCGGCCAGGACCCGTTGCCGCAGGGTCTTCAGGTCGGTGCGGAATTCGATCCGTTCACGGACCTCGGGGGCGACGGTGAGCCCGCGAGCCTCCAGAACGAGATGACGTTCTCGGCGGCCTCGATGGATCGGCCTCCCCCTCGGCCGATCCGACGTACTTGTGGGCGAAGTAGCCCTGCCACTCGTGGGTTTCCACCGCCATCAAGTCCTCCAGCGCCTTGTACTGAGCGCCTCGGTGTGCTTCGGGACTTTCGAACCCGAGGAATTCCAGTGGTACGGGGCCATCGCGGCGTTGCGAGCATGTCGTGATTTCCGGTCTCGGGCCGGTGCCTTCGTGGAATCGACGAACACGGGCATGACCGGAACCCGGGGTCAGCGTGGGTCGAAGAGGCGGTCGGTGGGGGCGTCCAGGACCTCGGTCATACGGCCGGTGAAGTACACGGTGCCCAGGACCAGGACACGGTCGCCCAGGGACGCCACGAACTCCGGGGTGAGCTTCTCGGCGTCGATCCGGTCCCAACGGGCGGGCAGGTCGTGGTCGAAGCGCAGGTGGGCCTCGGGCAGGCGCACGGCGGTGACCGGAGTTCCCCCCAGGGCGTCGATGGCGCCGGAGACGTCCTTGTGGTCGGGCAGGCAGAGCAGCACGTGGTCGACCCCGCCCCAGAGGTCGTGGGCCCGTGCGAGGGCGGTCGCCACGCCGACGCGGTCGATGGCCGAGTCCACCAGTGCGCGCGCGGTCGCGCTGCCGGGTACGGGGTGTTCGGACAGACGGGCGGGCAGGTTCAGGGTTCCCAACACACGGTGCAGGCGGCCTATGGGGGCGGGCGCGCGGCCCAGGAGATCGAGTAGGCGGTCGCCCGCGGCCACGCCCAGGACGCCCGAGGCGGCCGACAGGCCCGGGGGACGGAGCGCGGCGGGCGGCTCGGTGCCGGGAAGGTCCGGGTCGACGATCTCGGGGGAGACCCGGCCGGCGGTGACCTCGGACAGGGTCCGTTCCACGACGGGGGTGACCTCGGGGCGCTGGGGCAATCCGACCAGGGCCCGTGTGCGCTCACCCGCCACCCGGGTCTTCTCCTCGGCGATCTCGGACACGGTGTCGCCGAGGACCCCCACGTGCTCGGCGAAGACCATGCCCAGCGCCACGACCTCGGGGCCGATCACTCGCAGCTCGTCCCGGTGACCGCCCATACCGGCCTCCAGGACACAGACGTCCGCGCCGATCTCGCGTGCCTTGAGCAGACCCGCGACCAGGAACAACCCGCTCGGAGCCAGATATCCGCCGTGTTCGGGGAGGGTTTCCCGAGCGGCCTCGATCCGCGCGCCCAACGCGTCCAGTTCGGCGTCGGTGACGGAGGTCCCGTCCACCCGCACGCGTTCGCGGTACCCACGGAAACTCGGCCCGGTCACCAGGACCGTGCGCGCGCCCGCGGCGGACAGGGTCGCCGCGGCCACGGTCGCCGTGCTCCCCTTGCCCTTGGAACCCACCACCCCCAGCACCGGGGTGCGTTCGTCGGAAAGGCCCAGGGTCGTCAACAGGGCGGCCGCCCGGTCCAGGCTCCGAGCCTGTCCGGGGGTGCGGCCGGCCCACTCGGAGAAGAAGTGGTCAAGGCTTGGCATGGTCCAAGTATGGTCTCGGTGACATCGGGCTTCGCACGGCCGACCCGGAGCCCGGGCCCAGGTGAGGCCGCGTACACTGGCGCGGGTGTACACCCCGACCAACGAGACCCTGTGAGTGGCGAAGGCGCCCATGAGCGCTACGCCGAGGTCACCGCGCAGATCCTCTCCCGCGCCCCAGAGACCGACATCGATCCACGCCTGGACCGGGTCCGTACCCTCCTGGACCTTTTGGGCGACCCGCAGCGCACCTTCCGGGTCATCCACGTCACCGGGACCAACGGCAAGACGTCCACGGCGCGCATGATCGACGCCCTGGTACGCGGCCGAGGCCTGCGCGTGGGCCGCTACACCAGCCCGCATCTGCGGACGATACGCGAACGCATCGTCGTCGACGGTGAACCCGTCTCCCAGGAGCGGTTCGTCGAGGCCTACGACGACATCCGCCCCTACATCGAGATGGCCGACTCGATGAACGACGCTCCTTTGTCGTTCTTCGAGATCCTCACCGTCATGGCCTACGCCGTCTTCGCCGACGCCCCCGTGGACGTCGCCGTGGTGGAGGTCGGTATGGGGGGCACCTGGGACGCCACCAACGTCGTCGACGGAGACGTCGCGGTGGTGACGCCCATCGGAATCGACCACACCGACTACCTGCCCGACACCCTCGACGGCATCGCCGAGGAGAAGGCGGGCATCATCAAACCCGACTCCGTCGCGGTGGTCGCGCAGCAGCCGCTGCCCGCCGCGGAGGTCCTGCTCCAGCACGCCGCCGAGGTCGGCGCGACCGTCGCACGCGAGGGCCTGGAGTTCGGGGTGGCCTCCCGTGAGGTGGCCGTCGGCGGTCAGCAGATCGTCGTCAAGGGCCTCACCGGGACCTATGACAACCTCTTCCTGCCGCTGTTCGGCGAGTACCAGGCCGGCAACGCCGCCGTCGCCATCGCCGCCGTCGAGGCCTTCTCCGCCTCCGAGGACGCCATCGGACTCGATCCCGTGATCGTCGGCGAGGCCCTGGCGGGGCTGGAGGCACCCGGGCGTTTGGAGGTCGTGCGCACCAGCCCGACCGTCATCGCCGACGCCGCACACAATCCGGCGGGTATGACCGCCACCGTCGCCGCCGTCGAGGAGGCCTTCACCTTCTCCCGGCTGATCGGCGTGGTGGCCATCATGGCCGACAAGGACGTCGAGGGGATTTTGGATCCCCTGGAACCACTGCTCGACGAGATCGTGGTCACCCGTAACTCCTCGCCGCGTTCCCTCGAACCGGAGAGGCTGGCCGCGCTCGCCGAAGAGATCTTCGGTGAGGACCGGGTGCACGTGGCTCCCCGACTCGACGACGCCATCGACCGGGCCGTGGGCCTGGCGGAGGCGGAAGGCGAGTTCGGTGGGGTCGGCGTGCTGGTCACCGGTTCCGTGGTCACCTCCGGGGACGCCGTGCACCTGCTGCGCGGCGCCGGCGGGTAGCAGGCGACACGATCCTCCTACGAAGGGAAACTCCGTGCGCACAGTCTGTGCCGTAGTGCTCGTGTTCGAGGCCATAGTGATCGGCCTGGCGATCCCCATCGCAGTCCAGCTGGAGGGGGTGGACCCGTCCATCGCCGGCGGGGTGTGGGGCGGCATGGCCGTGGCCGCGCTGCTGCTGTCCGGGTTGCAAAAGCACACCTGGGCGCACTACGCCGCCTGGGCCCTGCAGGCCGCCTTCCTGTTCAGCTCGTTCATGGTCAGTGGCGCGCTGTTGGTCGCGATCGTGTTCGTGTCCCTGTGGGTGACAGCGGTGATCCTCGGCCGTCGGGTCGACGAGACGCGGGCGGTCCACGCCGCGCGCGCGGGGTCGGTGGAGGGCGAGGACGCTTCCGGTGGTGGGGACGTGACCACCGCGTCGTCGGGGCCGCAAACGCGATAGTGTGACGCACGTCCGGGCGGGCCAGGAGCCGCGTCGAGCGGACCTCCCCTCATCCGCCGGTCCCGGACGTACACCCGTACACCCCACCGCGCGCGGCCTCGCAGAGGGCCCGTTCCCGCCTGTGCCGCGCGGGGGTCCAGTGAGGAGTTGAAACGCACGTGGAGCGCACTCTCGTTCTCATCAAGCCGGACGGTGTTCGCCGCAACATCGTCGGTGAGGTCATCTCGCGCATCGAGCGCAAGGGCCTGAAGCTGGCCGCCATGGAGCTGCGCACGCTCGACGCCGACACCGCCAAGACGCACTACGAGGAGCACGCCACGCGTCCGTTCTTCGAGTCGCTGGTGGACTTCATCACCGGCGGCCCCCTGGTCGCCATGGTGGTCGAAGGTGACCGCGCCATCGAGGCCTTCCGTGCCCTGGCGGGTGCCACCGACCCGGTGACGGCGTCCCCGGGCACCATCCGCGGCGACTTCGCCCTGGAGGTGCAGCAGAACATCGTGCACGGTTCGGATTCGACCTACTCGGCCGAGCGCGAGATCAAGCTCTTCTTCCCGGACCTGTAAGGGTTTCGGCGCGCCCCCGCGGGCGACGAGTATCGACACGACGCGTCCCTTCGGGGGCGCGTTCGTCGTTTCCGGGGCGTTCGGCGGCGTTCTTCGCGCCGTGTGCCGGGGTTGGAACAATGATTCGGTGTGTTTGCGTAACGAGGTAAGTGCCCAGGGTTACGATACGGGGGACTGCGTACATAACGTGTCGGAACGACTACCTATGGTCGCCCACGTTTCCACGCCCGTACGGCGCCTCTGAGGACGTTACATGCCGAACAACCTTGCATTTCTCGGCCGGGACATGGCCGTCGACCTGGGTACCGCCAACACATTGGTGTACGTGCGCGGGCGCGGAATCGTGCTGAACGAGCCTTCTGTGGTCGCGCTCAACACCTCGACCGGCAAGATCGTGGCGGTCGGTATCGAGGCCAAGCAGATGATCGGTCGCACGCCCACCAACATCACCGCCATCAGACCGCTCAAGGACGGCGTCATCGCCGACTTCGAGGTCACCGAGCGGATGCTGCGCTACTTCATCCAGAAGATCCACCGCCGTCGCCACTTCGCCAAGCCCCGCATCATCGTCGCCGTGCCCAGCGGAATCACCTCCGTCGAGCACCGCGCAGTCAAGGAGGCCGGCTACCAGGCGGGGGCCCGGCGGGTCTACATCATCGAAGAGCCCATGGCCGCCGCGATCGGCGCCGGGCTGCCCGTGCACGAGCCCACCGGCAACATGGTCGTCGACATCGGCGGTGGCACCACGGAGGTCGCCGTCATCTCGATGGGCGGCATCGTCACCTCCCAGTCCATCCGGGTGGGCGGCGACGAACTCGACCAGGCCATCATGACCTTCGTCAAGAAGGAGTACTCCCTGATGATCGGGGAGCGCACCGCCGAAGAGCTCAAGGTGGCCATCGGCTCCGCATACCCGACAGGCGCTGAGGAACTGCACGCCGAGGTACGCGGACGCGACCTCATCAGTGGCCTGCCCAAGACCATCGTCATGTCCGAGTCGGACGTGCGTCAGGCCATCGAGGAACCGGTCATCGCGATCATCGACGCGGTTCGCACCAGCCTCGACAAGTGCCCGCCGGAACTTTCCGGCGACATCATGGACCGCGGGGTCGCCGTGACCGGGGGCGGCGCGATGTTGCGCGGACTGGACGAGCGGCTCCTCCACGAGACCGGGATGCCCATCCACGTCGCCGAGAACGCGCTCGACTCGGTCGCCATCGGCTCCGGCACCTGTGTGGAGAACTACGAGCGCCTCCACCAGGTCCTCGTCCCGGAACGGCGGCGCTGACATGTTGAGCGACACCACGCGGTCGCGGCTGGTACTCGCCGTGCTGGTCGCGGTCGCTCTGGTCCTGCTGGTCGTCGACGCGCGTCCCGGCGGTGATCCGGTCACCTCGATCGCCCGCAGCGGCGGCGAGATGGTCTTCGCGCCCACCGCCGCCGGAGTCGGTCTGGTCTCCGGACCGTTCACCCGGCTCTACGAGGGATTCAGCGCGGGTCCTGAAGCGGCCGACCGCATCGCCGAACTCGAGGACGCCAACGCCGAACTGGAGTCCGAACTCCAGGCCGCCCGGATCGACGACCACCGTGCCGAGAAGCTCGATGACATGCTGCACCTGTCCGGGCGAGGCGCCTACGAGGTCGTCCCGGCCCAGGCGGTCACCCGCACCACCGCACGTGGCTACGCGCACACCGCGACCCTGGACGTCGGCACGGAATCCGGTGTCGAGCCGGACATGACCGTGGTCAACGGCGACGGCCTGGTGGGCCGTGTCATCGACGCGGGAAAGCGCACCGCCACCGTCAAACTCGCCACCGACGTCAACTCCTCGGTGGGCGCCCGCCTGGAGGACTCCCGCAAGATCGGCGCGATCACCGGGGGCAGCGTCCCCGGCGGTCCCAAGGCCGACATGACGTTGGAGCTCTTCGACATGGAGGCGCCCATCGACCAGGGCGACCGGGTGGTCACCCTCGGCTCGCGCGAAGGCGCGCCCTTCGTTCCGGGGGTTCCCATCGGGACCGTCGACGAGGTGCAGGTGGCGCCCGGCGCGCTCAGCCGGATCG
The DNA here is from genome assembly GCF_020741345.1 of Nocardiopsis listeri. Lineage (GTDB taxonomy): Bacteria > Actinomycetota > Actinomycetes > Streptosporangiales > Streptosporangiaceae > Nocardiopsis > Nocardiopsis listeri_A. Next base: position 7,735 of record NZ_DYZD01000155.1, read on the forward strand.
CCCGTATCACCCCGGCGGTGGACTTCGCCGCCCTGGACGTGGTGGGAGTGGTCGTCAAGGGCCCCGCCGAGGACCCGCGAGACTCCGTCCTGCCGCCCAAGCCCGACCCGGAGGGGGACCAGTGAGGTCCGTCGCAACCCTGCTCATGGTGGCCGTCGCGGTACTCGTCCAAGCCAC
>NZ_DYZD01000156.1 GCF_020741345.1 Nocardiopsis listeri
GTGTCCCTGGGCATCTTCCAGTTCCTGTGGGTGTGGAACGACCTGCTGGTGGCGCTGATCTTCACCGGAGGCGACATCTCCACCGCACCCTTGACGGTACGGCTCGCCGAACTGGCCGGAACCCGAGGAGAGGCCTGGCATCGGCTCACCGCCGGCGCGTTCGTCTCCATGATCATCCCGCTGCTGGTGTTCTTCCTGCTCCAGCGGTACTTCGTGCGCGGCCTGCTGGCCGGCAGCGTCAAGGGGTGAGGGGGCTTCAGCCCGCGCGCAGGGCCGTGCGGGCGGCCTCCAACGTGGTGGTGCGGTAGGCGGCGCCGAACAGGCACAGGTGCACCAGCAAAGGGTGCAACTGGTGCAGCGCGACCCTGCCGCGCCACCCTGCGGACAGCGGCGCCACCTCGTTGTAGGCGTCCCGCACCCGGTCCAGGTAGGGCAGTCCGAACAGGGCCAGCATGGCCAGGTCGGCCTCACGGTGACCGCCGTGCGCGGCCGGGTCGATGAGCACAGCGTCGCGTTCGCGCCAGAGCACGTTGCCGTTCCACAGGTCTCCGTGAACGCGCGCAGGCGGTTCGGCCTCGCCCGCCAACCGCGCCACCGAATCCACGACCCGCTCCACCTCACGGGCGTCGCCCGGGGTGAGCGAGCCCTGGTCCCGTGCCTGTCGCAGGTAGGGACGCAGGCGCTGTTCGGCGTAGAAGGCGGGCCAGTCGTGGCTCGGGGTGTTGTCGAGCGGCAATGGTCCGATGAAGCCCGGCCAGTCCGCGCCGAACGCGTCCGCACCGGTCAGGTGGGTTCCCGCGAGTTGACGGCCGAGTCGTTCGGCGGCGCCCGGCGAGGGTTCGTCCTCCGCCACCCATGGCAGCACCAGCAGGTGTTCGTCCCACCCCTCCGGGATGATCGCCGGGGAGCCGAAGCACCGCCCCAGCCACTCCAGGCCGCGGGCCTCGGCGGTCAGTACCCCCACGGCGGGCGAGCCTCGGCTCAGGGACTTGACGAACAGGCGGGTTCCGTCGCTCAGCTCGGCGTAGGACAGGGTCCAGTCGTGGCTGGTGCCCGCCTTGGCGGCGCGTCGCACCTCTCGACCCAACAGTGCGGAGACCCGGTCGGCGAGCGTGCCGGTCAACGGGTCGCGGCGGGGCCCCTGTGGTCCCCGCGGCCCGTCCGGCCCGTGTCCTCCGGCGCCGGGGCCTCTTCCCCCGGGGCCGCGCAGGTGCGCGATCGGCTCGCCCTCCACCGTCTCAACCCCGCAACCGGGTGACGAGTTCGTTGGTCAGGCCCTTGGCGGCGGCCTCCACCATGTTCAAGACCGCGGTGAAGCCGTCGTCGCCCCCGTAGTAGGGGTCGGGCACCTCGGGGTTGGGCCCGCCGCCCGGCGCGAAGGAACGGAACAGTCGAAGCCGGGACATGTCGAACCCGAACTCCTCCCCCCGCTCGTCCACGACCCGGCGCAGGTCGTCGAAGTTGTCCAGGTCCATGACCAGGATCAGGTCCCGGCCGGCCAGGTCGGAGGACTCGAACTGACGGGCGGTGTGGTCGGTCAGGTACCCGTGCACGCGCAGAGTGGACGCGGCGCGGGGATCCATCCCACCGCCCACGTGCCAATCGCCCGTGCCGGAGCTGTCGACCCGCACGAGGTCGCTCATCCCGGCACGTTCGAGGTCCGCGGTGAGCACCTTCTCCGCCATCGGCGATCGACAGATGTTTCCCAGGCACACCACGCTGACGCGGTAGGGACCGGCGGGGTCACGCGGTTCCGGCAGACTCATGTCCCTTACCGTAACGAAGATCCGCCGCACCCACCCGTTCTGGCACGGTGCGTGCGCGCGCCACAGCCGATTCCTCGTCCCTTCGGCTCTCGTCAGCCCTTGGGCAGGCGAACCACGGTGACGAAGAAGTCGTCGATCTGCCGCACCACGCGGATGAACTGTTCGAAGTCCACCGGTTTGGGCACGTAGGCGTTGGCGTGCAGGCGGTAGCTGCGCAGCACGTCCTCCTCGGCCTCGGAGGTGGTGAGCACGACCACGGGGATGTGGGCCAGGTCATCGTCGCTCTTGACCTCCTCCAGGACCTCCCGGCCGTCCTTTCGGGGCAGGTTGAGGTCGAGAAGGATCAGGTGGGGCCGCGGGGCGTCGGCGAACTCGCCCTCACGACGCAGGAAGCGGAGCGCCTCGACGCCGTCGGAGACCACGTGCAGGCGGTTGCCCAGCTTGTGTTCCTCGAACGCCTCCTTGGTCATCAGGACGTCACCGGGATCGTCCTCGACCAGCAGCACCTCGATGGGATGCACCAACATGACCTCGCTCAAGCTTCCAGACCCCTATACGGGCCCCGACCGGTGACCGGGCGGTGCCGTACCGCCGGTGTCCTCTGAGGGCAGGGGACGCTCCCCCTCCGGTCCGTCGACCGGGGGTTCGGTCTCCGACTCGGTGACACCGGACTCTCGTGTGGTGGTCGGCGCCTCGTCCGCGGGGGCGGACTCGACGGCCTCGGTGCCCTCGACGCCATTAACGGCCTCGTTGGCCGGTTCGGTTCCCTCGTCGGTCTCCGACGCGGTGACCTGCGCGGCCTCCGCCTCGGTGTCGACGGGCAGAGTCCAGCATATGCGGGTTCCGGTCCGGCCGGAGTCCTCCCCGTCCGTGGTTTCGGACCCTTCGGGATTGTGCACGTTCACCGAACTCGTGTCCAACCACATGCGACCACCGTGGAACTCGATGATCTTCTTGCACATGGCGAGGCCGATCCCGGTGCCGGTGTACTTGTCCCGCGTGTGCAGGCGCTGGAAGATGACGAAGATGCGTTCGGCGTACTGGGGTTCGATGCCGATGCCGTTGTCGGAGCAGGCGAACACCCATTCGTCGCCCTCGCGTTCCACCTCCAGCCGCACCTCGGGCGCCTGCTCGCCACGGAACTTGATCGCGTTGCCCACGAGGTTGAAGAAGACCTGGGTGAGCAGGGTGCGGTCGCCCTGGACACTGGGCAGCGGGTCGCCGGTGACGACGGCTCCCGTGTCCTCCAGGCTCCTCTCCAGGCTGCTGAGGGCGTCGTCCAGGGCCGTGTTCAGGTCCACGGTCGCGAAGTTCTTGGTGCGTCCCACCCGCGAGAAGGCCAACAGGTCGTTGATGAGGGTCTGCATGCGCTTGGCGCCCTCGACCGCGAAGTCGATGTAGGAGTCGGCGCGCTCGTCCAGCTGACCGTGGTAGCGACGCTGGAGGAGTTGGCAGAAACTGGCCACCTTGCGCAGCGGTTCCTGGAGGTCGTGCGAGGCGACGTAGGCGAACTGTTCCAGCTCCAGGTTGGACCTGCGCAGCTCCTCGGTCTGGTGTTCCAGGAGGCTGGACTGTTCCTGGAGCTTGCGTCGGGCGGAGGCGACCTCGTCCAGGTCCTGCACGATGCGTTCGCGCATGGCGTCCACGTCCTGACCGAGCTGAACGATCTCCGGCGGCCCGTGCAGGATGATGCGGTGGGCGTAATAGCCCTCGGACACCTGACGCATGTGTCCGGCCAGGTCCTCCATGGGACGCAGCACCCACTGCTGGAGCATCACCCACAGGAACACCGACATGAACACCACGACCAGCCCGACGAGCACGAGCAGTGCCACGACCTGTTGGGTGGCCAGGGTGAGGCCGCTCTGGGCCTCGGCGATCTCGTTCTCCAGGTGGTTGGTGGTGGCGTCGGCGGCCCGGTTGAGCTCCAGGAAGAGGACGCGTCCGCGCTGGAGGTCCTCCTGGGTGGGCGCCTCACCCGCGCGCACCTTCTCCGACACCGGTTCGGCGAAGTCCTCGCTCCACACGTCACCGGCCTCGATGAGCTCCTCGACCTTGGGCGCGACGTCCTCGTTCTCCTCCGCCAGCATGCTCAGGGCGTTGCGGTACTCGGCCAGCGACATGCGCTGCTCGGTGTAGGGCTGGAGGAAGTCCCGGTCCCCGGTGAGGATGTAGCCCCGCAGGGCGTGGTCCTGGCTGAGGTAGGCCGAGCGGGTCTGCTCGACGGTGCTCAGGCCGGGTGTGAGCGACTCCACCTGAAGGGTCAGGGAGTCTCGCGCCTGGAAGGCGGCGAGGGTGATCACCGACACGGCCACCACCAGCACGACGGCGACGACCGTCAGCAGGCTGGTGACCCGACGGCGCAGGCTCCAGGAGTGGCGGGCGGGATACACGTCCCGGGTCAGGGTGCCGATGGCGGACGAGGGGGTCGCGGTGGACGCGTGTTCGTCCCGCTCCCGCCCGGCCCCCTCCTCCCCGCCGTTCTCGGAGCCGGTCGAGGGCTCGGTGTCCATGGTGCGGTCTTCCTCCCCGGCGGGGCTCAAGCGGATTCTCCGTGGCTGATGAGCAGCATCGCCACGTCGTCCTGGAGCGGTCCACCGTTGCTGCGCTCCGCCTCGTCCACGAGGTGTTCGGGCAGGTTGTTCAAGGCCACGCCCTGGCCCAGCACCCCGTTGACCAGATCGCGCAGACCGGCGACCTCCAAGCGCATGGGCGGCCCGCCGTCGTAGGCGTCGACCAGGCCGTCGGTGTAGAAGAGCAGGCTGGTCCCACGGGGCAGGAGGATCTCGGTGAACTCGTCCTGGTCGACGGGGAAGACGCCCAGCGGCGGCTGCGGCGGAGCCTCGATCTCCTCGGCAACGTGATCGGTGATGAGCATCGGCGGCGGATGCCCCAGGCTGCGGATGCGGGCGCGCTCGCTGCCGGTGTCGAGGCTGGCCATGCACAGTGTCGCGTACATCTCCTCCTGCGCGCGCTCGCTGACCAGGAGCTGTTCGAGGTTGGGCAGGACCAACTCCTCGGCGACTCCGCTCATCACGAAGGCGCGCCAGGCGATGCGCAGACTGACTCCGAGCGCGGCCTCGTCGGGTCCGTGTCCACTGACGTCGCCGATGATGACGTGCGTGGTGCCGTCCTTCTCGATGGCGTCATAGAAGTCGCCGCCGACCAGGGCGCGCTTGCGGCCGGGCCGGTAGTAGGCGCGGTGGCTCAGGGGCGAACGCTCCAACAGGACCTGGGGCAGCAGACCGCGTTCCAAACGCATGTTCTCGCGAGCGCTCAGTCGGGCCTCGCGCAGCTGCCGGGCGTTCTCGTCGGCGCGGCGCCGCTCCAGGGAGTAGCGCAGACTGCGGGCGAGGAGGGAACCGTCGACCTGGCCCTTGACCAGGTAGTCCTGGGCTCCGGCGGAGACCGCGGCGATGCCCTCGTGCTCGTCGTCGAGTCCGGTGAAGACGACGACGGCGGCGGCCGGCGCGCCGTCGAGGACCTCGCGCAGGAGGTCGAGCCCCTGCGCGTCGGGGAGGTTGAGGTCCAACAGGACGCAGCCGCGGAAGCCCTTGAGGTGCGGGCGGGCGGCCTTGAGGGTGGACACCCAGGTGATGCGGGTGGTGAGCACTGTGTCCGCGAGAAGTTCCTCGGCGAGGAAGGCGTCGCCGGGGTCGTCTTCGATCAGCAGGACGTCAACCGATTCGACGGTAGCCTCCACCCGGTCGGTCAGGATGGTGTCGTCGACCAGGGAGGTGCCGCCGTCCGCGGCGCCACCTCGTGCGGCCTCGGCCGCTCCGTCACCGATCGCCTCGATGGGATCGTGCCCTGTTCTCCTGGTATCCACTCATCGCCTCATGGTTCACGGTCCGTGGGACGTGCCGGCACGCCACCGACCCGGAGCGGACGCCTCGGCCCCTCCTGGCGGTTCGGACCGCACGACATCCAAACGATAAACGCCCCACCGACCACTTGACCAGGTAAGGCGACGAGAGACATACGACTCGGACGTAGAACCCCGGCCACGGCCGTGACTCAGAGCACCTGGAGCGGGACCTTCGTCCATATTTTTATGACAGAGTGTCGTATCCGTCTTGACAGGCGTGGACACCTAAATGACATCATGTCATAAACGCGCCTAATGGAAAGAGGGAGAATGTCGATGAGCGTCACGGCTCCGGCCCCCACTTCGTCCCCGGATCCCACCCAGGCCACCGACGCCCCTCAGTCGTTCTCCGAACGTCTCAAGGCCGCCACCTGGAACGACCACGCCGCGGCGGAGCATCACGGCTTCACCAAGGCACTGCTGGAGGGCGAGCTCTCCCTCGACGGCTACACGGCCATGGTCGCCCAGCACTACTTCGCCTACCTCGCCTTGGAGCGGGTGGGTCGCGCACTGGCCGACGATCCGATCGCCGGCCGCTTCCACTACCCGGAACTGGAGCGGATCCCCGCCCTGGAGGCCGACCTGGAGCGACTGCTCGGCACGGATTGGGCGGACCGCGTCTCACCGAGCCCGGCCACCCGTACCTACGTGGCGCGCATCGATCAGATGGCCGACCACCCCGAGGGGTTCGTCGCCCACCACTACACGCGCTACATGGGCGATGTCTCCGGCGGGCAGTTCATCCGCCGGATCGCCGCCAAGACCTACGGGTTCTCCGACGGCGCCGGTGTGGCCTTCTACGACTTCGGCTCCCTGGGCAGCCTGCCCAAGTTCCGTTCCGGGTACCGCGAACGCCTCGACTCCCTGCCCCTGGCCGAGGGCGCCGCCGCCTTCCTGGTCCAGGAGACCCGTCTGGCCTACCAGCTCAACACGGAGGTGCTCGCGGACCTGGGCCGCCGGCACGTCTGAGCGGTGTTCCTCGGCGCCGCCGGCGCTTCGGCGTGTTCGGGGGCGCCCGAACAACGCCCCGTGGTCCACGAGAGAGCCCCCGGGCCCGCACGACATGCCACCATAGGAGCATGCCCAAGATCACGGCTCCGACCATCGCCGCTCACCGTGCCCGCACACGGGAGAGCATCATGGACGCCGTCGACGAGCTGATCAGGTCCCAGGGGATCGACCGCGTCTCCATGACCGACGTGGCCAACGCCGCGGGCATCACCCGCACCGCGCTGTACAACTACTTCCCGGACAAGCCCGCGCTCCTGCTCGCCTTCACCGAGCAGGTCAGCGCGGCGTTCATGGAACGGTACAAGCGCGAGCTCCCGTCGGGGGTGTCGGCCGCGCGCCGCCTATCGGCCTTCGTGCGCCTCCAACTGGAGGGCATCGTCGCGCATCCGCACCCGCCCGCCGCCGAGCTCGGCGCCAGCCTCGGACCGGACGCCTACCAGGCGCTGGCCGCGCACGTGGCCCCGATGCAACGGCTGCTCACCGAGATCCTGGAGGAGGGGACCGCCGCCGGGGAGTTCGACCGGCTGCCGTGCGAACGTGTCGCCTCGCTCACCCTGTCCATGGTGGGATCGCGACGTCTGCCCCTGGTGAGCGGTGAGGTCGGTTTGGAGGAGACCCACGCCCTGGTGACCAGGTTCGTACTCCGCGCCCTCGGTGTGGCGACCGAAACCGTTGACACGATCCTGCCGGAAAAACCCCCGAACAGCACCCTTGGTAGCGACTGAAACACCCTCGGCGATAAGGGTCTGCACCTAACCCGCGATGGCCGTGTGTGGCCGGTGTGAAGCGGCATGAAGGCGTGACGCCCGGGGAACGAGAGGACTCAGCCCGTCTCCCCGGGCCGTCCCGTCCACCCTCGACCCCCGTGAGGCCTCTCAGCCGTGTCCC
>NZ_DYZD01000157.1 GCF_020741345.1 Nocardiopsis listeri
GGGGCGCCTTCAACAGGGCGGTCCATTCACCTGATGCACCACCTGCGTGGTCCGGGCCCGGGCGCCCGGTCGGACGCGCCGGGACCGGTCCTCGACGGCTCACCGGGAGGCGGCGTCCACCGTGTGGCGCAACAGCAGTGCCGTGGTCACCGGGCCCACACCACCGGGAACAGGGGTGAGCGCCCCGACCCTCTCCGACACGGCGTCGGCGTCGACGTCGCCGACCAGCCCGCCGTCCTCTGTCGGGTTGGTGCCCACGTCCACGACCACCGCACCGGGGCGGACATGGTCCGCACCGATGAGCGCCGGCCGGCCCACGGCCGCGACCAGCACGTGCGCACGGGAGGTCACCTCGGGGAGATCCCTCGTCCTCGAATGGCACACGGTGACCGTCGCGTTCCGATCCAACAACAGGTGGGCGAGGGGTTTGCCGACGGTGGTGGACCGGCCCACCACCGCGACCTCCACACCCGACAAAGCCACCTCGTGGTGTTCCAGGATCGTCACCACGGCTTCGGCGGTGGCCGGCGCGAAGGCCGTCAGTCCGGCGGCGAGTCGGCCGAGCGAGGCGGGGTTGGCCCCGTCCACGTCCTTGTCGACCGGAATCCGCTCGGCGAGCTCCGGCGCCGAGACGCCCTTCGGAAGTGGGGTCTGCAGGATGATCCCGTGCACCTTCGGATCCCGGCCCAGTTCGTCGAGGCGATCCGCGATGACCTTCGTCGAAGCGTCCGCGCCCAGGTCCACGACGTCGCAGGCGACGCCGACCTTCTCCGCCGCGCGGGCGATCGAGCCCACGTACCAGGCGCTACCTCCGTCATCGGTGGCCACCACCACGGCGAGTCGGGGAGGCCCGCCCCGCTCGTTCAGCTCGGCGGCGCGTTCCCCTGTCTCACGCCGGATGCGCGCGGCGATCTCCCTGCCCGACAGCACGGTCATCGGCGGATCACCTCGCGCACCCGTTCGGTCACCCGGTCGGCGTCCGCCTGAACCGCGTCGACGTCGTCCGCCGACTGCGAGAGACCGAGCGCCACGTCCGAGTCCTTGACGCTCGGCCGGTTGACCTCGATGTTCACCCGGCTGGTGCCGGCCGCCGCCCGAGCGGCGTCCGCGGCGGCGGCCAGGTCGGTGATCAGGTTGCGGTTGCCGATCGGAATCAGTTCCGTGGCCAGGTCGACGATCTGCCGGGCGATGGCGATCACCCTCATCGGCGGTCGAGCGGCCCCGGCGGCGGCGTCGGAGATCGCCTCCTTGCGGGCGGCCCTCTCCTCATCGGTGCCCCGAGGCAGCCCGTAGGCGTCGCCCATCGATCCGAAGGCGGTCTCGTCGGCGTCGGCGCACTCCAGTGAGCGGGCCACGAGTTCGTCCGCGCTCTCGGTGATCCGGGCGATCTCGTCGGCGTGCCCGGCGTACTTCTCCCCGGTGCTGTACCGGGCGACCATCGCGATCAGGGCGGCGCCCTGCGCCGCGTGGAGCGCCGCCGCCGCCCCACCGCCGGGGGTCGGTTCCCTGGACGACAACCTGTCCAGGTAGTCACCGATCTTCTCTGCGGACAGCATGAGGCATCACCCGTTCGATGGTGTTCGGAGGTTCCTCGAAATTCTGTCACGTGCCCGATCTCGCAGGCGGCCCGATCACCTGATCCGACTCGGTGGGGAGCACTTGTTCCATTCCGCCCCTATCGGAGCCCGAATGGCTTTACCGTCGGCAGGAACAGGCCAGGGAGGAGCTCACGTGTACTGCGACTACTGCGGGTCCTGGAACGGCGGAGTGAACCAGAAGTGCCGTAACTGTCTACGTCCCCTTGGTTTTCGAGGGCGACCGTCCACACGGATCGGAAGGTCCTAGTGCCCCCGGTCCATCCGGATCCCACCGAAGTCATCGAGGCCTGGATCCCCCACGACGCCCGTTGGCAGGCCCAGGCCCGCGAGCACGCCCGTCACGGCTCGGAGCGCCTGCGCCTCTACGTCACCGAGCTGGTGCGCGACCACCGTGACGGGGCCAGGTCCATCAGCGACGACTTCGACCTGCGCACCCTGAAGGCCGTGGTGGAGGATCTTCAGTCGAGCGGGTTGAGCGACGTGGACTGGCGTCGGGTCGCCCAAGCCCTCACCCACCCGGGCCTCCGGTAACCCCGGAAGTGGCAGGTTCCGGCCACCGGTCTGGACCTGTGCGGTGGCGGGTGACAACATTGATGCGTCGTGTTCGCCCTCTTGTAGCGGGAGGGGGCTCACGGCGAGGCCGCCGTCTCGACCGGTTACGAGACGGCGGCCGTCCACACCTGCGGGGAGAGCGGCCCGAAGGTTTCACGTGAAACATCCACCCCGCGCCCAGTGCTCCGAACTGCGATCACGTCCCGGTTCGAAGGTCGTGCACCGGCTCCGGCAGATCCAGGCAGTGGCCCATCGCCCGTAGCCAACGATTTCCCCGAAGCCCAGGCTCCAACGAGGTCAGCGTCGCAGCGTACTTACTGAACCGGACCTCTCGCAGCCCCAGTCGGTGCAGGCTGCGTTCGGTCCGGGTGAGCCCGCCCCGGGTCTTGATCTCCAGCAGCACCACGTCAGGGCGCATTCGGACCGAACGGTCCCCCCGGTATCCGACGAGTTCGGTGTCGACCGTGACGCGCTCCCGGCCACAGGACGACACCACCGTGGATCGGCGGTAATCCGTCACCGCGGCGGGCAGCAGCTTGTCGGGCGCCTCCATCCGATAGCCGGCCAGGGAGCGGTCGAGGAACCCCCGGGTCCGTGGGGTCAGCCGGTCCGAGGGTGCCTCCAGCGGCAGCTCGATCCGCGCCTTGTCGGTGATTCCGCGCGCCCCCTTCAACTTCACCTCGAACATCTTGGTGCCGGTGTCCACGTAGGTGCGGGTGCGCACCTTGTACCGAAGGCGCCGACCCTGGCGGTGGTCGTGGAAGGTGCCCAGGTCCGGGGTGTCCATGTAGGTGGACGAGTACAGGAAGGAGGCCCGGCCACCGATCTCCAGAACGCTGAAGTCACGTTCGGCGCCCGCGAAGAGGTCCGGCATCAGTTCGGTGGGCACCAGATACTTGCGACAGGTCCGGGTGACCAGGGCGGCGCGTTCGTTCATCTCCGAGAGGGACACCGGGCGCAGCCCGGCGAGACCGGCCGGAGCCTGACCGGAAGAGAGCTCGGGGGAACGCCCGGCGGCGAGGGACCCCGCCGGGCCGCCGGTGAGCGAGGGCCTCATCGTTCACCCCACCAAGCCGGTATGGAGTGACGACGCTCGCCCGGCGGCCGGCCCGGGGCCGCTTCGAGCCTCGGTTCCAGGAACCGCACGTCCACCACCATGAGGTCGCGCACGTAGTCCACCTCGGTGACCTCCACGTGCCGAACCTTGCCGCGCAGTCGGCCCTCCAGGTCCTGCCGGAGCGCGATGGGGTCCTCGTGCACCACGTCCAGCGTCATGATCCGCCGTTGGGTGCGGGGCAGGAGCTTCGGGTGGCCCGCCAGGTACAGGACGCCCAGCAGCAGGATGTTCAGACCCACCATCACCAGCGGGGGCGCGATCGCGTTGATCAGGCCCAGGGTGATCGCGACGAAGTAGTAGCCGATCTCACCCTGACTGATCAGGTCCGACCGCAGCCGCAGGATCGACAGCACACCGAACAACCCGAAACCGACCGCCAGCCCCACCTCCTGGCGGGCCATCATCGCCACCACGGCGAAGATGCCGACGTTCAGGGCCACGTAGGCCGACAACAGGTCCCGACGGCCGTGCCGACGGAAGTAGAGGACATAGGACAACACCGTGATCGCGGCCAGGTCGACCGCCAACGCGAACCAGATCATGGTCATCATCCTGGGCACCGGCCGTGAGGCGATCATGAGCGCCGGATGAGGAAACCCTCATGATCGGCCGACCCCCACCCCGCCGAACGATCGGTATCGCTGAAGCCTCGTCCGACGGTCGGCGCGGTTCGACGATCAACCGGTCAGCCGGTACCCCATGCCCCGCACCGTCACGATCCGCTCCACGCCCACCTTGCGGCGCAGCGCCCGGACGAAAACGTCCACCACGTTCGACCCGGGGTCGTAGTCGTAGCCCCACACGTGCGACAGCATCTGCTGCCGGGTCAACACCTGCCCTTGGTGCCGCATGAGCAGCTCCAACAACGCGAACTCGCGGGCGGTCAGGTCCACGGTCGATTCGTCCACCGAAGCTCGTCGGGTGCGCAGGTCCAGGGACAGTCCACCGGCTTTCAGCACCGTCAGGTCCGCCGTGCGTTCGGTACGCATCCGAAGCCGCACCCGGGCCAACAGCTCCTCGAACCGGAACGGTTTGGTGACGTAGTCGTCCGCCCCGATCTCCAGTCCGGTCACGGTGTCGCGCACCCCGTCCCGCGCGGTCAGGATCACCACGGGGGTCTGCACGCCCATCGACCGGACCCGGCGCAGCACGTCGAACCCGTCGGTGTCGGGCAGCCCCAGGTCCAACAACATCAGGTCGAATCCGCCGGTGACGGCGTAGTCCACGGCCTCCGCGCCGGTGCCCACCACCGTGGTGGTGAACCCGTTCGCGGTCAGACCCTTGCGGACGAACGAGGCGATCCGCTCCTCGTCCTCGACGATGAGTACGCGACTCACGCGCGCTCCCTTCCGATGGTTCTGTCGACCGGGATGATCAGAGTGAACGTCGATCCTCGGCCGGGTGCCGAACGCAGGTCGACCCTGCCGTGGTGCGCTTCGGCGATGGCACGGACGATGGCCAGGCCCAGGCCGGCGCCGCCGTCGCCGCCCCGCGCGGTCCGCCCACCACGGGAGAACCGTTCGAAGATCCGGCCGTGGTCCTCGGTCGGGATACCCGATCCCTCGTCGGACACCCACAGACGGACGTCCGAGCCCACCAAGGCGGAACCGATTCGCACAGTGGACCCTGCAGGGCTGTACCGGACGGCGTTGGCGGCCAACTGCACCATCGCCTGCGTGACCCGCTGCGGGTCGAGGCGGGCCGTGCCCTCGGCGACGGTCTCCAACCGCCACGACCGGTCGCCCAACGGACGCACCTTGGCGTCGATGTCGCTGGTCAGCTCGGCCAGCGAGACCGGTTCGGGGCGCACGAAGTCGGGCTGTTGCGCCTTGGCGAGCAACAGCAGGTCCTCCACGATCCGCCCCATGCGGTCGAGTTCGTCGGTGACCAGTCGGACGACCTCCTCGCGTTCCTCGGGGGAGTCGCCCATGAGTTCGAGGTGTCCGCGCACGATGGTGATGGGGGTGCGCAGTTCGTGTCCGGCGTCGTCGACGAACCGTCTCTGAGCGGTGAAGGCCCCCTCCAAACGGTCCAGCATGCTGTTGAACTGCTCGGCCAGGGCGGCGATGTCGTCCCGACCGGACACCTCGATCCGCTGGGTGAGATCCTCCTCGCCGATCGCGGCGGCGGTGCGGCGCACCAGCCGGACCGGGGCGAGGATGCGTCCCGCCACCCACCAGGCCGCCGTGCTCGCGGCGAGCAGACCCAGCGTGCTCACCAGGGTGATGATGCCCATGGTGGCGCCGGTGGAGGCGTGGTCCTCCTCGGTGAAGTAGCCGATGACGAACCAACCGGCCGGGCCCTGAACGCCCTCCGGGGGAAGTGCGCGGACCTTCTCCCACTCGACCGGCCCCGCAGGGGTCCCGAGGGTGCCGCGCGCGTCCGGGGACTCCAGGATCGCCGCGACGGACTCCGGATCGGCGGAAAGGTCGTGCGGCGGGTCCTGGCCCTGCCGGATTCGTCCGGATTCGGTCTTCGTCTCCTCTTCGTTTGCGGCGGCGCCCCCTCGTCGCCGCGGGGTCTCGGTGGTCTCGTCCTCCTCGACCCAGCCGAAGAGGATCTCGGAGTCGTCGGGGTGCTGTCGCTCCAGATGGAGACGGATGAGGGTGCCCACGTCGGTGAAGGGTTCCCCGGTCAGCGGGTCGATGCCCACGGACGCGAACTCCTCGAATTCGCCGGTCTCCTGACTCAGCGCCCGATCCACACGTTCGTCCACCCTCGCGGTCAGCGCGCTCCAGGTGACGACGTTGACCAGGAGGAGGACGACGGCCATGAGCAGGACCACCCAGGCCATGATGATGAGCCGCGCGGGAACGCGGCGACGATGGGGGAGTTCCGGCTGGGGACCGCGCATCACCAGGGTCGGGAACAGGAAGGTGCCTTCGGAGCGGCCCGTGGAGCGTCGATCGGATCCGCGCTCGCGGTCACCGCCCGGCGGTACCCGGATGGTGGTGGCGTCGGGACGGTCCTCTGGGTCAGTCGTCATCGTCATCGTCCCCGAACCGCCGGTCCTGGCAGAGCTCCCACCAGTCGTCCCATTCGTCCTCGCCCCAGCTCTCGTGCCCGGAGCCCTCATCGAGGCAGTCGAACGGGAAGCCGGTCGGTGCGGGTTCCACGGACGGCTCGGCCTCCGGACCCGGCCCGGTGGGCTCGCCCGACTCCTCGGTGACGGGTGGGAGAGGGGCGACCACCCCTTCGTCGGTGGGGCCGGCGGTGGCGCCCTCGGGCGACTCACCGACCACCACCTCCGAGGCGGGGACCGGATCCGGGGATCGAAGGAAGAACGCCCAGACCAGGGCGGCGGTCGTCACGAGGACGACCGTCAACGTCCCGGTGACCAGGGGCACCAGAGGTGATCTCATATCGACAAAGTGTCCTCGTACCGCAGGAAGACAGGATGAAGCGAAGATGAAGAAGGCTTCATCCTCCCAGGTCGACCGGGCACGGAACAGGACCTTCACCACACGGAACGGGCCCCACCCGAGACGAGAACGGGCCCCACGCGTGGTGGGGCCCGAACATCTGAGTCGAGGGTTCAGTAGCGGCGGCCGCGAAGTTCCGCGACGAGGACGGCGGCCTGGGTGCGGCGCTTGAGGTCCAACTTGGCCAACAGCGCCGACACGTAGTTCTTCACGGTCTTCTCCGCCAGGTACAGTCGCTCGCCGATCTGCCGGTTGGTCATGCCCTCGCCGATGAGGTCGAGGATCTGCCGCTCCTGCGGGGTCAGCTCCGCCAGCGGGTCGGGCTCGGACTGGGCGCCGCGCAACCGCTCCAGCATCGCACCCGTGCTCCCCGAATCCAGCAGGGAACCGCCGGCGGCGACGGTGCGCACCGCGCCGACCAGGTCCGCGCCGTGGATCTGTTTGAGCACGTACCCCGCGGCGCCGGCCATGACGGCGTCGTACAGGGCGTCCTCGTCGGCGAAGGAGGTGAGCATCAGGCAGGCGATCTCGGGGTGGTCGGACCGGATCTCCCGGCAGACCTGGACCCCGGAGCCACCGGGCAGACGAACATCCAACACCGCGACGTCGGGAAGCACCACGGGGATCCGCGCCAACGCCTGTTCGGCGGTCCCGGCCTCGCCGACCACGGTCATGTCGTCCTCGGTCTCGAGGAGGGCGGCCACGCCGCGCCGGACGACCTCGTGGTCGTCGACGAGGAAGACCCTGATCTGTTTCCGAGCGCCCTCGGCTCCACCGATCGTCATCGGTCCTCCCTCTCCTCGCGTCCGCGTGCTCGCGACACCACTCCGAGGAAGACGTTAATACGTATGCGGGGTTCATCGGGAGTCTTAAGCCATCGAAGTGGCCGGTCAAAAGTCCCAGAACCGACCAAACGTGGTTCGAGTGCCGCGGGGGTCGATCACGGGTGGTGCGGACGTGATCACGGTCGTGTCCTGGTCACCGTATCGCCAATGCGCGCCCCGGGGGCGACGGGCCCCCGGGGAACACGGGAACACGAGTTCAGGGGCGGTGTCCGGCCCACGGGCGGGCCAGTTCGAAGGCCCGGCAGGCTCGCAGCACCCGGGTGTCCGAGTGCCGCGGCCCCACGATCTGGAGGCCGATCGGCAACCCCGAATCGCTGAACCCGCACGGCACGCTCGCCGCCGGCTGCTGGGTCATGTTGAACGGGTAGCTGAACCCGGCCCAGGAGGTCCACCGTCGCCCGGACGACTCGGGTGGAGACTCCAACCCGGCCTCGAAGGCCACCATCGGCATGGTCGGAGTGAGCAGCAGGTCGTAGGTCTCGTGGAAGCGGCCCATGCGGGCGCCCATGGCCATCCGCAGGGCCATGGCGGTCAGGTAGTCCTGCGCCGAGTAGGACAGCCCTTCCTCGATGATCTCGCGCAGCCCCGGATCCTGCAGGTCGCGCTCGCGGTCGGTGAGCTTCTCGGTGGCCTTGGCCGCACCCGAGTACCAGAGCACGTGGAACTCCGCCATGGAATCGGGCAGCCCCGGGTCGGCCTCCTCCACCTTGGCGCCGAGCTCCTCGAACACGCGCACCGCCTCGGCGACCGCGCGGGCCACCTCCGGGTCCACGTCCAGCCCGCCCAGGGTCGGGCTGTAGGCGATCCGCATCCCCCTGACCAGTTCACGAGGGTCCTCTCCACGCCCGGCCTCGGCCAGTCCGGGAGCGGGGGTCGGCATCGCCATCCAGTCTCGGGAATCGAAGCCGGAGATCACGTCCAGCATCAGCGCCATGTCGCCGACGGTGCGGGTCATCGGTCCGGTGTGCGCCAGCGAACCGAACGGGCTCGCCGGGTAGTGCGGCACCAGTCCCCAGGTGGGTTTGATCCCGCAGACCCCGGTGAAGCTCGCCGGGATGCGGATGGACCCGCCCCCGTCGGTCCCCGTCGACAGCGGGCCCATTCCCGCGGCGACCGCCGCCGCCGAGCCGCCACTGGAACCGCCCGGGGTGGTGGACAGGTCCCAGGGGTTACGGGTGATTCCGGTGAGCGGGTTGTCCGTGACCCCCTTCCACGCCAGTTCGGGGGTGGTGGTCTTGCCGACGAACACCGCCCCGTGCTCCCGCAGGCGTGCCGTGACCGGGGAGTCCTCCTCCCACGGGCCCTCCTGGGAAGAGGTCACCGAACCCTTCAGGGTGGGCCACCCCTTCGTCAGGTGGATGTCCTTGACGGAGGCGGGCACCCCGTCGAGTTTCCCGATCGGTTCACCGCGCCGCCACCGCTCGGCCGAGGCGCGCGCGGCCTCGCGGGCCTCCTCGGGGCGCACCAGGCAGAACGCGTTGAGCGCAGGGTTGTCCTGCTCGATGCGTTCGAGCACGGAGTCGACCGCCTCCACCGGGGAGAGCTCCCCGGCGGAGTAGGCGCGCAACAGTTGTTCGGCGGACAGGTCGGCCGGTGTGCCCTCACCGGAGCGGGCGCGGGGGACCTCGGGGTCGGCGCCGGGCGCGTTCCCCGAGGTGCCCACGGCCGTGCCCGTGTCTTCGTTCCCGGCCCGTTCGGAACGGATCGTCACTTCAGCCTCCCAAGTCACGCGAGGGGTCAGCCGGGTACGTAACCCCGGTCCTTGTCCACGACGTTTCGCAGTTCCCGCCCGTCCAGGTAACGGGCGAGGTTGTCCAGGAACAGCTCGACCAGGTCATCGCGCCACCCGACCACGTCACCGGACATGTGCGGGGAGACGAAGGATCCGGGCAGGCCCCACAGCGGGTTGATGGCCTTGAGTGGTTCCCGTTCGAAGACGTCCAGGGCCGAGCCGGCGATCGAACCCTCTTGGAGGGCGTTGACCAGGTCGGACTGGACGACGATGGGGCCGCGGGCGATGTTGATCAGGCGCGCGGTGGGCTTCATGAGGTCGAGGAAGTGCCGGTCGACGAGGCCTCGGGTGGCATCGGTGAGAGGCGCGGCGACGACCACGTAGTCGGCTTCGGGGAGGGCCTGGAACAGTGTGGGGCCGCCGTCGGCGGCGCGTTCCGCCAGGCTGGAGGCGACCACGTGACCGAAGTCGGGATCGCCGTCACGGGAGTGGCTGCCGGAGGCTCGGACCTCCATCCCCACCGCGGCGAGCTTGCGTCCGATCGCCCGACCGATGGGGCCGGTGCCGATCACCAGTGCGCGTTTGCCGGCGACGCGTTCGGTCTCGCGGTGCAGCCATTGGTTCCGACGCTGCAACTCCGATGTGCGGTGGAAGTCCTTGGCGAAGGAGATCACGAGGCCGAGGACGTATTCGGCGATGTGCTCGTCGAAGACCCCGCGTGAGTTGGTGACCACGGCGTCGCTTTCGACCAGTCCGGGGAACATCAGGTTGTCCACCCCGGTGGTGGCGGCGTGCACCCATCGCAGCCGGTCGGCCTTGGACCAGGAGTCGGCGAGCGCTTCGGTGAACAGATCCCAGACCAGGAGCGCGTCGGCGCCGGGCAGGGCGGCGGACAGCCCTTCGGCGTCTGTGTGGACGACCTCGCCCAGACCCGGGTGGTCGTCGAGACGTTCGTGACCCGGTGGCAGGTCCTCGCCGTGGAGGACCACCAGACGCGGTCGTTCGGGTGCGGAGACGGTGGTGGAGCCGGGAGGACGGTTCACTGGCACGAGCTTTCCGGTAGCGAGTGGTGATGCGGTGCCGTCGGGGTGCTGGTTCGCCCTGCATCGGAAACGCTAAGGAGCCCACATGGGATTGTCAACAATCCACAAAAGGGCTGTTCTGGGGCAAAGGCGCACCTTGCGCCCCTGTCGGCACTGGCGGGATACCCGTTCGGCCCGGGTCTATTGCCGGACCCGGGAGGTTGATCGTAAGATTGTCGACAATCAACAGTGCCGTGACCTCAGTGGCCCGAACGACCCTTCGGGCCGGTCTCCCAGGACTCATGTAGGCCCCGCCGAAGGGAACCCACTTGCCCAGGTACATGACCGTCACGCTCGCCCGACGCGGGGTCTCCTGCGTCGCCGAACTCCTCGACAAGGAAGCGCCTCGCACGTGTGATGCGGTGTGGAACGCCCTCCCACAGGGCGACGCCGTCCAGCACGCCAAGTACGCGCGCAACGAGGTCTACACGATGGTGCCGCGGTTCGCCGACCCCGAACCCGGCCAGGAGAACCCCACCGTCACCCCGATCCCCGGTGACCTCGTCTACTTCTCCTTCGACTCCGGCATGCTCGACCGTTCCTTCAAGGAGGACAAGGGCATCGAGCACCTGCCGGGGGTCATCGACCTGGCCCTCTTCTACGGCCGGAACAACCTGCTGCTCAACGGAGACGTGGGCTGGGTCCCCGGCAACGTGTTCGCCACCGTGGTGGAGAACCTGCCGGCCATGGCCGAGGCCTGCAACGACGTCTGGCGCTCCGGCAGCGTCGGTGAGCGGCTCCTGTACGAACGGCTCGACCGCTGAACGGCGGCCACAAGGCCCATCGTGGCCACGGCACCCATCGCACCGTGGGTCGCGCCGGCACATCCGAAACACCGCACACGGCTGGACAGAGCACATCAATGGGAGGTGAGTGACCGATGAGAACCGAGGGAACCGGGCCGGAACCCCAGCGCGGCACCGAGCACACGAAATCGACGGTCCCGACGCGGCAGGCGGGGCCCGAGCCGGAGCGGGAGACGACCGGACGGGCGCCCGTACAGGAGCCCGAGCCGACGAGCGAGCCGAAGGTCGTCGAACTGTCGGCGGCGACCGTGACCCCCTGGCAGGCCGGGGTGGGGG
The DNA here is from genome assembly GCF_020741345.1 of Nocardiopsis listeri. GTDB lineage: Bacteria > Actinomycetota > Actinomycetes > Streptosporangiales > Streptosporangiaceae > Nocardiopsis > Nocardiopsis listeri_A. The sequence goes on from NZ_DYZD01000157.1 coordinate 11,431, forward strand.
TGATCGCTCCCTACGACTTCGCGCTCGACCGCGAACTGTGGCGGTGGACGCCCGACGACGTCTCGCTGCACGTCACCCGCCTCCCCTACGTCCACGTTCCGGTCACGGTCGACCAAGCCGCGGCTCTGAGCAAGGGCAAGGCGGTGACCCGCGCGGTCAAGGCGCTCATGGCACCCGAACCCCTGGCCGTCGGCTACGCCTGCGCCTCCGGCAGCTTCGTGCACGGGGCCGAGGGCGAACGCGAACTCCATCGCACCATGCTGGCGGCGGGAGCCCCAAGGGCCGCCACGACCTCGGGCGCCCTGATCGAGGCGCTCAAGGTCCTGGACGCCGACCGGATCGCGGTGGTCACCCCGTACGTGGACAGCGTGACCGACCGACTCCTGGACTACCTCGCCGAACACGGCATCGGCGTCACCTCCAGCGTCGGACTCGGCCTGCTCAGCCACATCTGGAAGGTCACCTACGCCGAGGTCGCCCACGCGGTGCACGAGGCGGACCACCCCGACGCCCAAGCCGTCTACATCAGCTGCACCAACGTCCTCACCTACGACATCATCGCGCCGCTGGAGCGCGAACTGGGTAAACCCGTCATAGCGGCCAACCAGGTCACCATGTGGGCGGTCATGCGCGCGGCCGGCCGTCGCGCCGTCGCACATGGGCAGAGCCTGATCGATGTGGCCGCGCCCAGTGCCGCCTGACACCACAACCGATCACCGCACACGGAGAGCGCCTCGACCCAGAGGAGAGACATGACCCGCGTCGGATTCCTGTATCCCGGCCACAGCGCCGAAGACGACTACCCGGCCTTCGCCGACCTGCTCGACGACGTCGAACTACCCCTCGTGCACACGCTCATGCGCGAGGACGCCCACCGTGTGGACGCCCTGCTGGACGTGGGCAGTGAAGGTGTGCTCGCCAAGGGAGCACAGGAACTCGCCGCCTTGGAGGTCGAGGCCGCGGTCTGGGCCTGCACCAGCGGCAGCTTCGTGTTCGGCTGGGAAGGGGCACAACGCCAGGTCCAAGGGGTGCGCGACGTCGTGGGCGTGCCCACGTCCAGCACCTCCTTCGCGTTCGTGCACGCCCTGCGCCAGTTGGGTGTCTCAAGGGTCGCCATCGCCGCGACCTACCCGGACGACGTCGGTCAACGGTTCGTGGAGTTCCTCGACGCCGCGGGTGTCACGGTGGTGTCCCTGGCCAGCCACGGCATCCCCACCGCGGCCGAGGTGGGGAGGCTGGACCCCGACGACGCGGTCGACTTCGTCATCACCAACGACCACCCCAGGTCGGAGGTGGTCCTGGTGCCGGACACCGCCCTGCACAGCGCCGACCTCATCGACCCCATGGAGGCGCTCCTGGGCAAGACGGTGCTCACCGCCAACCAGGTGAGCGTCTGGGAGGGGTTGCGTCTGGCGGGGCGATGCGGCACGAGGAACGGGCCCGGAAACCTCTTCCGATCAGGCCCCTCCATTGTCGGGGACCCGTTCGCCGCCCGTTAACCTCGGGGGCCGGCCCATGTCCGGTTCGTCCGCCCGAGTCCGGCCCCGTGTTCGCGGTCGAGGTGTCGACCGCCCGCCAGGAATCCGAATCGAGTCCCGAGAAGGGAAGACCGCATGTCATCCCCTGGTCAGCTCAGACCCGTCCCACGGCGTTCCACCGCCGAGCTGATCGCCGACCAACTGCGCTCGGCGATCATGTACGGATCCCTCTCCCCGGGGGACCAGCTGGGCGAGGCCGAGCTCGCCGGGCGTCTCGGGGTGAGCCGGGGGCCGCTTCGCGAGGCGATGCAGCGTCTGGTCCAGGAGGGTCTGCTCCGCAGTGAACGGCACAGGGGCCTGTTCGTGTGCGAGCTGACCCCCGCGGACGTGCGGGACATCTATGTCGCCCGGCTCGCGGTGGAACGCGCCGCCTGCGAACTGATCATGCGGGGCAACCGAGGCGAGGCCCTGGCCCGTCTCACCCCCGCCGTCGATCGATTGGCGCAGGCCGCGGCCAAGGGGGACCGTGAGGAGATGAGCGACGCCGACCAGGAGTTCCACCGGACCCTGGTCAGTTGCTCGGGAAACTCCCGGTTGGAGCGCATGGCGCAGACGCTGCTGGTGGAGACCCGTATGTGTCTGACGGTGATGCAGGACGTCTACCCGGAGCCGGAGGAGCTTTTGGAGGAGCACCGGCGGATCCTGGACACGATCGTGGACGGCGAGGAGGAGCGTCTGCTCGCCCTGATCGAGTCGCACATGATCGACACCGTCGAACGGATCAACGCCGAGGGCGGGAACGGAGCCGGGGAAGACGGAGAACTTCCCGAGGCCACTCCGGGGGACTGAGCGGGTCGAGGGCGGATGAAAGGGTCGGTTTCCGAGCAAGTCGGAACCGGCCCTTTTCCATGGCGAATGGGGGCGCAGTGACCCTGTGCGAATAAATCGGTCGAATGGGTTGCGAGCCGGTGGGTGGGTCGTGCTAGCTTCTATTTCGGGCAGCGCATTAAGTCCATTTAGGACATAGGCCTTAGGGTGGTTCCTGGAGGAACCCGGTCCAAGGACCCCGTGTCGGGCCTCGCGCCGGGGCCGAGCGCCTCAACCCCCGCCCCTCACACCCCTCGACGGCCCTGAGCCGTCACCGTCCCCACGGTGGAAGGAACCCCCGAGTGTTCGGATATCACGGCCCCGCGAGCGCCCCCGGCGTACGCACC
>NZ_DYZD01000158.1 GCF_020741345.1 Nocardiopsis listeri
GGTCCCGATCGCGCGTCGGGTCCGGGATGGTGCGGGGGCGGTGGGTTGGCGCTGAGCGGGCGCGACGGTACCCACCAAGGGAGAGCGGGGTCATGAGGGGGAGGCTCGGCCTTGGCCCGCTCAGGCGTGCACACTCACGTGGGGCCTGAGCTCGATGTGGTCGGTGGGATCGGTGGGATCCCCGTTGCGAGTGCCCCGCCGTCCCTCGAAATCACGCGGTGGTCGGGTCTGCGTCGCTCGCGCGGCGTCGGGTCGCCACCAGCGCGGTGACACCGGCCAGCGAAGCCACCACGGCGGTCAGAAGCAGGCCCACCAGGGGAGCGCCGGTTCGGGCCAGGGGCCCGTTGCCGCCGGAGCCACCGGAACCGCTCGTACCGCCGGCGCCGCCCGAACCCGCACCCTCGTCGGAGCCGGAACCGCCGCCGGAACCACCGCCGGAACCGCCGCCATCGCCCGCCTGGCCCGCGAAGGTCACCGGGACGAACTTGTCCTGGCCGCGGTCGCTGGAACGGGTGTGGTCGTTGCGGGTCACCACGGCGCACTCGGTGCCGGACGCGGTGCAGTCGGTGTTGTCGTCCTTGGCCTTGACGGACAGCTCCACGGTGAATCCGCCGTCGGTCCCACCACCCGTGTAGGGGGTGGCCAGGCCCTCGCCGTAGGGCGGCGGGTTGCTGGAGATCCAGGCGGACGAACCGCCATCGCCTTCCATGTCCACTCCACCGATGCACGGCCCGGGCGCGATGCTGGAACTCGCGTTGGCGGTGTCGCACAGGGCCACGTAGATGCCCTTGGCGGTGTCGTAACCGGAACCGGTGACGGTCACGGTCTCCCCGTCGGGGTCGATGCCGCTGGTCTTGGAAACGGTGAGCGACAGGTCGCCCGGGGTCCGGGGCAGGGTCTGGGGAACGTTGCGCGGGGCCGCCTGCGGCGCGCTCTGCGGAGCGGCCTGGGGAGCGGTCCTCGGAGAGGTCTGCGGCCGGCTCTCGGGCACGGCGGCGGGCACGGCGAAGGCGACCGGCACCGCGGCCACGACCGTGGGCACGGAGGGGGACGCGGGCGCGAGCACCGGGGCGCTCATTCCCGCGCCGGGGTCGGCGACCACACCGTCATCGGTCGGCTCAGCCGTCTCATCCATCCCGTCGGTCTCGTCCACCTCGTCCGTCCGCTCGGGCGGCTCGGCATCGAGGACGACGATCTCGAAGGGATCCTCCTCGGTGTCCAGGCCCGCATCGGCGGCGAAGTCGACACCGGTGTCGAGGGCGACGCTGAACAGGCCGCGCTCGTCCACGTCGGTGGTGACGGTGTTGTCGTCGTCGAGTACTGCGGCCTCGTCGACCTCGCCGGTGTCGACCGCCTCGGCGGGAACGGCGCGTGTGGTGATCTCGATCCGGGAGCCGGGCGTGTGCCCGATGCCGGCGACCGTGACGCTGTCCCCCTCGGGGTCCAGCCCCTGGGTCCGGTTCACGGTGGTGGTTCGGGGGTGGGCCGGTTCGGCGACGGGTTCGGCGAACACCGTCGAGGGCGCGCCGGCGACCAGGATCGTCGCCGCGGCGACGGTGGCCAGGGGTGGGACAAGCCCACGGAGGGGAACCGCTGCTCGCATCAGGTGCCTTAGTTGTCGGGCGGGTCGGATGAGGGACCGACCTCGGCGTGAGGTGAGGGAAGTGCTTTTAGGTTATGCTCACCTAGGCGAAGTGAGCCTTACCTAACTCGATCCGGTGCCGGAACAGTTGACCACTGAAGCGACGGGGTTGTCAAGATTCTGACGACCTGTCATATAAAAGGTCTTGTCGCGACCCGCTCCGCGGCCCCGCCCGGTAACCCGGCTCAACCGAAAGCGATCGCCATGCCCCACGCCGTCCCCCGAAACTTCCCGCGCGGTGTCCTCGGACCGCTCGCCATCGCCTGCGCCCTGGCCCTGACCGCTTGTACGGGTCCCGACGCCCCCGTGGACGCCTCAGGGGACGACGGCGGCATCCCGGACCTGTCCGAGAACCGCCTCCAGATCCTGGACGAGGTCGCCGCCCCCGAACTCCCCGTCACCGTCGAATCCGTGGTGCTCGACCCCTACCGTTCCTCCTCCGACCCCCTGGAGTACGAGGAGGTCGAGGTGACCGACGCCGAGCGCGTCCTCCCGCTCACCGGAAGCCTCGCCGAGATCGTCTTCACACTCGGACTGGGCGACAACGTGGTCGGTCGCGACGTGGCGGCCACCTTCGACGAGGCCGCCGACCTGCCGGTCATCAGTGAGGGACACGAGGTCTCCGCCGAGACCGTCCTGGCCCTCCAACCCACCGTGGTCCTCGCCGACACACAGACCGGCCCGCCCGAGGTGATCGAACAGATCCAGAACTCCGGCATCCCCGTCGTCATCGTCGAGGAGGCCTGGTCCATCGACGAGATGTACCCCCGCTTCGAACGCGTGGCACAGGCCCTGGGCGTCCCCGCCTCCGGAACCCTCCTGGTCGAACGCACCCAGGAGCAGATGGCCGAGGTGCGCGAAAGCTCCCTGGAGACCAGCGGTGACCCCCTCGTCGCCTTCCTCTACCTGCGCGGCACCGCCGGCGTGTACCTGCTCGGCGGCCCCGGCTCGGGCGCCGACGCCCTGCTCGAAGAGATCGGAGCCCGTGACGCCGGTGTCGAGATGGGCCTGACCACACCCTTCACACCCATCACCACCGAAGCGCTCATCGAGGCCCGGCCCGACGTCCTGCTGGTCATGACCAAGGGACTGGAATCGGTCGGCGGGGTCTCCGGGCTCGCCGAGATCCCCGGCGTCGCGCAGACCCCGGCCGGGCAGAACCAGGCCGTCATCGACTTCGAGGACGGCGTCCTGCTCAACTTCGGCCCCCGTACCCCGCAGGTCATCACCACCATGGCGGAGGAACTCGCCGCGGTCACCGGTGAGAGCGGCGACGCCTCGGGCTCGGAGGGCGACGAGTGACCGCCCTGTCCCAACACCCCACCACCGGCCCCGACGACGCCCCCGCGGACGAGGGCGGGGCCACCCCGGGGACCCTCCGACGACGCCTGCGCGCGACCCTGCTGATCGCAGGACTGTCCGTCGGACTCGTCGTCGTCTCCGTGATCGCCGCCGGAATGGGCGCCTACCCGATCCCCGCCGGCCAGGTCGCCGCCTCCATCCTGGACGCGGTCGGCCTGCGGGTCGGCGACCTCCCCGACCAGATCGCCGAGACGGTCCTGTGGGACGTGCGCCTGCCCCGCGTGGTCCTGGCGGTCATGGTCGGCGCCGCCCTGGGCAGCGCCG
>NZ_DYZD01000159.1 GCF_020741345.1 Nocardiopsis listeri
GTGGACACCATGCCCTCCCCGGGGGGCTCCACCCGGTACCGCAGCGCTCCGGAGTCGGCGTCGTGCACGGTGACCTCGCTGATCCCCAACCGGGTGCGCACCACCAGCACGGCCGGGGGCGCGCCGTCGACGCCCTGCCGGGGGCAGAACGCGTCCAGGGTCGCACCGGGGTCCTCGGCGATCACCTCGTGCCAGTGCTCGGGTTCGGGACGCTCCGGGTCGGCCACGCAGACACGGCGCCTGGGAGCGTCCAGGGTGGTGCGCAGGTACAGCAGCCCTTCGGGTCCCGAACGCACCTCGGTCTCGGCCTCGTGGCCCACCTGGAGGGGCCGTAGGTCGGGTCGGCGCGGGGATCCGACGGTCAGGTCGGCCAACCACAGGTCGGTGCGGTGCCCGGTCCCATGGCTCTCGGTCACCAGCAGCCAACGCCCGTCCAGTACCTTCACCCCGGGTACGGTCCCCGGGCCGGTGCAGGCGTGGACCAAAGTCTCGGCGCCGTCGCTCACCCGGCGCAGCCACACCCCGCGTACCCCCTGGGCACCGTCGCGGCGGACGTAGTAGAAGGAGCGCTCGTCCGCCGGTAGCCACGCCACGTGCGAGTAGCGCACGCGGGGCACGACCGGGCCCACAGGGGTGCCGTCGGCCACCCGGATCACGCGCAGCCTGCCGTGCTCCACCCCTCCGGTGGAGGTCTGCAGGGCGACCAACGCGCCGTCGGGGCTGGGCTCCCAGGCGTCCAGGGTGGTGCGTCCGGTGGGGTCCTCCGTGCAGGGGTCGTAGACGGTGCGCGGGGCGACGACGGGGGAATGATCGGACGTTTCGCCGGTCGGCTCGGGCAGGACCACCAGCCTCGGGTGCTCGCCGCCGGACGGACGTAGCGTGGCGAACACCGCCCCGGGCCGGTGCGTCGGGGTGCTCCACAGGTCGGTGGCGACCAGCTCCCGGATCCGGTCGGCCAGGCGTTCGCGCAGAGGCCAGCCCGCGGCCTCGCGTTCGTACTCGCGGGCGCGTTCCTCCAACCAACGGAGCGTTTCCGGGCTCTCCGCCGACTCCAACCACCGGTAGGGGTCGGGGACGGGACGACCGTGCAGGGTGTCCACGACCGACGCCGGATCGGGGGCGAGGGCGGCTCCGGGGGTTCGGTTACGCACCATCACATGTTTCAAGCGGGCCGACACAACGGTCAAGCAACAGATACCTGGCTCCCGGGTGGTCGGATTGTCACCCAAGAGGAAGGTTTGTCGTCGGGGCCTGCCCGAACCGACCCTCCAAGGAGCGGCCGAGTGGGTAGGACTCTGGAGAAGTTCCCTGCAGAATGATCGAGGAAGTCCGCCCCCCGCTTCGGGAAGGAACCCATGGAGCGCAGGACCGAGTCGGAACCCACCACCATCGGAAGCGTGGTGGGAGCCGTCTGTTTCGCCGCCGCAGTGCTGGCCACCGCACTGGTCGGAGGCACGGCCGCCGCCGGATCCGGTGACGTCTACGCCGCCCTGGAGCTCCCGGCCTGGGCTCCACCCGCATGGTTGTTCGGCCCGGTGTGGACCGCGCTCTACATCGTGATCGCCGTCGCGGGCTGGTTGGTGTGGCGGGCCGCCGGCGCCGACGGCTCGGCGCTCTTCCTCACCCTGTACGCGGTCCAACTGCTACTGAACGCCGCCTGGACACCACTGTTCTTCGGGTTCGGGCTGGTCGGCCTGGCACTGGTCGACATCTCGATGCTCGCGGTGGTGGTGGCCCTGACCACCTGGGCGGCCCGACGGCACAGTCGGGTGGCGATGTGGCTGTTCGTCCCGTACCTGGTGTGGGTCCTGTTCGCCACCGCCCTCACCTTGGCGATCCGGCTGCTGAACTAACGGGTGGAAGCGGGTGCGGCCGGAGCCCCGGGGGATCGGGGCGCCGGCCGCGCACTCGTGTCTTCGGCGCCGGCGGGCGTGTCGCTCACCGGCCCGGACGGTCTCAGGCGTTGTCGGGGTGCCCGATGGCCAGGCCGCTGACCTCGTCGAAGAAGTGCAGCTGGCTGACGTCGACCGACAGGCTGATGGTGCTGCCCGGCTTGACGTTGCTGCGCGGGCTCACCCGGGCGGTGAACTGTGAACGGTTGTCGCCCAGGGGCAGGGCGGCCTCGGCGCTCTCCTCGTCGTCACCGGCGGCGTCCTTGGCCAGGGCGGCGGCGTCCTCGTGGCGCACCGGAGGGGCGTCGATACCGAAGATGACGTTGATCTCGGTGCCCAGCTCCTCGGTGACCTCCGCGGTGACCTCCAGACGCGGGGCGTCGTTGCCGTCGAACTCGGCGTCGGCGAAGTCGGAGGGGCGGATGCCAAGGATCAGCGACCGGCCCAGGTAGTCCTTCAGGCCCGGACGCGCTTCCAGGATCGAGTCGGGAACGGGCAGCTTGTGGTCGGCGAAGGCCAGCACGGCGCTGTCACCGTCGCGCTTGAACTCGGCGTTGACGAAGTTCATCGAGGGGGAGCCGATGAAGCCGGCCACGAACAGGTTGACGGGGGAGTCGAACAGGCGCTTGGGGGTGTCGACCTGCTGGAGTCGGCCATCGCGCAGCACCGCGACCCGGTCGCCGAGGGTCATCGCCTCGACCTGGTCGTGGGTGACGTACACGGTGGTGACGCCGAGGCGCTCGTGGAGCTGGTTGAGGGAGGCGCGCATCTGCACGCGCAGCTTCGCGTCCAGGTTGGACAGCGGCTCGTCCATGAGGAAGGCGCGCGGCTCGCGCACGATGGCGCGGCCCATGGCCACTCGCTGGCGCTGACCACCGGACAGGGCGCCCGGCTTGCGCTTGAGGTAGGGCTCCAGGCCGAGCATCTCGGCGGCGTCGGTGACGCGGCGGGTGATCTCGGACTTGGCGACCTTGCGCAGCTTCAGACCGAAGGCGAGGTTCTGCTCGACGGTCATGTGCGGGTAGAGCGCGTAGTTCTGGAAGACCATCGCGATGTCGCGGTCCTTCGGCGGGCGGTCGTTGACGATCTCGTCGCCGATGACCAGCGTGCCCGCGGAGATCTCCTCCAGACCGGCGATCATGCGCAGCGCGGTGGACTTACCGCAGCCGGAAGGGCCGACGAGCACCATGAACTCGCCGTCCTCGATCCGAAGGTTCAGGTCGTCGACGGCCTTGACGTCGCCGCCGTAGATCTTGTCGATGCCCTCGAGGACGATCTCCGCCATGGCACTCTCCTGCTCGGTGTGGCATATCCAATGGTGGAGGGATCACGTGGCCGTTGACCCCCCGCGCCGACCTGATGTTCGAAGTTGATCGAAGCGGGTCGTTTCGCTGATCACATCAGACAGGATGCTGATCGAAATGTCCATAGGAGGCGTTATTTCGATCCGATTGCGGTCATGCACAAACCATCGGTGGTCGGCTGGCGTGTCGGCCCCAGGTGCGTTAGCCTGTCCGACGGTTCATCACTGATTCCCTCTCCCGTCACTCGAAACGGCGACCACGACACGGTCGCCAGATTGAGACAACAGGTCGGGGACTCTGGGTAACCTAACGACCAGTCCAGCACTGGACGGACCGGTTGTGCGGCCCCCGCTCGTCCGATTGGACGCTGCACCACGCGCCAGGTGCGGTTGGGATCGGGTGAGGGGCGGTGTACCGCGACCGGGCGGGGGGTTGGACCCGGAAAAGGCCCGAACATCCAGTAGACAACGGTCTTCCGAGCTCGCCGCCGACGGGACGGAGCCGGTCCGAAGGGTGGCTCGGGCCTTTTCCGCGTCCCCCCAATATGCTGACCGCAGACCCTCAACGGCCAGCGGAAAGCGAGCACCCCACGTGGTTGCCGAGCACATGGGATCGGGCACCGCCCGGACCCCCGACAGATCCTCACCGGACGCCACGGCTCCGGAGACGAGGGCGGAGGCGACCACATGGTCCCCCCTGTCCCCGGGGCACCGGTGGGGTCGTCTCGACCCGCTCTGGCGGGCCCTGGCCGCGGTGGGTTCCGGTCTGGCCCAACTCCTGGCGCTCGCTCCCTACGGTCTGTGGTGGCTCGGACCGCTCAGCGCCGCCCTGCTCCTGCTCGCCGTCGGTGGCACGCGACCCCGTCGCGCGGCCTGGCTGGGTCTTTTGGCCGGAGCCACGCTCATGGTCCCGCTGGTGAGATGGCAGGACATCTTCGGAGTCGACGTGTGGCTGGCCATCGCCGGCGCCGAGACCGTCTACTTCCTCCCGATGGCCATGGGCCTGGCCGTCGTCACCCGCCTGCCCTACTGGCCGCTGTGGACCGCTGCCCTGTGGGTGGCCCAGGAGGCGGTCCGGGCACGCTGGCCCCTCGGCGGCTTCCCCTGGGGCAAACTCGCCTTCGCCCAGCCCGACACCCCCTTCGTCGGCTACGCGGCCCTGGGCTCCTCGCCCCTGGTGACCTTCGCCGTCGCCCTCACCGGCGCCATGCTGGTGTGGACCGTCCTGCGCGCCGTGGCGGCCCGTGGTCGCGCCCGTATCGTGCTGCCCGCCGTGGGGCTGGCCACGGGCGCAGCGATCGTCCTGGGCGGTCTGGTGGCCCCCGCGATCGGTCGTCCCGCCCCCGCCGACACCGTCACCGTCGGAATGGTCCAGGGCAACGTGCCCAACGTCGGTGAGATGTCCATCCTGGGTGAGCGCATGCAGGTGCTGCGCAACCACGCCGACGGCGTCCACGAACTCGCCGACGCCGTCCGAGCCGGGGAACATCCCCAACCCGACCTGGTCGTGCTGCCGGAGAACGCCAGCGACATCGACCCCTTCCGCGACCCGGAGGCCGAAGAAATCATCGACGCGGCCGCCTCCGACATCGGCGCCCCCCTGCTGTGGGGCATGAGCCGCTTCAACGACGACGGCACCCGCTACGTGCAGAGCGTGGTGTGGGACGAGGAGACCGGGCCGGGCGAGCACTACGACAAGCGCTACCTCGTCCCCTTCGGCGAGTACGTCCCCTACCGTGATTTCTTCACACGGTTCGTCGCCCGGCTGGATCAGGTGAGCTCCGACGCCGTCCCAGGTACCGAACCCGGCGCCCTGGACATCGGCGGCACGACCCTGGCCGTGGGGATCTGCTTCGACGTGGCCTTCGACCCGCCCGTGCGCGAGTCCGTGGCCGCGGGCGGCCGGATCATCGTGATCCCCACCAACAACGCCAACTACAACTTCACCGGCCAGTCCGACCAGCAGCTGGACATCACCCGGTTGCGGGCCGTCGAACACGGCCGAAACGCCGTGGTCGTCTCCACCAGCGGGATCAGCGCCGTGGTCGCGCCGGACGGCACCGTGGACTACCGCTCCCCGGAGGCCGAACCCGACGTCCACGTCGCCGAACTCACCGCCATGGACGGGCCCACCGTCGCCACCCGCGTCGGCGCGCTGCCCGAGGCGCTCATCTCCGCCCTGGGCCTGGGCGCCGTCATCGCCGCCGCGGTGATCGCCCGCCGCGCCCGGTCCTGAACGTCCCTCGTCGATGAGAACCCCCCCGATCCGGGGAACCATTCATCCCGTGGAGACGTTCTTCCGGGCAGGGAGACCGACGATCTCCGGACCACGACCCTGAGGATGGTTTCGCGATGCCGCTGCTGACGGTGCTGGCGTTGATGGCACTGCCGTTCGTGGAAGTCTGGCTGATGATCGTCGTCGGTGGCTGGATCGGCGTCCCGTGGACCCTGGCCGCGTTGGTCTCGCTGATGATCCTGGGGGTGGCCGTGCTGCGCCGCACCGGACGCGCCTTCCGCGAGGTCGTGCAACAGGCCGACGAGGCCATGCGCACCGGCGAGCAGCCACGTAAGGGCCTGCTCGACCCGCTCATGCTCATGGCCGGTGGGATCCTGCTGGTCATCCCGGGCTTCCTCACCGCCGCCGCGGGCGTCCTGATGGTCACCCCGATCACCCGCCCGGCGCTGCGCTGGGCGTTCGCGGGCTGGGCCCAGCGCCGGATGGCGAAGATGCAGGAACGGGTGGAGGAGGAGTTCACCGCCCGAGGCGTCAACGTGCCCGGCCAGGACGGCCCCTTCGGTCCCGGTTTCACCCCGGGCGGCCCCTCGGCAGAGCCCGGCCCGAGCACCGATCGCCCGGCCCGGGGCGGGCGCGTCATCCAGGGCCGGTTCGAACCCGACGACGAGACCTGAGCCCGTCCCACAGGCCACCGGGGCCCGCCGCGGAACCTTCCACGGCGGGCCCCGTCACGTCGTTCTTCGCCCTTCCAAGGCACCGGACCGAATCGGGAACGGGGAGCCTCCCCGAAGAGACCACGACAGGGAGGAACCCACGATCATGAGCACCCCGAGCCGGTGGGCACGTTCTTCGACCGGGTCGACACCCATGGCCAAGGGGCCTTGGACCTGTTCGCCGACGACGCCGTGGTCGAAGACCGGCGCTCCGACCACGCCAACGGCCCCAGCGCGTTCACCTTCGAGGTGGACGGGCGGCACCATCACCGGCACGACCGTCCGCGAAGGCTGATCACCCGACCCGGAACGGGCGCCCTTCGTCTCGATCCGGGTCAGACCCGGCCGTGGAAGCGGGCGTGCAGTGCGCGGACCCGGTCGGCGAGGGACTCCACGGGGCCGTCCACGGGCACGCCCGGGGCGACCTCGCTCACCGGCAGTGGGCGTACGGGACCGGTGGGCAGGGCCCACCCCGTCAGCCACCCCGTCAACTGGTCGGACGAACTCGCGTACACGATCCGGCCCAGTCCCACCCAGGCGTGCGCGGCCGAACACATCGGGCAGTGTTCCCCGGAGGTGTACACCGTCGCCGACGCGCGCTCCTCGGGTGCCAGGTTCTGTGCCGCCCACCGGGCGATCGCGAACTCCGGGTGTCGCGTGTGGTCGCCACCGGCGACGTGGTTGTGGTCCTCGAACAACACCTCGCCCGCGGCCGACACCAGGACCGAACCGAAGGGTTCGTCGCCCTTGTCCAGCGCCTCGGCGGCCAGTTCCACCGCGCGCTCCAGATATCGCAGATCGCTCTCGTTCACCATGTAAGCCCCCGGAAAAACCTCGTTGTCGGCGGGTCCCGCGCGAAGCCACGTTGCTCGCATGGACGTCAGCATCCGACCGTACAGCTCCGAAGACCGCGAAGCCGTCGTGGCCCTCTCCTTGAGGGCCTGGGAGCCCGTCCACTCCTCCTTGGCCCGCGTCCTGGGGGGAGACGCTCCACGGCAGGCTCGTCGGGGACCGGCGCGCGACCCAGAGCCGGGACGTGCGGGCCGACCTGGACGCCGAGGAGGTCGGTGTGCGGGTGGCCGTGGTCGAGACCGGCGGTGACCCCGGGCACGCGCCGGCGCGTGCCACCTACGCCAAGGCCGGCTTCACCTCACTGCCCATCGTCCGTTACTTCAAGGACCTCTGAGCACGGCCGGCGGCCACCCGTGGGCGGCCGCCCGGGCCTTGGGATCAGACTCCGACGGTCGCGCGGTCGGTGGCCAGGGCCTGAGAGATCTTCGCCGCCAGACGGGCCGAGGGCACGTCGGTGTGCGGACGCCAGGCCAGGTCGCCGAAGGCGCCCGAACCGGCCGGGATCGTCGCGGCCGTCGCCCGGTACAGGTACAGGAAGGTGAGGTCCTGGTGCTCGGAGCCGTCCGAGGCACGGCGATTGCGTACCGGGCCAAGGCCCAGGTCGAGCGGCAGGTCGCCGGAGGCCTCCTCCACCTGCCCGGCGACCGGACCCGTCGCCTCGCTCAACCGGGCCCGCGCGGCCTCGCGCAGGCACTCGTCGGTCTCGACGACGGGGCCGCCCGGCAACATCCACGAACCGCGGCCCTCGTCCCGCACCATCAGCACCCGCCAGCACGGGTCCAGGACCACGGCTCCCGTGGTCACGTGTGCGAAACCGAGCCCTTCGGGTGAGACAGGCCCATGGCCCTCGGCCAGGGCCCGGACCAGGGGAGCGGCCGTGTCGGCCTCCTTGGGGAAGCGCTCCAGGTAGTCGGCCAGCACGGCGCGGATATGCGTGTTCGGGATGCTCAAAGTCGCTCCAGTCCTTGCATGCACAGGGCGTGACCAGCATCTCCGCTGGAGAAGTGGCTGAACAGTTCCCACGCTGATCGAAGGCCAGGTGGGGGAGGTGAAAAGGGCCCGCGACCGTCCGGTCGCGGGCCCTCGAAGGCGTGGCTCAGCCGGTCGCGGTGCGCTCGCGGGCCGTCTCGTCCTCCGCGGCGGCCCTCGCTTCGGCCGCCGCCTGCGACCTGGCCGTCAACCGATCGTCCACCACCCGGATCACCGTGATCGCCGCGATCGCCGCCCCGGCCACTGCCAACCCGGTGAGGACCTTGGTCGGGTCGCTCACGTCCAGGTCGAAGAACCACCGACCCAACGGCGTCACCATGGCCAACGTCAACAGCCCCACCATGGAGCCGACCAGGACCACCTTCCACCACACGTAGGGCTTGGCCACCAACAGCAGTACCCACAGCGTCGTCGCGCACAGCGTGATCACCACGGCGGTGCGGTCGGAGGGGTCGGGCACCGTGCGCTCGCCCAGCACCAACAGGTACGTGGTCACCGCCGCGACCCCCGCCACCAGCCCCGATGGGATCGCCAGGCGCAGCGTGCGCAGCACGAACCCCGGACGGACGATGTCGGTGTTGGGCGCCAACGCCAGGAAGAACGAGGGGATACCGAACGTCACCGCGTTGATCAGGGTGGCGTGCCGGGGGAAGAAGGGGTAGGCGACCGCCAACAGACCCACGACGATCGCCAAGGTCATCGTGTACACGGTCTTGGTCAGGAACAGGCTCGCCACCCGTTCGATGTTGCCGATCACCCGACGACCCTCGGCCACCACCTTCGGCAGCACCGCGAATCGATCGTCCAACAACACCAACTGGGCGACCGAACGCGAGGCCGGGCTGCCCGCGCCCATCGCCACCCCGATGTCGGCCTCCTTCAGCGCGAGCACGTCGTTGACGCCGTCACCGGTCATGGCCACCGTGTGTCCTCGCTCGCGCAGTCCGCGCACCATGTCCCGCTTGCGTTCGGGGCTCACGCGACCGAACGACGAAGCGGCCTCCACCTCGCGCGCGAGCGTCTCGGGGTCCTCCGGCAGTTCCCGCGCGTCCACCGGCCGGTCGGCCCCGGGAAGGGAGAGCTCACGGCCCACGGCTCCCACCGATGCGGCGTGGTCGCCCGAGACGATCTTGACGTCCACGCCCTGGTCGGCGAAGTAGTCCAGGGTCGGACCGGCGTCCTCGCGCACCCGCTGGTCCAGGACGACCAAGGCCACCGGACGAACGGTGCCGGGAGCGAGGGGGTCATCGACCCTCACCGACGTCCGGGCCAGCAACAACACCCGAAGCCCCTGGGCGCCCAACCTGGCCGCCTCGGCCGTGGCGGGGGAGTCCGCCGGGGCCAGGACGTCGGCCGCGCCCAGCACCCAGTGCTGCTCCCCGTCGGGGGTGAGCAGGCTCGCGCCGCTCCACTTGCGCGCGGAGGAGAACGGGACCAGCGCCGTCACCTTCCACCCCGGGGCCGGTCGCCCCTGGGCGGTGAGGCCCTCGGTGATCGCGGCCATGCTGGGGTTGGGATCGGGGTCGGTGTTCGCCAACGCCGCCAACACCAGGGTGGGGGTGGAACCGGAGCCGCCGATGGCTCCGGGGTCGGCGCCGCCCAGGTCACGGATCTCGGCCAGCTTCATCCCGACCTCGGTGAGAGTGCCGGTCTTGTCGGTGCACACCACGTCGACGCGGGCCAGACCCTCGATCGCCGGTAGTTCCTGCACCAGGCACCGGTGCCGACCCAACCGGATCACACCGACCGCGAACGCGATGCTGGTGAGCAGGATGAGCCCCTCGGGGATCATGGACACCAAAGCCGCCACCATGCTGCGCAGGGCGTCGGCCAGAGGCCCGGAGAGTCCACCGCTGACCGGTTCGGAGTCCAGCGTGACGTGGCCGCCCATGAAGAGCTGGCTGTAGATCAGCAGGGCGCCGATCGGGAACAGCGCGAAGGTGATCCAGCGCAGGATCAGGTCGATTCCCGAACGCAGTTCCGAGTGCACCAGGGAGAACCGACTCGCCTCCTCGGCCAGACGCACCGCGTAGGCGTGGCGTCCCACCTTGGTCGCCCGGAACCGGCCCGTGCCCGCCACCACGAAGCTGCCCGACATCACGCTGTCGCCCGGCTGCTTGAAAACGGGGTCGGCCTCACCGGTCAACAGCGACTCGTCGACCTCCAGCCCGCCGGTCCAGGTCACCTCGCCGTCCACGACGATCTGGTCACCGACACCCACCTCCAGGACCTCGTCGAGGACGATCTCCTGGGTGGCCACACGGACGGTAGCCCCCTCGCGGACCACTCGGGGCCGGGCGGCGTTGACGATGGCGAGTTCGTCCAGGGTCCGCTTGGCCCGCAGCTCCTGGACGATACCGATGAACGTGTTGATCACGATGACCATGGCGAACAGGCCGTCCTGGACGGGGCCGATCACCGCGATGATGGAGAACAGGACCGCGATCATCGCGTTGATGCGGGTGAAGACGTTGCCGCGGATGATCTGGCCGACACTTCGGCCGGCCCGGACCGGTACGTCGTTGGTCCGCCCGGTGGCCACACGTTCGGCGACCTCCCGCAGGGAGAGCCCCGACTCCGGAGGCGGTCCCGTCAGGCCCCGAGAGGGACCCGGGTCGGTCGCCGTGGAGGCCGGACCCCGGTCGTTCGGCTCTGCTTCTTCGGGCACGGGTGGCTCCTGGTCGGGCAAGGAAGTACGAAGGAACCGCGACGGAGTCGTCTGAAGGGGCATCCCCCGTCCCACCGGTCCCTGTATCAACGAGAACAAGCGTAGAACGACCCAGAGTAGAAGAGTCCCGGTGGGAAAGCGCTAAAGTCGGCCACCCGATCCGAAGGAGGGCACGCCCCACCCGGATCAGGGGGTGAGCACCACCGGAGCCGTGAGGAACCACCACCGTGGGCTTGCAGGGCCGGTCCTGCAAGCCGACGACGTCAGGGGGATGGATGTGCACCGTCATCGTCGGGTTCGACCCGGACGCCACCACGCCACTGGTCGTGGCCGCGTTGCGGGACGAGATGCGATCCCGCCCCTGGGAGGGGCCCGCCCACCACTGGCCCGAGCGTCCAACGCTGATCGGTGGCCGTGACCGGCTCGCCGGTGGGACCTGGCTGGCCGTCGACCCCACCGGACCACGGACGGCGGCGCTGCTCAACGGATGGCCCTGGGACGGCCGCATGCCCTGGGAGGGCGCCTACCCGGCGAGCCGAGGCGACCTGCCGTTGCACACGCTCGCGCGCCACGCGCGCGACCCCAGGGGCGGCCGGGACCCGTTGGAGGGGGAGGACCCCACCCGATACGCGCCCTTCCACCTGTTGGACGCCGACGCGCGTCGCGCCACGCTGTACAGCTGGGACGGACGCTGTCTGGACACCCGCTCGTTGCCCACGGGTGTGACCACCCTCGTCAACACGGGGCTGGACCCGGCCGACCCGCGCGCCGCCCGGCACACGCCCGAGTTCGCTCGGACCCGCCCCGATCCGGACCTGGCCGCCCCCGACGCCCCCGTTGCGGACAACGACGAGGAGGCCGTCCGGCGGATCTGGGGGCGGTGGCCGGAGTTGATCACCGAGGCCGCCCACGCGAAGCCGCGGACGCCGGGTGTGGGGCCGGACCAGGGCGACCCCTCGGGGCTCGTCGCCCATGCAGACCTGGGCGACGGCCAGGTGTGGGGGACCGGGTCGGTCACCCTGCTGGCCTTGGCCCGGGACGGGGTGCGTTACGCCTTCACCGACGCTCCGGAGCGCCCGGAGTCCTGGCGGATGGTTCCGACCTGACATCGGGCGTCCGCGGCGCGGGCCCCCTCGAAGCTCCAACCGGTCAGACGACCAGGAAGAACCCCGTCGCCGTGACGGTCACCGTCACGAAGGCGACGATCGCGAGGAGGGCGTTGGACCGGAAACGCTTGTCGTCGCCGGTCTTGAAGGGGGTGAAAGTGTCTTCCATGGCCGCATTATGTCCTATTCCAAGACGGCCGGTCACGTCCTGTCGCAGAGCCACGGGGGAGGCTTCACGGGCCCGTGGTGGTCGACTGACCACGGGGCGTCATGCCCGGGTCGGGGGCGGGAGAATCCTTCTCGCAGAAGTTTTCCGAAAGCGCGTCATAGGCGAGGTGCGGGAGAGTCTCATCTGAGACAGCAGTCAACGACGATCATTTCTCGAGGAACAAGCCATGATGAGCGCCCGCCCCGTTTCCACTTCCGCCCTGCGTCCCATGGGCGAGCCCGCCGAACTGGTGGGACAGTGGGTCCGGGTGTACGACGACGGCACCGTCGGCCTGCTCCTGGCCGCCGACAACACCTTCTGGAGCATGCGCACCCCCACCGGGATCCGCTCCGGGACGGGACGTCTGGCCGCCGAGCCGGTGACCGAGCGGCCTCAGGCCAAGTCCGTCCGTCGGCGGCTGCGCGCGATGATGGACGACCCCGGGTTCCCGGCCTCGGAGGACCTCGACCTCCTCGACCTGCAGTTGGCCGCCCACCCCTGAGCCCTGCTCCTTCCCCGGCCGCCGGGCGCGGGCGGCCGGGGACTGTGAGTCATCGCCTAAAGCACGCGTAAACCGCCAGTGTGGACGAGGCGTCTCTCTGTGTGACGGACCGGACGGTCGTCGCGGCGCGAGCCGACAGGTGGGGGGTGTCCATGACCGATCGTAGTGGTCACTATCTGGAGTCGGGCGCGTACTGGTTGCTGTACGTCGTCTCCGTCAGCGGAGCGCTGCTGCACTGGCGCTCAGGGAACGAGATCCTCGCCGCGCTCTGCGGTGCCATCGCCGTTCTCAGCGCACTCCTCATCGGTCGCGGGTCCTTCCCCTTCGCCGCCCAGCAGCGGTGAGCGCCGAGGTATTCCCACGCGATCTGCGGTCATCATCACCCGGGGACCCACCCGATATGCGTGCGTTCGTCGACTGGACGTGCGGATAGTCTGCCCTCATGCGTTCATGGTCTGCGCCTGAAATCGTCCCCCTGCCGGGCACCGGCGGCCCCCTGCGTATCCGCGACACCGCGACCGGACGGATACGGACGACCACACCGGGTCCCACCGCGGGCGTATACGCCTGCGGGATCACCCCCTACGACGCCGCCCATCTGGGTCACGCGTTCACGTACCTGACCTTCGACCTGGTCAACCGGGTCTGGCGGGACGCCGGACACGACGTGAACTACGTCCAGAACACCACCGACATCGACGACCCGCTCCTGGAACGCGCCGAGGCCACCGGGGTGGACTGGCAGGATCTCGCCCACCGCGAGATCGACGTATTCCGCGAGGACATGGCGGCTTTGTCGATCATCCCGCCGACCTCCTATGTCGGTGTGGTGGAGTCGGTCGACCTCATCAGCGAACTCGCCGTACGCATCCGGGAGACCGGTGCCGCCTACGAGATCGATGGTGACCTGTACTTCTCCGTGGCCAAGGCGCCCGAGTTCGGCGAGATCGGCAACCTGGACCGCGCGGAGATGCTGGAGCTGTTCGGGCAGCGCGGCGGCGACCCCCGGCGCTCGGGCAAGAAGGATCCGCTCGACTGGTTGCTGTGGAAGGCCGAGCGCCCCGGAGAGCCCGCCTGGGACAGCCCGCTGGGCCGTGGCCGACCCGGCTGGCACATCGAGTGCAGCGCCATCGCCCTGGACCGGCTGGGCCCGGGCTTCGACATCAACGGTGGCGGCAACGACCTGATCTTCCCGCACCACGAGATGGGCGCGGCCGAGACCCGCTGCGTCACCGGTGGCCCCAACGCCCACAACCACCTGCACGTGGGCATGGTCGGCCTGAACGGCGAGAAGATGTCCAAGTCGCTGGGCAACCTCGTGTTCGTCTCCAAGCTGCGGCGGCAGGGTGTGGACCCGGCCGTCATCCGCCTGGCCATGCTCGGCCACCATTACCGCGACGCGTGGGAGTGGACCGACGCCGAACTGCCCGCCGCCACCGAACGCGCCGAGCACTGGAGGGCCGCGTTCGCCCTGGGCGCGGGTCCCGACGCCGCCCCCGTGCTCGCCGCAGTGCGCGCCGCCCTGGCCGAGGACCTGGACTCCCCGACGGCACTGGCGGCGGTGGACACCTGGGCCACCGCCGCGTTGAGCGGGGCGGGCACCGACACCGGCGCCCCCGCCTTGGCCCGCGCCACCGTCGACACCCTCCTGGGCGTCAAGCTCTGATCCGGTCCGTGCCCGCCCCATCGTGGCGGGCACGGAGAACCGGGGCGGTCAACGGTCGCTCAGGGCGTGGAGTGATCGGGAAAACGCGGCCCCGGCGGCTGTTCGGGCAGCAACCGCACCACCGGGACCCCCTGGTGGGGGTCTGCGCCGAGCCGTTCGTACACGTGCGGGTCCCCGTCGACGTCGTGTCCCAGTGCCCGCATGAGCGCCCCGACCGCCTCGGGATGCTTCTGGGCCTGGTGGGCCAGGACCCGTCCCGACTCCCGTGGTGGCAGTGGAACCGCGGTGCCGCGCCGGCGCTCCCGCCCCACCTGGAACAACACCCGTGGTTCGCGCACGATGTTGCGGAACCACTGAGCGCGGTCCCCGAACCCCGAGGCCACCAGGATCGCCCCGGTGACGGAGTTGGTGCCCAGGACCTCCAACACCGCCTGCCGAGGTCGTCCCGTGGTGCGGCCCCGGTGGGTGAGCAGGACGAAACGGCCGCCCATCAGGCCGCTCAGCCCGAGCCGGTACAACCAGATCGGGGTGCGCAGCACGGCCCGCCCCATCGGGGTGTCGGGCGGTGACTGCTCGTGCGCCGGTAGCGGACCGGTCATGGTGCCTCCTGGGCCGGGGTCGGAACGGCCCGATGGTAGTGAGGCGGGGTCGTTGTGGCACGGGTGCCACGCCGGCGTCCGGACCGGGCGCCCGTTATGCGGGGACCGATGCGGATTCGTCGTGTCCACCTGTGGCCACGACCCGGCCGAAACACCCCCAAAGGTCGCCCCCGCGTGATGGGATGTCGCGCATGACCACGACCACGACCAACACCCCCACGCGGCCCAGCGCCGCGGCGGAACTCATCGCGGACTTCGTCTCCACCGAAGGTCGCCTCAGCGACCGGGCCGACCTCGCCGCGTTCCTGCGCGAACACCGCCTGGTCACCGAAGGCGCCATCCCCATCACCCTCGCGGACCTGGACGAGGCCCTCACCCTGCGCGACGGCGTCCGCGCCCTCTTGGACCGTGACACCGACCCCGACCCCGAGACGCTGGCCCGGGCCCAGAAGGTCCTGGACGGGCTGCGCGTCACCGTGCGCCTCGAACCCTCCGAACACGCCGAGTCCCCGCTGGCCCCGGCCGTGGTCGACGAGGTCCGCCGCGGTCTGGCCCGCATCGCCGGGGCCTGGGCCGCGGTCCTGGCCGGCGGGGAATGGCGCCGTTTGCGCCTTTAGGGGCGCCTTCGGGGTCCCTCAGGAACGGTGGTGTTCGAAGAACTCCTCCCACCGGGGGATGATGTCCTCCAGCTGGTAGCGAGAGGAGGCCTCCAGGGCGCGGGCGCCCATACGGTGGCGCTCCTCTCGGTCCTCCACCAGACGAAGCAGTGACCGTCCCAGCGCCTCGGTGTCCTGCGGTGGCACGAGCAGCCCCGTGCGTTCGTGCTCGATGATCTCACCGGGGCCGTGCGGGCAGTCGAAGCTCACCACCGGTAGCCCGACGGAGAAGGCCTCGACGATGGTCATCCCGAAGCCCTCCACCTTGGAGCTGACCCCGAGGATGGAGGCCTTGGACAGCTCCGAGGTCAGGTCGCGGGTCTGGCCCATGAGCTTGACGTTGTCCTGGACGCCGTGCTCGCGCACGGCCTCCTCGATCTTGGCCGCCCTGTCCCCGCTGCCGTAGATGCGCAGGCTCCACTCGGGGTGCTCGGCGACCACCTGACTGAACGCCTCGACCAGCTTCGGGTACTGCTTGACCGGGGACAGTCGCCCCGCGGCCGCTATCACCGGTTCGTCCAGGGTCGACGGGGTCGGCTCGCCCGGATCCACGGCGTTGGGGATCACGGTGAGGAAGTCACCGTCTCGACGCAGCAACCGACGGTAGGCGTCCCGGTCGGTCTCGGTGAGCACGCTCAACCCGTCCAGGTTCCGGTAGTGCCGCTCGATCGCCTTGACCAGGTCCGGTTTGTGCTCGTTCAGGTTCAGGTGTTCCTGCCCGATGAGGCACAGACGTTTGGGAGCCCAGGCCGCCAACAGCAGGTTGATGCCGGGACGGGTGCCGATCACCACGTCCGCGTCGGTGGTGCGCAGGTAACGGTGCAGGCCGGAGACGGCCTCAGGGCTGAAGTTCTGGTTGCGCTTCAGCTCGGACTCGGGCACGACCGAACTCACCCGTCGGGTCCAGCGTCGACGGGCGAAGGCGCCGAGGGTCGGTTCCTCGGTGGTGTGATCGTGCAAAGGCCACAGGCGCACCCCGTCGGGCAGCTTGAAGAAAGGCGCCTTGCGCCTGCGGGCCAGACTGACGATCTCGACCTCGTGCCGCTCGGAAAGCCCGCGGGCGAGGTTGTACACGGTCCGTACCGTGCCGCCCATGGCATAGCCGTTGGCGATGACGAAGGCGATTTTCATCTGTGTTGTACCCCCCGTTCCCTCCCCGCGCGGAAGGAAGGGATGATCGGTCCGGCCAACCGGAGGCGTCGCCGTCGGGGCAGGGCGGATGTGGAGACGTCCCGTCGTTCCCCCCGGCGCAACGGGTACCCCACTCGCGTCACCTCCGGTCCGCGAGCCGTGTTCTCGGAACTTATCGCCCGAGGGCTAAAGTACGCGTAACGGCGAGGTCGGGTCCGGCGTGTCGTCGCTCACCGGTCGAGTCCCCGGTCCTCCGCCGCACGCGAGCCCCCCGGGGTCAGTCGTCGTCGTGGCGGCGCAGGTAACGCTCGAACGCCTGGGCGATGGCGTCACCGGAGGCCTCGGGAAGCTCCACGGTGTCCTTGGCCTCCTCCAGGCCGCGCACATAGGCGGCGATGTCCTCGTCCTCGGCGGTGAGGTCGTCGACCCCGGCCTCCCACTTGACCGACTCCTCCGGCAGCTCGCCGAGCGGTACCTGGGCCCCGGTGAACTCCTGCACCCAGCCCAGCAACGCCAAGGTCGCCTTCGGGCACGGGGGTTGGGCCACGTAGTGGGGAATGGCCGACCACAGCGACACCGTCTCGATGCCGGCGGCGCTGAACCCCTCGTGCACCACACCGACGATTCCGGTGGGCCCGGAGTAGGTGGAGGCCTCCATGCCATGGCGCTCGCCCAGCTGCTGTGGGGAGGACATGCCCGTCACCGGGACGGGGCGGGTGTGCGGGGCGTCCGCCAGCAAAGAACCCAGTAGCACGGCGCGCCGCACGCCCAGTTCACGGGCGATCGCCAACAGGTCGGCGGCATAGGAACGCCAGCGGACGTTGGGTTCGGGGCCGCTCACCAGGACCACGTCGCGGTACGAGCCGGGCGGGCGGACCACGCTCACCCTGGTGGTGGGCCACTCGACCTCGCTCAGCCGCCCGTCGACCACGGACATGCGCGGTCGGGTGACCTGGAAGTCGTAGTAATCGTCCGGAGCCAGGGCGCACAGTTCACTGGCGTCCCACTGCTCGGACAGGTGTTCCACGGCGAGGCTCGCCGCCTCGCCGGCGTCGTTCCACCCTTCGAACGCCGCCACCATCACAGGCTCGACGAGCTCTCGGTCGAGCTGGATCATGCACGGCCCCTTCCTGAACGCGGACGCATCCCACTCTATGGGGTGGCGCCAGGCTCGGGAAACCGTTCCCCGGGCTCCACCGGACCGGCCGACCCGACGGACTTTGGGACACCCGTCTCACGTGGCGAAACAGTCGATGGGGTAGCCTCGGCACCAGCGGCCGACGAGGACACCGATGTTGCGGACCGCTTCCACCGTCGTGCGTCGTGGTTCCTGCCGGTGCCGTTCGTCACGAGCGACTCACCAGGGTTCCACGATGCCCCGAGATTAGAGTTGCCGATTATGAGAGATCGACGGACATTCCGTGAAGCACTGTCCCAGCGCGTGGTCGTTGCGGACGGGGCGATGGGCACCATGTTGCAGGCGCACGATCTCGACCTCGACCAGTTCGAGGGGCACGAGGGTTGTAATGACATCCTCAACTTCACCCGGCCTGACATCATCCGGGAGACCCACGCCGCCTTCTTCGAGGTCGGGTCCGACTGCGTCGAGACCAACACCTTCTCCGCCAACTTCGGTGGCCTGATCGAGTACGGGATCCAGGACCGTACCTACGAGGTCGCCGAAGCGGGTGCCCGTATCGCCCGTGAGACCGCCGACGAGTACTCCACCGCCGACCAACCCCGCTACGTACTGGGCTCCGTCGGCCCCGGAACGCGGCTGCCGACCCTGGGCCACAACCCCTACGCGCTGCTGCGCGACTACTACGAGCAGGCCGGGCGCGGACTCATCGACGGTGGCGCGGACGCCATCCTCATCGAGACCTGCCAGGACCTGCTACAGGTCAAGGCCGCGGTGGTGGGCGCCAAGCGGGCCCGCAAGGCACTGGGCAAGGACATCCCGATCATCGCCCAGGTCAGCATCGAGACCAGCGGCACCATGCTCATGGGTTCGGAGATCGGTGCCGCGCTGACCTCACTGGAACCGTTGGGCATCGACGTCATCGGGCTCAACTGCTCCACCGGCCCGGTCGAGATGAGCGAGCACCTGCGCTACCTGTCGCACCACTCCTCCATCCCCATCTCCTGCATGCCCAACGCCGGTCTGCCGGAGCTGGGACCCAACGGGGCGGTCTACAACCTCTCCCCGGAGGAGCTCACCGACGCACACGACACCTTCACCTCCGAGTTCGGGCTGAGCCTGGTCGGCGGCTGCTGTGGAACCACCCCCGAGCACCTGCGCCAGGTCGTGGAACGGGTCCAGGGACGCGGTATCAAGAACCGCAAGCCCCTGGTGGAGCCCTCGGTCTCCTCGCTCTACCAGAGCGTGCCCTTCCGCCAGGACGCCAGTTACCTGGCCGTGGGCGAGCGCACCAACGCCAACGGCTCCAAGAAGTTCCGCGAGGCCATGCTGGACGAGCGGTGGGACGACTGCGTGGAGATGGCCCGCGACCAGATCCGCGACGGCGCCCACATCCTCGACCTCAACATCGACTACGTGGGCCGCGACGGTGTCGCCGACATGCGTGAGCTGGCCACCCGCTTCGCCACCGCCTCCACCCTGCCGATCATGCTCGACTCCACCGAACCGCCGGTTCTGGAGGCCGGACTGGAGGCGATGGGCGGTCGCGCGGTCATCAACTCCGTCAACTACGAGGACGGCGAGGGACCCGGAAGCCGCTTCGACCGCATCATGAAGCTGGCCTCCGAGCACGGCGCCGCCGTGGTCGGCCTGTGCATCGACGAGAACGGCCAGGCCCGCACCGCCGAACACAAGGTGCGGGTGGCCACCCGCCTCATCGAACAGCTCACCGGAGAGTGGGGGATGCGCACCGGTGACATCGTCATCGACTGCCTCACCTTCCCCATCACCACCGGGCAGGAGGAGACCCGCAGGGACGGGATCGAGACCCTCGAAGCGATTCGTGAGCTCAAGCGTCTTTACCCGGAGGTGCAGACCACCCTGGGCCTGTCCAACCTGTCCTTCGGCGTCAACCCGGCCGCCCGCATCGTGCTGAACTCGGCGTTCCTGCACGAGGCGGTTCAGGTGGGACTGGACTCGGCGATCGTGCACGCCTCCAAGATCGTGCCGATCAACCAGATCCCAGAGGACCAGCTCAAGGTCGCCCTCGACATGATCTACGACCGGCGTGAGGGCGACTACGACCCACTGGGGACCTTCATCGACATGTTCACCGGGGTGGACGCCCAGTCCATGAAGGCCTCCCGCGCCGAGGAGCTGGCCTCGCTGCCGTTGTGGGAGCGCCTGGAGCGTCGCATCATCGACGGCGAGCTCACCGGCATCGAGGCCGACCTGGACGAGGCGTTGGCCGAGCGCCCGGCCCTGGCCATCGTCAACGACACCCTCCTCTCGGGCATGAAGACCGTCGGTGAGCTGTTCGGCTCCGGCCAGATGCAGCTGCCGTTCGTCCTCAAGTCCGCCGAGGTCATGAAGTCGGCCGTGGCCTACCTCGAACCGCACATGGAGAAGACCGACGACGACGGCAAGGGCCGCATCGTGCTCGCGACCGTCAAGGGCGACGTCCACGACATCGGCAAGAACCTCGTCGACATCATCCTGTCCAACAACGGCTACGAGGTGGTCAACCTCGGTATCAAGCAGCCGGTGTCGGCGATCCTGGAGGCCGCCGAGGAGAAGCGGGCCGACGTCATCGGGATGTCGGGTCTGCTCGTGAAGTCCACGGTGGTCATGAAGGAGAACCTGGAGGAGATGAACTCCCGGGGGATGTCGGCGAACTTCCCCGTGTTGTTGGGCGGCGCGGCGCTCACCCGCTCCTACGTGGAACAGGACCTGGCCGAGATGTTCGGCGGCGAGGTCCGCTACGCCAAGGACGCCTTCGAGGGTCTGCGTCTGATGGACACCATCATGGCGGTCAAGCGCGGGGAGGAGGGCGCCAAGCTGCCCGAACTGCGTCAGCGCAGGGTCAAGCGGGGCGCCACCCTCAAGGTCACCGAGCCCGAGGACATGCCGGCCCGAAGCGACGTGTCCACCACCAACAGGGTGCCCACGCCGCCGTTCTGGGGCGACCGCATCAGCAAGGGCATCCCGCTGGCCGACTACGCCTCCTTCCTCGACGAGCGCGCCACGTTCATGGGGCAGTGGGGGCTGAAGGCCTCCCGCGGCGGCAACGGTCCCACCTATGAGGAACTGGTGGAGACCGAGGGGCGTCCACGCATGCGGATGTGGCTGGACCGCATCCAGACCGAGGGCCTGCTGGAGGCCGCGGTCGTACACGGGCACTATCCTTGCTACAGCGAGGGTGATGACCTGGTCGTGCTCGACGAGGACGGGGTCACCGAACGCACCCGCTTCACGTTCCCCCGCCAACGCCGTGACCGGCACCTGTGCCTGTCGGACTTCTTCCGACCCAAGGAATCGGGAGAGTTGGACGTGGTCTCCTTCCAGGTGGTGACGGTCGGAGCGGCGATCAGCCGGGCCACCGCGGAGTTGTTCCAGAAGAACGCCTACCGCGACTATCTGGAGTTGCACGGCCTGTCCGTACAGCTGACCGAGGCACTGGCCGAGTACTGGCACACCCGGGTCCGAGCGGAGCTGGGCTTCGCGGGGGAGGACCCGGCCGAGCTGGACGCCTTCTTCAAGCTCGGTTACCGGGGCGCCCGATTCTCCCTGGGTTACGGGGCCTGCCCCGACCTGGAGGACCGCGCCAAGATCACGAAGCTGCTGGCGCCGGAGCGGGTGGGGGTGACGTTGTCCGAGGAGTACCAGCTTGTTCCCGAACAGGCCACCGACGCGATCGTCATCCATCACCCCGAGGCGACATACTTCAACGTCTGACCGGTCCAGGTGAGGCCCCACCGGCGTTCCGGCGCCGGCGGGGCCTTCGCCCATGTCGGGTCCGACGGCCACGAGTCGAGAAGAGCCAATGAGCACCGTGAGTTCCGAACTGTCAGAGTCACTTCCAGGCCCCGCCGCCCAGGAGCCCGGCCGCCGTCTGCAGGCGGTCCTGCTGGACATGGACGGCACCCTCATCGAGAGCGAACACCTGTGGAACGAGTCGGAGGCGGAACTGGTCGCCGAACTGGGCGGGGTGTGGACCGAACAGGACCACCTGGCCAACGTGGGCAACGCCGCTACTCCGGTGGGGCGTTACATCATCGAGTTGACCGGGGCCGACCTCACCCCGAGGCAGGTCGCCGACCGGCTCTACGACCGTTTCCGAGCCAAGCTTGAGCAGGGTGCGGAGCTGCGGCCCGGAGCCAAGGAACTGGTCACCATGCTGTCGGAGGCCGGTATTCCGGTGGCGTTGGTGACCTCCACCGAACGCGAGCTGGTGGCCACCGCCATCGGCGGAATCGGCCTGGAGAGCTTCGACGACTCGGTCGCCGGTGACGAGGTGGAGGCCAACAAGCCCCACCCCGACCCCTACCTCAGGGCCGCGCGTCGTCTGGGCGTGGACCCGAGGCGTTGTGTGGCCGTGGAGGACTCGGTGGTGGGGGTGACCTCGGCCGCCGACGCCGGATGCGTGACCATCGCCGTTCCGAACCACATCGACGTCCCGCCCCGCGAGGGCGTGGTGTTCCGCGACAGCCTGGTCGGGGTCGATCTGGACTGGCTGGAGTCGTTGGTCGCCGACCGCTGAAACTCCCGGGTCGTGGACGTTCGTGGCAGGCACGGTAGCGTGGGGGTTCGGGGAGAAGTCGTGCCCGTGCACGCCGTGGATCCGCCGGAAGCCCGGCGGGTGACCCGCCCTAGGGGATGAGCCGGATGTGTGTTCGGGCACGGGATGGGAGACTGGACCTATGCCTGAGACACTGACTATGACGTCCGGCCTCACTTTGGGAGCGGCCCTCGCGGCGGTGGGCCTGATCATCACGTTCTTCGTTTGGCGACGCAAGGGCCTCGCCTTCGGGTTGCGCGGCCTGGCGTGGTCGATGCTCCCGTTGGTGGCGGGGCTGCTCGGCCTGATGAACGTCATCATGCAGTTCGTGCTCGGGCTCTTCGGTGTACTGGCCGGTCTGGTGTTCAACCCGATCGTGTGGGCCGGTGTGGCGTTGGTGCCGCTGATGGTGATCCTGTACGTGGCCTCCGGGTTCATGAAGGCGCGGGGGATCGGCGTGAAGCAGCCCGGCGCCAAGGGCAAGGCCTCGGAGGGCGGGGGCGCGCCGGCCGGGGCGCAGGGCGCTCCCGCAGCCGGTGCGGCCAAGCCCGCCGCCGGTCAGGTCAAGGCGCCACAGCAGAAGAAGGCCGGTGGCGACGAGGACTTCGACGAGATCGAGGCGTTGCTGCGCAAGCACGGCATCGAGTGACCCCCAACGACAGGTGCCCACCCCCGGGAGGGGGTAAAGCGCCGGTCACGCCGGCATGACGACGGCGGTTCCGCTCAGGCGGGACCGCCTTTTTCGTTTCTTTAAGATTACTTATCGGATTCATCCGATTACTTACTGATTCATAGCATCTCGCATAGCGCGTGCCTATGCGTTCCCTTCTTCGCCCCCTCCCCATATGGTGTGGGGGTCGTGGCGGGGTATCGCCCCTGTTCAGGCCCCATCATCGGATGAGTCGCGCTTTGTGTGCTTTAGTCTCTGTGTAGGTCCATTGTTAGCTTTGGTTACGATTTAGCCACATGGACTTGGTTTGGACGGTGGGCTCGTCGTGGGCGAGTAAATTGGTCGTTGTGTAACATCCAGGGCAAAACGGGCCACTGAGTGTCCAAGATCACTAAGTGATCCAGGACCCGTTGTCCGGCGCCGACGAGGTGGGTGATCCTCCTTCCTCGCAGAGCGTGAAGCCCAACCAGCCAGTGTCGAGAACCGACCGGCCCCACCGTGAGACCTCGCAGGGTCGACCCCCCGAGCGATCACGTGTGGGTTCTGTCCTCTCGGTCAGAAGCGCAAGAGTGGAGAGTGGTGGCCTGATGAGTGCGCCCTCGCAAGTCCCTGAGTCGGCAGAGAACGCCGACGCCGTGGACGTCGCAGCGGCGGCCACCCAAGGTCGCAGTGACGCCGACAACCGGTCCCTGAAGCAGATCGCCTGGCAGCGTCTGCGTCGCGACAAGGTCGCCATGGTCTCCGGCGTCGTCGTGGTGCTGCTCATCCTGGCGGCGATCTTCGCGCCGCTGTTGACCAAGTGGTTCGGTCATCCGCCCACCCAGTTCCACCAGGACCTGATCGATCCCAGTCGACGGATCCCCTACCTGGACCCCGACAACCCCGAGGCGGGCATCGACCGCTGGGGCGGCATCAGCTCCGAGCACCCCCTCGGTGTCGAGCCCACCACGGGTCGAGACCTGCTCAGCCGTATCCTCTACGGTGCCCAGATCTCCCTGCTGGTCGCTTTCCTGGCCACCCTGGTCTGCGTCGCCCTGGGCACCGTCCTGGGCATCGTCGCCGGTTACATGGGGGGCTGGGTCGACACCGTCATCAGCCGCTCCATGGACATCTTCCTGGCCTTCCCGTTGATGCTGTTCGCCATCGCCCTGGTCGGAGTCATCCCGGAGGGCGTCCTCGGACTGACCGGAAACGGACTCAGGATCGGCGTCATCGTCTTCATCATCGGCTTCTTCAACTGGCCCTACATCGCCCGCATCGTTCGCGGCCAGACCCTCGCCCTGCGCGAGCGGGAGTTCGTGGAGGCCGCCAAGAGCCTGGGGGCCGGCAACAGGCACATCCTCCTCAAGGAGATCCTGCCCAACCTGATCACGCCGATCATCGTCTACGCCACACTCCTGATCCCCACGAACATCCTGTTCGAAGCGGCCCTGAGCTTCCTGGGCGTCGGTATCAACCCGCCCACCCCGAGCTGGGGCAAGATGCTCTCCGAGGCGGTGCCCTTCTACCAGCAGGCGCCCTACTTCATCATCTTCCCCGGCCTGGCGATCTTCATCACCGTGCTCGCGTTCAACCTGTTCGGCGACGGTCTTCGAGACGCCTTCGATCCCAAAACCTCGGACTGATCCCCGTTCGTGCGGGGCGGTCGGCACCACCCCGCACGGACGTGGATCAACCCGCGGGTCCAACCCATCCCCATCACTGGTCCCAAGAGAGGTAGTTCCTTGAGGAAACGTACCCTTGGCTTCGTCGCGCTCGGCGCGGCGGCCTCCCTCTTCCTGTCCGCCTGCGGCGGCTCCGCCACGGGTGGTGACTCCGACGCCGAGGGTGGTTTCGACCTCGGCTCCACGGAGGTCGTCAACCCGTCGGAGACGACCGGTGGCACGCTCAAGTACGCGATCGCCGGTGACTTCGACTCCACCGACCCCGCCAACACCTACTACGCGTTCAACTGGAACTTCTCCCGTTACTACGCGCGTACGCTCTTGGCCTTCAACCCGGAGCCGGGCGAAGCCGCCACCGACCTGATCCCCGACATGGCGGTGGACCTGCCGGAGGCCAACGACGACTTCACCGAGTGGACCGTCAAGATCAAGGAAGGCCTCAAGTACGAGGACGGTTCCGAGATCACGTCCGAGGACATCAAGTACGGCATCGCGCGCTCCAACTTCAACGGCGGCACGTTCGCCGAGGGCCCGCAGTACTTCTCGGCCCACCTGGACCAGGACGACCACAACGTCTACGAGGGCTCGGACCCGCTCGCGGGCTTCGACTCCATCGAGACCCCGGACGACCACACCCTGGTCTTCCACCTCAAGGACTCCTTCTCCGAGTTCCCGAACGTGCTGACCCAGCCGCAGACCGCCCCGGTGCCGGTCGACGCCGACCGCGGTGAGCTCTACCAGGAGCACGTGGTCTCCTCGGGTCCGTACAAGTTCGACGGCGACTACGAGCCCGGCGTCAAGCTCAACCTGGAGCGCAACGAGCACTGGGACCCCGATACCGACCCCGTCCGTTCGGCTCTGCCGGACCGCATCGAGGTCGAGATCGGCGTCAACCAGGACGAGATCGACGAGCGTCTGGTCAACGGTGAGATCGACGTCGACCTCACCGGTACCGGTGTCGGCCCGTCGATGAAGTCCCGTCTGCTGGACGACGATTCCATCCAGGACAACCTGGACAACCCGTTCACCGGCGCCCTGCGCTACGTGAACATCCACCTCCCGATCATCGAGGACGTGGCCTGCCGACAGGCCATCATGTACGCGGCCGACCGCGACAGCATGTGGCGCGCCTGGGGCGGCGCCGAGGGCGGCGACATCGCCACCAACCTGCTGCCCCCGGCGATCCCGGGTTCCGACCCGGAGTCGGACCTGTACTCGTCCACGGACGGAAAGGGCGACCTGGAGGCCGCCGAGGCCAAGCTCGAGGAGTGCGGCGAGGAAGACGGCTTCAAGACCAACATCGCCGTCCGCGCCGAGCGTGAAGAGGACGTGCAGACCGCCGAGGCGCTGCAGCAGTCGCTGGCTCGTGTCGGCATCGAGGTCGAGGTCAAGTCCTTCCCCGCCGCCGACTTCTTCGGTCAGTACGCCGGTTCCCAGGACTACGTCCGTGAGAACAACATCGGTCTGAGCGTCTCCGGCTGGGGCCCGGACTGGCCCACCGGTTACGGCTTCGCCTCCAAGATCACGCACGGCGACGCGATCATGGAGACCGGTAACTTCAACACCTCCGAGCTCGACGACCCCGAGATCAACGGTCTCTGGGACGAGGCCCTGCTCACCGAGGACCCGGACGAGCGCGCCCTGATCTACGGGCAGATCGACACCCTGGTCATGGAGAACGCCGCCATTTTGCCGGTGGTCTTCGACAAGGCGCTGATCTACCGCTCCGACGAGCTCACCAACGCCTACTACCAGCCCGCGTACATGATGTACGACTTCATGACGCTGGGTGTGGACCGGGGCGAGTAGGTCCCGAAACCAGCCTGAACTAGTACGAAAAGGCAGGTGAAAGCGGCGGGGCATCCGAGGTGATCCCTCGGGTGCCCCGACCGCCGACCGCGATGCTGAACTATATTCTCCGCCGCCTTGGTGCGGGCCTCTTGCTCCTCACCGTCGTCACGGCGGTGACCTTCTGGATCTTCTATGTCCTGCCCCGTTGGGCCGGCGTCACCCCGCACGGTATGGCGGCGATGTACGTGGGCAAGGCGCCCACGCCGGAGGCGCTCGACGCCACCGTGGAACGTCTGGGTCTCAACCAGCCGGTCGCGGTCCAGTTCGTCGAGTTCATCCGCAGCATCCTCTTCGGTCAGGAGTTCACCTTCGGCCGCGAGACCGTCGAGTGCGCGGCCCCCTGCCTGGGCTACTCCTTCACCACCAACTCTCCGGTGCTGCCCCAGATCCTCGACCGCCTTCCGGTCACCCTGTCCCTGGGTCTGGGCGCCGCGGTCATCTGGGTCGTAGGAGGCGTCGCAGTCGGTGTCCTCTCCGCGGTCAAGAAGGGCAGCATCTTCGACCGTCTGGCCATGGGAACCGCCCTCATCGGCGTGTCCCTGCCCATCTACTTCACCGGTCTGCTGGCCCTGTCCTTCCTGGTCCACCAGTGGGGCCTGTTCCCGGTGTCGCGCTACGTCCCCTTCAGCGAGGACCCCGTCGGCTGGTACCAGGTCATGCTCCTGCCCTGGATCACCCTGGCGTTCCTGCACGCCGCCCAGTACGCACGCCAGACCCGCGCGGGCATGCTGGAGACCCTCGGCGAGGACTACATCCGCACGGCCCGGGCCAAAGGGCTGAGCGAGCGCAAGGTGATCTTCAAGCACGCCCTGCGTCCCACCCTGACCCCGATCCTCACCATCCTGGGTCTGGACATCGGGATGGTCCTGGGCGGCGCGATCCTCACCGAGAAGGTGTTCTCCCTGAACGGTGTGGGCGCCTACGCGATCGACTCGATCATCTCCAAGGACCTGCCCGTGATCTTGGGCGTTACGCTCCTGGGCGCCGTGTTCATCGTCGTGTGCAACCTGATCGTCGACCTGCTGTACCCGGTCGTCGACCCGCGGGTGCGGATCACCGCGTGACGCGTGTCAGCGTGAACACCAGACCAGCTCTACCGAAGGAAAAGTGACATGGCCTCGACCGGATCGGCTGCCTCCGACGCAGTCGTGCGCGTGGACGACCTGCGGGTGACGTTCCCGACGATGGACGGAGACGTCCACGCCGTCAAGGGACTGTCCTTCCAGGTCCCGGCCGGTGGCGCCTTGGGCATCGTGGGCGAGTCGGGTTCGGGCAAGAGCGTGACCTCGATGGCCCTGATGGGCCTGCACCGGGGCACCCGCGCCCAGATCACCGGTTCCATCGAGGTGGCCGGGCAGAACGTGGTGACCGTGAGCGACAAGAAGCTGCGACAGATGCGCGGCAACGACATCGCGATGGTCTTCCAGGACCCGATGCAGTCGCTGCACCCGCAGTACACCATCGGCAACC
>NZ_DYZD01000160.1 GCF_020741345.1 Nocardiopsis listeri
TGGTCCTGGGTCTGGGACTGGGCTTCACCCTCTTCCACTCCCGGTTCGGTTTCACCTCGGCCTGGCGCCAGTTCCTGGCCGTGGGCAACGGTACCGGGCTGCGCGCCCACGCGGTGTTGCTCGGCACCACCGCCACCCTGTTCGCCCTGGTCATCGGAACCGGAACCGGCCTGTTCGGAAACGAGCCGGGGCCGTCGGCCGGGCCGATCGGCATCGCACTGTTCGCCGGCGCGTTCCTGTTCGGCATCGGGATGCAACTCGGCGGCGCGTGCGCCTCGGGCACCCTGTTCGCGGTCGGCTCCGGACAGTCAGCCATCCTCATCACCCTGTTCGGGTTCATCGTGGGTTCGGTCATCTACTCGGCGGCCTGGCCGCTGGTGGCCGACCTGCCCTCGGTGCCCCCCGTGCTGTTGTCCGACCACGTGGGCTGGGGTGGTTCGTGGGCGATCACCATCGCCGCGTTGGTCGCCCTGGTCGTCCTCACCCGCGCCGTGCAGAACCGTCGTGTTCCCCCGCCGGTGGGCGCCCCGCCCTCGGCCCAGGGTTGGGCCCGCGTCCTGCGCGGTAGCTGGCCGCTGATCGCCGGCGCCCTGATCCTGGCCGCGCTGGGCGCGGCCGTCCTCCTGGTCTCCGGTGGGCCGTGGGGCATCACCTCGGCGTTCAACCTGTGGGGCGCCAAGGGGCTCCAGCTGCTGGGCCTGCACCCCGAGACCTGGGCGTTCTGGTCCCAGCCCGGTCAGGCCGAGCAACTGGCCGGCCCGGTCCTACAGGACAAGAACAGTCTCACCAACATCGGCATCATCCTGGGTGCCGCCGCCGCTGCCGCGGCCGCCGGCACCTGGAAGGTGCACACCGGCCTGAGCTGGAACCTGGTGGCCGCGGGCCTGGTCGGCGGTGTCCTGATGGGCATCGGCGCACGGCTGGCCGGCGGCTGCAACATCGGCGCCTACCTGGCGGGCATCTCCTCGGGCAGCCTGCACGGCTGGCTGTGGGCGGTCTTCGCGCTGGCGGGCACCTGGGCGGGTCTGCGCGCCCGCACCCTGTTCGGTCTGGGCGTGCCCAAGCCGAGCGACAGCGTCTGCTGAGGTCTCCCTCCCCGGGACACGGGCCCCGCCGAACGTCGGGCGGGGCCCGTCCTGGTCTAGGCTGCGGCCATGGCCGAGGTGACGAGGGTGGACCTGACCGAACAGGTACGACGCTGGGCGAGGGTCGTCTACGACCACCAGCGCTTGGGTGAGGAGCCGCGCCGGTGCGACGTGGCCGTGGTGCTGGGCAGCCACGACATCGGGGTGGCCGACCGGGCCGCCGAGCTGTATCGGCTGGGGTTCTTCGATCGGATGGTCATCACCGGCGCCAACAGTCCCACGACCCTGTCCCGGTTCCCTCGTGGAGAGGCCGTGCACTACCGCGAGCGGGTCGTCGAACAGGGGGTTCCGGGGTCCGCGGTCCTCATGGAGACCGAGGCGACCAACACCGGCGAGAACCTCCGGCTCGGTCGCGCCCTCCTCGACGCCGAGGGGGTCACGCCGACCACGGTGATGTTCGTTTGCAAGCCGTACATGGAGAGGCGCGTCCACGCCACCGTCCTCAAGCAGTGGCCCGAGGTGGAGGCCCTGTGCGCCTCGGCCCCGCTCGACTTCGACGCCTACCTGCCGACCGTGGGCGACGACCGGCTGGTCCTGGACACCATGGTCGGCGACCTGCAGCGGGTCATGGAGTACCCGGCACGCGGCTTCGCCGTCCCCCAACCGGTCCCCGAGGACGTCCGGGAGGCCTTCCATGGCCTGGTCGCCGCCGGCTTCGACCGCCACCTGCTTCCCGACGCCCGAGAGTGACTCGGTGGTCCACTCCCCCGGTGGGCGATAGCCTGCGGCCGACGTCGAAAACGAGAGGTTCCCCCATGGACGAGGTCGAAGCGTTGCCCGAGCGAAGCCGCCGTGTGGTCGAGGTTCTGGACGGGCTCGGTCTGACCGGGCGGGTGCGGGAGCTGCCCGACTCCACGCGCACCGCGGCCGAGGCCGCGCAGGCCCTGGGTTGTGAGGTCGGCGCGATCGCCAACAGCCTGGTGTTCATGGCCGACGACGCGCCACTGCTGGTGATGACCAGTGGACGGCACCGGGTGAACGTGGACCTGCTCGCCGAACGGCTGGGCAAGCAGAAGATCCGCAGGGCCAAGCCGGATGAGGTGCGGGCCGCCACCGGCCAGGCGATCGGCGGGGTCGCCCCCATCGCCCACCCGGCACCGGTGGAGACCGTGGTGGACACCGCTCTGGCCGATTACCCGACGTTGTGGGCCGCGGCCGGCACGCCGAACACCGTCTTCCCGCTCACCCACACCGAACTGGTCAAGATCACCGGCGGCGTCGAGGTCCGCGTCGACTGACGGTCGGCGCGGCTACGCGCCCGACCGCGTGGTCGCCGCTCCCGGTAGGACCTTGCTCGCGGCCAAGGCGACCAGTCCGCAGACGGCGCCGACGACGGTGCCGGTCACCATGCTGCTCAGGGCGGCGAAGACGCGGACCATGACCTGCTGGACGATCGGGGACAGGCCGGCGAGGCCGCCGCCCAGCGTGGGCGGATCTCCCTCGTAGGCGACGTTCCACAGGAGTTGGTGGCCGAGCATGAGCGCCACTCCGTACAGCACCCCCACCATCAGGAGGGTGCGGAAGGGGTCGGGGACGCGGCGCCACAGGACCACGACGATCCACACCAGGGGCGGCACGAACACGAACAGGGCGTTGACGAAGGTGCCCTCCTGGATGAGGCCGAGGTCGTGCAGGACCACGCGGGGCGCGGCGATCAGCGCGAGGAGGACCAGGGCCGGAAAGGACAGACCCGGTGCGGGACGATCACGTACGTTCATGTCGCCATCGTGCGCCGCCGGGGCGTGCGACCGCGTCGGCCCGGGGTCGCGTTCGGGTACGTCCGATCGCGTATCCGAGGTAGGCCGTGATCATCCGGTCACCCCCTGGTGCGATACGGTCACCGATGACGCCGGGTGGATGCCCGGCCCCGGGAAGGACCCCCTGCGCATGACCAGAACCGGATGGATCTCCACCGTCGCCGCCGCCGTGACCGCGCTGATCGTCGGCTTCGGCGCCGGGTGGCTCGCCCATGGGAACACGATGGGGCCGCCCGTGGCCGAACCCGAGCCCACCGCACGGGAAACGCTGCAGCCCACCCCGACCTTCGAGCCGGTGACCGTGGACCTGGACGATACCCACGACTTCGGCGACGGTTTCACCATCGGGCTGAGCGACTTTCGACGCGAGGTGGAGGAGGGCGGGGTCGACCCGGTCACCGGCGAGGAGGAGGACCTTCCGTACGTGTCCTGGCGGGTGGAGGTCACCAACGAGGGCGCCGACCCAGTACAGACCGGTTCGTTGACGCGCACCTGCGAGGTGGGCGAACCGCCTCGGGAGTCGGGCTCGCCCGCCCTGGGCTCGGAGGTCAAACCGCCCGAGACCCTGGAGCCGGGGCAGAGCGGCTCCTGGGACGAGGACTGCTGGGCCGAAGAGGACGAAACCCGACTCCGGTACACGGTGGAGTTCCATGACCAGGACTTCGTTCCGCTGTACCCACCGGTGACCTTCGCGGGCGAGGTGGACTGAGCCGGGTCCCGTCACCCTAGCCGGTGAACAGGGTGGCGGCCTGCAGGGCCGTCTGTGTCACCCCGTATCCCAGGGCGATGATCACGGTCGCCCACAGGAAGACGGCGGCGGCCTTGGCCGGGAGGTCCCCGGAGCTCTTCTGTTCCATCTGCTTCTCCTCGTGTTGCGGAGCCGGGCTCACGCGGACTGTCGGGACGTCGCTCGCTCGTCGGAGGCGCTCTCGTCGAGCTGGCGCTCCGAGAGCGGCCTGACCAGCATGTTCGCGGTGAACCCGATCGCCATGACGACCACCATCAGGTACAGCGACAGCGTGTACAGGTCGGCTCCGGAACGGCCGACGGAGAGCTGGTGGTCGGCCACCACGTTCACGATCAGCGGCCCGGCGATGCCCGCGCACGACCACGCGGTGAGCAGCCGACCGTGGACGGCGCCGACGTTGAAGGAACCGAACAGGTCCTTCAGGTAGGCGGGGATGGTGGAGAACCCACCTCCGTAGAAGGACAGGATGATTCCGGTGACGGCGACGAAGAGCACCACGGATCCGGTGCCGGCGACCGCGATGAGCAGGTAGAGCAGGCAGCCGATACCCAGGTAGCCGATGTAGGTGCGCTTGCGCCCCAGGGCGTCGGAGGTGGAGGACCACACGAAGCGCCCGATCATGTTGCACAGCGACAGCACGCCCACGTAGCCGGCGGCCTCGGCCGGGCCCACGCCCGCGAAGAAGTCCTGGATCATCGGGGCCGCCTGTTCGAGGATGCCGATCCCCGCGGTGACGTTGCAGAACAGCACGATCCACAGCAGCCAGAACTGGCGGGTGCGAAAGGCCCGCTCCACGCTGACGCCCTCGGTGGTGAGGGCTCCTCCGGTGGCGGTCGGTTTGGGCTCCCAGCCCTCGGGCTTCCATCCGGGCGGCGGCACCTTGACGGTCATCGCGCCGAGCATCATGGCTGTGAAGTAGACCGTGCCCAGTGTGAGGAAGGCGGGGACGATCGCGTCGGCCGGGGTGTCGGCGAAGCGGTCCAGCAGCGCCGCGGACAGTGGTGAGGCGATGAGCGCGCCACCGCCGAAGCCCATGATGGCCATACCCGTGGCCATGCCGGGACGGTCGGGGAACCACTTGATGAGGGTGGACACCGGAGAGATGTATCCGATGCCCAGGCCGATCCCGCCGATGACGCCGTACCCCAGGTAGAGCAGCCATAGTTGACCGGTGGCCACACCGAGCGCTCCCACGAGGAAACCGGTGCCCCAGCACAGGCCGGAGACGAACATCGCCTTGCGCGGGCCGTTGCGTTCGACCCACTTGCCGCCGAAGGCCGCCGACAGGCCGAGCATCACGATCGAGATGCTGAAGACCACGCCGATGGCGGTCAGGGTCGTGTCGAACCGTTCCACCAGCGGTGTCTTGAAGACGCTGAAGGCGTAGACCTGGCCGATGGACAGATGCACGGCGAGCGCCGCGGGTGGGATGAACCACCGGCTGTAGCCGGGCGGGGCGACACTCTTCTCACGGTCCAAAAACGACAGCACGAACCATCCTCGCGATCCTCAGGATTGGTTTCCGCTCGGAATACGGGCCTTATCCACGTCACTTCCGAAACACCGGAAACAAGCATGGAACATCGTCACACCGGGTGTGATCGGAATCAAATACCGATTTTCTTTCACGCGATAACGGAGGCTTATCGAAGGTCGGGGCTCAGCCGGTCAGCGCCGCCCCTCCGGCGGAGTCGTGTCGGGACAGGTGTTCTTCCAGGTCGATCCCGGCGACGCTGTCGAACAGGGCGCGGGCGAGCACCGGTTCGGGGTCGCGGTCGGCGATGACCAGCCCGATCGCCTGACCGATCTCGGGCCGCACCAAGGGGACGGCGCGCATTCCGTCGGGGATGGCGTGCAGGTACAACCAGGCGTGCGGCATCACGGCGGACCACTGGCCGCCACGAACGTGGGAGCACAGCGCGCTGACCGAGTTGGTCTCGACCCGCGGCACCGGTCGGGCGCCGGCCTGTCGGAAGGCACCGTCGATGATGCGCCGGTTCTGCATGTCCGGGGTGAGCAGGCACAGCGGCACCTCGGAGGCCTCGGCCCAGCTGATGCTCGCGCGGTGCCCCAGGGGCCCGTCCTCGGCCGTGAGCAGGACGTAGTGCTCCCGGTAGAGGTGTTTTCGACGCACGTGGTCGAGGGGTTCGTTGTCG
This sequence comes from Nocardiopsis listeri, assembly GCF_020741345.1. GTDB lineage: Bacteria > Actinomycetota > Actinomycetes > Streptosporangiales > Streptosporangiaceae > Nocardiopsis > Nocardiopsis listeri_A. Next base: position 5,807 of record NZ_DYZD01000160.1, read on the forward strand.
ATGTAGGTGACGCCGACGTCGATCTGGAAGTCGGCCAGGGCCTGCTCGATCTCGGTGGAGGTCATCGAGACGATCGACAGGGTGACCTGGGGGTGCAGTTCGCACAGCCCGCGCGTGATCAGGGACAGGGAACTGAGGGTGGTGGGTATGGCTCCGATGCGCAGTCGTCCGCTGAGTCCCTCCCTCCCGTTGCGCACGCTCTCCAGGAGGGAGTCGTGTTCGGCGATGACCCGCTGCGCCCAGGTCACGATCTGTTCGCCCTCGTGGGTGAACCCGATGAACCGGTTGCTCCGCTTGACGATGGGGACGCGAAACTCCGCCTCCAGCTTGCGGATGGCGGAGGACAGGGCGGGCTGGGAGACGTGGCAGGCCTGGGCGGCGCGGGCGAAATGGCGTTCCTTGGCCAGCGCGGTCAGGTACTTCAGCCGGCTCAACAACATCGCCTGAGCGTACAGGGACCAACGTCCCCTCAACAAGAACGGTCAATCGCTTGATAGTGATCTCTTCTTTTGGCGCACGCGAACACATCCACCCCCTGCGCCCGGCTCCGTCCGGTGAAAGAATGGGGGTGTGAGACACCACGATTCGCAGATGCCCGATCCCGCGCAGGACGCGCCGGAGGTCGGATCACCCAAGGAAAGCGCGGCGGGGATCCCCGCTGTGCTCAGCAGCGTGCGTCACGTCGGCGAGCAGGCCGGTGTGATGCGCGGGCTGCCGGCGATGCTCGCCGTGAACCAAAAGCGCGGCTTCGACTGCCCGGGCTGCGCCTGGCCGGACCCGGACAAGCGGCACACGGCGGAGTTCTGCGAGAACGGCGCCAAGGCGGTCGCCGAGGAGGCCACCCGACGCGAGGTCGGAGCGGAATTCTTCGCCCGGAACCCGGTCGGGGAGCTCGCCGAACGCTCCGGCTACTGGCTGGGACAGCAGGGCCGGTTGATCGAGCCGGTGTACCTGCCCGAGGGGGGCACCCACTACGAGCCCATCTCGTGGGAGGCCGCCCTGGACCTCATCGCCGAGGAGCTGCGCGGGTTGCGCTCCCCCGACGGCGCGGAATTCTACACCTCGGGGCGCACCAGCAACGAGGCGGCGTTCGCCTATCAGCTGTTCGCTCGGCAGCTGGGCACCAACAACATGCCGGACTGCTCGAACTTGTGCCACGAGTCGTCCGGTTCGGCGCTCACCGAGACGCTGGGCGTGGGCAAGGGCAGCGTGTCCCTGGAGGACGTGTACGAGGCGGACCTGATCATCGTGGCCGGGCAGAACCCGGGCACCAACCACCCTCGGATGCTGTCGGCCCTGGAGAAGGCCAAGCGTTCGGGAACGCGGATCGTCACGGTCAACCCGTTGCCGGAGGCGGGCATGAAGGCGTTCCGCAACCCGCAGAACGCACGCGGCCTGGTGGGCCGCGGCACCGAGCTGACCGACCTGTTCATGCAGGTCGGCCTGGGTGGCGACCTGGCACTGTTCAGCGCGGTCAACCGGCTGCTGTTGGAGGCCGACCGGCGCGGCGAGGACGTGCTGGACCACGAGTTCGTGCGGGAGTTCACGCACGGGTTCGAGGAGTTCTCCCAGACCCTGCTCAAGGAGCCCGAGGACGAGTTCTGGGAACGCACCGAACGCGAATCCGGGCTGTCCCGGTCGCTGATCGAGCAGCTGGTCACCATGGTGACCGGCTCCCGCAACATCGTGGTGTGCTGGGCGATGGGCCTGACCCAGCACAAGCACTCGGTGCCGACCATCCGCGAGGTGGTCAACTTCCTGCTGCTGCGCGGCAACGTGGGCCGGCCGGGCGCGGGCGTGTGCCCGGTGCGCGGCCACTCCAACGTGCAGGGCGACCGCACCATGGGCATCTTCGAGCGGCCCGACGAGTCGTTCCTGGACGCCCTGGGCGCGGAGTTCGGTTTCGAACCGCCGCGTGAGCACGGGCACGACACCGTCAACGCGATCCGGGCGATGGGCCGCGGTGAGGTGGGCGTGTTCTTCGCGATGGGCGGCAACTTCGTGTCCGCCTCCCCCGACACCGAGGTGACCGAGGAGGCGATGCGCCGGGTGGGCCTGACGGTGCACGTGTCCACCAAGCTGAACCGCTCGCACGTGGTCACCGGCACTCGGGCGCTCATCCTGCCGGCGTTGGCCCGTAGCGACCGGGACGTGCACGGGGACCGGGCCCGGTGGATCACGGTGGAGGACTCCATGGGGGCGGTGCACGCCTCGCACGGTGTGCTCGCGCCGTTGTCGGAGCACATGTGGTCGGAGGTGGACATCGTCCGTGCCCTGGGGCGGCGGATGTTCCCCGACGGTCCGGTGGACTGGGACGCGATGGCCGACTACGACCGGATCCGCGACCACGTGTCCCGGGTGGTGCCGGGCTTCGAGGACTTCAACGCCAGGGCCAGGCGGCGCGGCGGGTTCGAACTGCCGCACGCGCCCCGGGACGACCGCAGGTTCCCGACGGCGACGGGGCTGGCCAACTTCACCGTGAACGGCAGCTACGCGCCCGAGGTCCCCGAGGGCCGACTGCTGTTGCAGACACTGCGTTCGCACGACCAGTACAACACCACCGTCTATGGGTTGGACGACCGCTACCGCGGTATTCGGAACGGCCGCCGGGTGGTTCTGGTCAACCCGGAGGACGCCCGGGAACTGGGGTTGGCCGACGGTGCCTACACCGACATCGTGGGCGAGTGGTCCGACGGGCGTGAGCGGCGCGCCCCGCACTTCCGGGTGGTGCACTACCCCACCGCGCGGGGCAGCGCGGCCGCCTACTACCCGGAGACCAACGTGCTGGTGCCGCTGGACTCCACCGCCGACGTGAGCAACACCCCCACGTCCAAGTCCGTGGTGGTGCGGTTCGAACCCTCCCCCGTGCGCAACTGAGGACCGCGTGATCGACCGGCCCGGAACCCGGGCCGGTCATTCGCGTTCGCGGAACCGGCCGAAACGGATGTCGGGCAGGCGGGGTCGCCAACGCAGCCACGGAAGCCAGGGTTCCTGGGCCGGAGGCGGGATCGTGGGGTCCTCCAGCTCGCCCATCAGGACGTCCTCGACCTCCTCGAAGCGGATCCCGGCGAACACCATGATGTCGGTGGCGACCATCTCCACGGCCAGGTGGGTGGCGTGGGTGACGGGGTCGTCCTCGGGGGTGCCCGTACCGTAGCCGCGCGAGGCCGTCAGCGCCTGGACCACGGCCTGTTCCCTGGTCTCTCGGCTGCTGAGGTCGTCGGCGAGGATGTTCAGGACGTCGGCCATGCCCCGCACGATGGGGGCGAGTTCACGGCGTTCCTCGCTACCCATGGCCACGGTGGTGCGGGCCAGGAACAGGCAGCTCTCGCCGAGCAGGATGAGCCGTTCGATGACCTCGTCCTCGTCGAGGACGGGCCCGGGATCGCCCCAGCGGATGGTGGACAGCCGGATCGTGGACATGCTCGCCTCACGGGCCTTGCTGAGGTCGGCCATGGGTCTGCTCAGGTCGCCGAGACGGTTGACCACCTGGGCGCTGGCGTCGTGGCCGTCGCAGGTCAGGGATCGGCCCACCTCGTCGAGCATGCGGGCCATCTCCTCCAGGGCCTCCTCTTCGATGCGACGCATCATCGCCACGAGGCGGGCGGGGAAGAGCAGCTGACTCAGCAGTAGGGCCACCCCGGCGCCGATGAGCGCGTCGACGAGCCGGTCCGTTCCGGGGCTGTCGCCACCGACGAAGATCGTGGTGAGGATGGCGCTGGCGGCCGACTGCCCGATCACGACGCGTTTGGAGGTGACCACGGCGGCCACGGTCATGGCCAGTCCGGTGCCCAGGGCCAGGGAGAACACGCCCCTGTCGGTGACCAACAGCGCGAACTCCCCGGCGAGGATGCCGATGAAGACGCCGGTCAGCAGCCGGACCGCGTTGCCCCCTCGTTCGCCGCCCGAGGCGTTGAGCGCGATGAGGGCGGCGATGGGCGCGAAGAACGGTCTGTGGTCCTGGATCAGTCCCCCGGCGATGCTCCAGGCCAGGGCGGCACCGATGATCGCCAGCAGGATCTGGGATCCATAGGCGGCCAACCGTTTGCGCACTTCGAAGACGGTGGTCCGGATCAGTCTCCGTACGGAGGTGCCCCCCGAGAACAGTGCTCCCATGATCTCCTCGTCGTGCGGGACGCCGGAGGTCTGGGGGGACCGGCCCTACTTTTCTACCGGCCGGAGTGGTCGAAGTGTGTCAACGCCATGCACTGGCTCGGGTGGGAGGCGAGCCGGGCCCCGGTGGGCGTGCGCGGGGGACGTCCCCGTACATTGTGCGCATGCCGACGATCTACCTGATCCGCCATGGAAAGGCCTCCCCCGAGGCCGACGACTACGACCGGTTGAGCCCCACCGGGTACGAACAGTCGCGACTGTTGGGCACCGAACTCAAGCGGCGCGGCCTGTCGGTGGGCGCGGTGGTGACGGGGTCGCTGCTGCGCCAACGTCAGACCGCCACCGCCGCCCTGGCCGAGGCCGGGATCGACTTCGAGCCCGCCGTCGACGATCGGTGGAACGAGTACGACCACCTGGACCTGCTGAGCCGCTTCCCGATCGAGACGGGCTCGCTGCAGCAGCGGTTGGACGCCTGCCTGACCTCGTGGACCACCGCCGAGGAGGCGGGGCCGGGTTCGTTCCCGCACTTCCGCGACGGGGTGCGCGCGGCGCTGGCCGACGTGGCCGCGGGCCTGGACCGCGGGCGGACCGCCCTGGTGTTCACCTCCGGCGGGGTGATCGGCGCGGTCTGCTCCGCCCTGATGAACGCGCCGGACTCGGCGTTCGTGATGATGAACCGGGTGACGGTGAACGCCTCGGTGAGCAAGGTGGCGCACGGGCGAGGCGGCACTCAGTTGCTCTCGTTCAACGACCACGCCCACCTGGAACAGGGCGGCCCGGAGCTGATGACCTACCGCTGAATCGGGCCTTTTCACGCCCACCCCATACCGACCGGTCGGTCCTGATGGTCGGGTGCGGTCAGTCGCGGCGCTCGGCGGCCCGGGACAGGACGGCCCGCAGCCCCAGCTCGTAGCCCACGATCCCGCACCCGGCCACGTAGCCGGCGGCCACCGGCGCGGTCACCGAGGTGCGCCGGAACTCCTCGCGCGCGTAGACGTTGGAGATGTGCACCTCGACGACGGGCGCCTCGACGGCGTCGATCGCGTCGCGCAGGGCGATGCTGTAGTGGGCGTAGGCTCCGGGATTCATCACGACCCCCGCGTAGTGACGGGCGGAGTGGATGTGGTCGACCATGCCGCCCTCACTGTTGCTCTGCGCGCAGACCACCTCCACCCCGAGCTCCTTGCCCAGGGCGACCACCCGCTCCTCGACCCGGGCGAGGGTGGTGGTTCCGTACTGCTCGGGGTCGCGGGTGCCCAGCAGGTTGAGGTTGGGGCCGTTGAGCAGCAGGACGGTGGCGGTGTTCTCGGGCATCGGCGACTTCCTGGTCGTGTTCGGTGTTCGGTGGGACCAGCGTAGACCGTTTCGAAGGAAGGGCCCTGAGCACGCGTGGGGCGCTTCGGGGCGGGTAGCATACCGACCAGTCGGTTCTCATCTTGGAGGCATCCCGTGGCGTCCACCCTGCTGTCCGCGCGCGACCTGCAGTTCCTGCTCTACGAGTGGCTCGACGTCGAGGCCCTGACCCGACGGACCCGGTACGCCGACCATTCCAGGGAGACCTTCGACGGTGCCCTGGAACTGGCCGAACGCGTGGCCACCGACCACTTCGCCCCGCACAACAAGACCAACGACGCCGAAGAACCCCGCTTCGACGGCGAACGCGTCCACGTCAACCCCGAGGTCAAGAAGGCACTGGAGGTCTACGCCGAGACCGGCCTGTCCTCCATCGCCATGGACGCCTCCGTGGGCGGCGACCAGATCCCCCGGGTCGTCTCCAGCGCCTGCAGCGCCTACTTCCAGGCGGCCAACCTGGGCACCTCCGCCTACCCCTTCCTCACCTCCGGCAACGCGTCCCTTCTCATCGAGTACGGCACCCCCGAACAGATCGACACGTTCGTACGCCCCATGGTGCAGGGCCGCTACACCGGCACCATGTGCCTGTCCGAGCCCCAGGCCGGCAGCTCGTTGTCGGACATCACCACCCGGGCCGAGCCCGCCGGCGACGGCACCTACCGGCTCTTCGGCAACAAGATGTGGATCTCCGCCGGCGACCACGAACTCACCGAGAACATCGTCCACCTGGTCCTGGCGAAGATCCCGGGCGGCCCTCCCGGGGTGAAGGGCATCTCCCTGTTCATCGTGCCCAAACGCCTGGTGAACGAGGACGGTACCCCGGGTGAGCGCAACGACGTCGTCCCGGCCGGTCTCAACCACAAGATGGGCTACCGGGGCACCGTCAACGCCCTGCTCAACTTCGGGGAGGGCAAGCACACCCCGGGCGGCGAGCCCGGTGCGGTCGGCTACCTGGTCGGCGAGCCCCATCAGGGGCTGCGCTACATGTTCCACATGATGGACGGCGCCAGGATCGGGGTGGGCGCGGGCGCGATGGCGGTCGGCTACACCGGCTACCTGAAGTCGCTCTCCTACGCCCGGGAACGCCTCCAGGGACGTCCTTTGGGCGCGAAGGACCCGCGCGAGCCGCAGGTGCCCATCATCGAACACACCGACGTGCGGCGGATGCTGCTCGCGCAGAAGAGCTACGTGGAGGGCGCCCTGGCCCTGGTGCTGTACTGCGCCCATCTGATGGACGACAAGCTCAGCGCCGAGTCGCCCGAACGGGTGCGCGAGGCCGGGTCACTGCTGGACGTGCTGACCCCCATCGTCAAAAGCTGGCCCTCCCAGTGGTGTCTGGAGGCCAACAGCCTGGCCATCCAGGTCCACGGCGGCTACGGCTACACCCGCGAGTACGACGTGGAACAGCACTACCGGGACAACCGGCTCAACGCCATCCACGAGGGCACCCACGGCATCCAGGGGCTGGACCTGCTGGGCCGCAAGGTGGTCCAGGACGGCGGGGCGCGGTTGACGCTGCTGGTGGAGACCGCACGCGCCACCGTGGAACGGGCGCGAGGGCTGGGCGGGGCCGAGGCCGAATACGCCGAGCTGTTGGACGCGGCCCTGGCGCGCACGGCCGAGACGGCCGCCTCGGCCTGGTCCGAGGGCGACCCGGCCGTGGCGTTGGCCAACGCCACGGTCTACCTGGAGGCCGTGGGCCACGTGGTGGTCGCCTGGCTCTGGTTGGAGCAGCTGGTCACGGCGCACGGCCGGTGCGGCGGTTTCTACGAGGGCAAGCGGGCCGCGGCCGCCTACTTCTTCCGGCACGAGCTGCCCAGGACCGGGCCCTGGTTCGACCTGGTCGCCTCCCGCGACCGCACCGTCCTGGACGTGTCCCCCGACGTCCTCTGAGAAGGCGAGGTCCCGCCGCCCATGGGCGGGCGGCGGGACCTCGGTCACCGCGACTCCTGCTGTCCCAGCACGTGCCGGGCGTAGTCCTCCATGGCCTCGCACTGGTAGTCGGCCAGTCCTGGGGCCACCTTCTCGTACACCTCGCGCCACGGTCCCGGCTCGGCGTAGACCCGTCCCAGCTGGACGAACGCCTCGGCGTCCGGGGTCCACATTCGGCACACGCCCTCGTAGTGGGCGGCGATCTCGGCGCGCACGGCCGGGTCGTCGACCGGACGGCCGGCCCGCAGGTGGGCGGCCATCCGCTCCAGCTGGGCCGCGGCCTGCGCACGCATCCGCTCGCCCTCCTCGGGGGTGAGGTCGCGGCCGGCGGCGCCCGCCTCCTCCCACTGCTCGGGCCACTGGGTGCGGACCCGGTCGTCGTAGTAGGTGACGTCGAAGCCCGTGAAGAGCTCCTCGGGTCGGATGGTGGTCATGTCGTTCCCTTCCAGCGCGTCGACGGTGCGACGCACGGTCTCGATGAGGGAACCCAACCGGTCGCGCTCGGCCTCCAGGTCGAACAGATGCCGGCGCAGCGCGGCGACCTCGTCGTGTTCGGAGTCCAGGGCACGGCGGATATCGGCCAGTCCCAGCCCCAGCTCGCGCATGACCAGGATCCGTTGCAGTCGGCGCAGTTCGCGGTCACCGTACCGGCGCTGCCCTCCGGGGCCCACGCTCTCGGGCTCCAAGAGACCGATGTGGTGGTAGTGGCGCAGGGTTCGGGAGGTCACGCCGCTACCTCGGCAGACCTCCGCCATCGACCAGGACATCGGGTTCCCTTCGTCGGGCCGGTCCGTCCGGCCTCGGCACGACCGTAGGCGTTGACGTCGCGTCGACCGCAAGCCTGGGCCCCGGTCGAACTCCGGTTCGAAAGCGCCGGCCCCGGGTCGAACCCCTGGGCAATGGTCATACAAGGATTCCGAACGATTACCCCCAGGAAGGGATGAACGCGCCTAAAAGGGAACACAGTGAGGGTGAAGTCCTGCAGAAAGGCGTGACGTGCTGCCCCTTTCGCCCCACGATCCCGACCGGATCGGACCGTACCCACTGACACACCGGCTCGGCACCGGTGGCATGGGCCAGGTGTACCTGGGGCGGGCCGACGACGGCGCCCACGTGGTGGTCAAGGTGGTGCGTTCGGCCCTGGTGGAGGACGACCACCTCGATGGCACCGACTACCGTGCGAGGTTCGCCCGCGAGGCCGAACTCGCCGCTCGGGTGGGCGGGCGCTACACCGCGGAGGTGGTCGACAGCGATCCCCATTCGGAACGGCCGTGGATCGCCTACGAACACATCCCCGGTCCGTCGCTGAAGGAGGCACTGGCCGAACGCGGGCCACTCGACGCCCCTTCGCTGCGCGCGTTGGCCGCCCTGCTCGCCGAGGCCCTGGACACCATCCACTCCCACGACCTCATCCACCGCGACATCAAGCCGAGCAACGTCATCCTGGCGC
>NZ_DYZD01000161.1 GCF_020741345.1 Nocardiopsis listeri
GTGCAGCGATTCGGTGAACTGGAGGTGCTGGTGCGCTCGGCCGAGGCCTTTGCGGACACCGCCGCCGGCCGGGTGGACGCGGCCGGCGCGGTGCTCTCCTCGGGAGGAGCGGAGGCCGACGCGGCCACGGCCGAGGCCGATCGGTTCCGCACGACGATGCGCAACCACCCGGCGGGCGTCGTCGTCATCACAGCCGGCGTCGAGGGACGTCCTGTGGGTCTGACCACCACCTCGTTCACCAGCGTGAGCCTCGACCCGCCGCTGGTGTCCTTCTACGTCGCCGACTCCTCGTCCACCTGGCCGACGCTGCGTCTGGCCGGGGAGTTCGGGGTGCAGTTGCTCAGTGAGAAGCAGGCGGACCTGGCCACCCGGTTCGCGCCGCCGACGTCGTGGCGTCCCGGCCCCGCCGATGTGCCGTTGCTGGACGGGGCCGCCGCGCATCTGGTGTGCGAGCGGTTCGACACCCGGTTGATCGGCGACCACTGGCTGGTCGTGGGCAGGTGACCCACACCGTGGTGTTGCAGGACCCGCGACCGCCGCTGGTGTACCACCAAGGTTCGTTCTCCTCGGTGGCCCCGTTGGACTGAGCTCCGGCCGGTGTACCGGCGACAGACTTCCCTTCGCCCGGGAAGAAGGGCGCCCCCGCACGATCGGGGGCGCCCTCGTCATGCTCGGAAAAGTCCACGAAAACGGTCGTACAAGCGGGTCAGAGCGGCGCGCAGACGTCCGGCGCGCGAGCGCACTCCGGGGGTCACCCAGACCGGGGCCGGACCGGCCAGAGGCGCGGTGAGGAGCAGCCTTCCCGGCAGGTCGCGCCGAACGGGGCGGCCCACCGCGGTATCCAGGGGGATCCGGTGCAGCACCGCACGATCGAAGGCGTTCACCAGGGTCAGGGTGCGCTCCTCCCGCAGAACGAGGATCTCGCCCGGATCCACTCCCGGGGTGAGCTCGACCTCGACCACGAGGTCGGCGCCGCGACGCCCGCTGTCGACCCGGGCGACCGGACCCACGGCGAGCTGTGCCCACAGGGTGTACTCGACCCCCTCGAAGACGTCCGTGACGCGCATCGGACCACTCCCATCGGCTTGAGTTGTACCGACTCAAGTTTATTGACGCCTTCCTGCTCTGGCAAGTGATGCGTCGAGCCGGACCCCGGGCTGTGAGAGGGGTCACCGAAGTGCGAGAATGAGCCCGCCGAGCCCCGGCCAGGACCCCTCACCAACACGGAGCGAACATGGCACTCGTCGCCGGAATCGACAGTTCGACACAGTCCTGCAAAGTCGTGGTCTGTGACAGCGCCACCGGCAAGGTGGTGCGCGAGGGCCGTGCCCCGCACCCCGACGGCACCGAGACCCACCCCCGCCACTGGTGGAGCGCCCTGAGCGAGGCCTCCTCCGGGCTGCTCGACGACGTCGCCGCGGTCTCCGTGGCCGGCCAACAACACGGCATGGTCGTGGTCGACGAAGACGGGGAGGTCATCCGCCCCGCCCTGCTGTGGAACGACGCCCGCTCCGCCGCGGCCACCCACGACCTGGTCGAGGAACTGGGCGGCCCCAAGGCCTGGGCCGACGCCGTGGGCAACGTGCCGGTGGCCAGCTTCACCGTCGGCAAGCTGCGCTGGTTCGCCGAACACGAACCCGAACTCGCCGCCCGTGCGCACGGCGTCATGCTCCCCCACGACTGGCTGACCTGGCGGCTCGGTGGTGGCCGCCAAGCGCCCACCACCGACCGCGGCGACGCCTCCGGCACCGGCTACTGGTCACCCGCGGAGAACACCTACCGCACCGACCTGCTGGTGCGCGGATTCGGCCGGGAACTGGAGGTCCCCCGTGTGGCCGCCCCCGCCGAGACCGTGGGCCACACCCCCGAAGGCGCCCTCATCGCACCCGGAACCGGTGACAACATGGGGGCCGCCCTCGGCCTGGGGGCACGCCCCGGCGACGTGGTCGTGTCACTGGGCACCAGCGGCACCGTGTTCGCCGCGCACGACCGCCCCACCCACGACCCCACCGGAACGGTGTGCGGGTTCGCCGACGCCACCGGCGGCCATCTGCCACTGGTGTGCACCCTCAACGCCGCCCGGGTCCTGAGCTCGGCCGCCGCGATGCTCGGCACCGACCTGGCCGGACTCGACCGTCTCGCCCTGGGAGCGCACCCGGGGGCGGAGGGCGTGGTGCTGCTGCCCTACCTGGACGGCGAACGCACCCCCGAACTACCCGAGGCCACCGGTTCCCTGCACGGCCTGCGCCGGGACAACATGACCCCCGGCAACATCGCCCGCGCCGCCGTGGAGGGGATGCTCTGCGGACTCGCCGACGGATTGGCCGCCCTCTCCGAGCAGGGAGTGCCCACCGAACGGGTGCTTCTGGTGGGCGGAGGCGCCCGGTCGGCCGCGGTCCGCGCCATCGCCCCCATCGTCCTGGGGGCACCCGTGGTGGTTCCGCCGGCCGCCGAGTACGTGGCGTTGGGCGCCGCCCGCCAGGCCGCCTGGGCCCTGTCCGGTGAGGAATCGCCGCCGGTGTGGACCCTGGGCGCCCCGGAGGAAACGTCCGCGCACAGCTCCGACACCGGAGCGGAACTGCGTGAACGCTACGCGCACTTCCGGCACACCGTTCACGGGGTGTAGACCCACCAATCACGAGATGCAGAACCACGAAGGCCCCGGAGCTCGGATTCGGCACGCTGTTCCATCGTGTTCCGGGGCTATGACCTGTACCTGGGGGAGGTACGCGGTGGAACGGGGGTCAGGCCCCGGAGCCCTCCCACTTGTCACGAAGGAACTCGTCGACGTCGTAGGGCATCAGGTTGAGCGGCGGGCCCGGGGGCGAATTCGTGTTCATCTCCCGGATCTTCTTGTTCAGGCCTTCCAAGAGCTCCCGGACGCGCTTCTCCGTTCGAGCTTTGCGAGCCTCGACGAGGGTGTCCTCGGCCTCCTTGCGCAGGCGCAGGGTGGGCGGCAGCAGCGAGACGTTCTCCTGCTTGAGCTTGCGCTTGATCCACCAGTTCTCGTCGTAGGGGCGGTCGATATCGGGGATGGGCTTGCCGGCACCGGGAAGGTCGTCGAATTCCCCCTTCTCCTGAGCCTCACGGATCTGGGCGTCGATCCAGGACTCGAATTCCATGCCGGTGGGCTTGCGTTTCGTCATTGAACCGCCTCCTCCAGGGTGACCATGCGAGCACACGTCCGTGTGGGCTGCCCCACACCAACATCCTGCCCTGTGGAAGTGAGCGGTCGACATGACCCCCCGGAAAATCCCCGGTGTGCGCTCGGCCGGAACTGCACCGCATCGCGACGTGCTACAGCACTGCGTTACTGCGTTGAACTCGACTGTGCTGGTGGTAGTGAGAGCCAGGTGGACGAGTGTCTCGCCAGTCTGCTGGTGGGGCGCCTGGGGTCCTGGTCCTTCCGGTTGTTG
>NZ_DYZD01000162.1 GCF_020741345.1 Nocardiopsis listeri
CAGGTGCGGCCAGGAGTACGCGAACGGTTTGACGTAGACCAGGGGGATGCCGTCGGCGCGCGCGGACACGAACTGGCTGAGGGTGCTGCCGATGACGGTCGCGGCCGGGCGCAGCAGGGCGTTGAGGGCGCGCTCGCTCTCCACCCGCTCCCGGAACATCTCGGGAGTGAAGGGGTGTTCGAGCCCGGCGCCCTGGTCGAAGCGGATCGCCTGGTCGGCCTGTTCCTCGCTGAGCGGGGGAGTGAGCGCGTGGTACTCGAACCCCGCCTCCTCGATCAGCCCCGCGTAGCGCTCGGAGTACCCCGCGAACACGCGCTCGTGCCGCTCCCGCGACCACCGGGCCACCTCGATGGCCCGCGTGGTCTCGGCGAGGTTGAAGGTCTCCGGGGCGAACAGGACCGTGTTCACGGCGGAACTCCTTGTCTGGAAGGGCTTCTAGGAAACGTAGCCGCCCGGTCCACGACACGGCGACGTTGTCCACAGGCTCGGAGCGAGAACTTCGGGAAAGTCCTAACCTGGCGGGGCAGTGCAGTAGACCGAACTGGGGGAAACGATGTCGGGACGTCAGGGGAACGGTCACCGCGGTGGAGGGGGCCGTGGGGGCGGCGGACGCAGGCCCGAACCCGAACCCATCCGCGGCGTGCGCGACGACGCCCGACTGTCCCAGGAACTGCTGAAGATGGACGGTGCCTCCTACGGGCGCTACAAGTCCCTCAAGGGCGACTGGGACTTCGGCGACTTCACCCTGACCGTGCAGCGGGTCCAGGCCGACCCGTTCGCGCCACCCTCGCGGGTGCGCATCCTCCGTCCCGACGCCGGGATCCCGAACGGCGCCTACGCCGACCCGGTACGCCGCCGGGCCACCGCGGACTTCCTCGGCCGACTGGCCCGCCGCCGACTCAAGGGGTCGCTGCTACGGATCGACACCGGCGGCCAGGAGGTCATCGCGCGCTCGTCCTGCCAGGTGGGCGCGGACGGTTCCCTGGATCTGCGGATCGGCCTGGACCTGCCCGGGCACGGGCGACGCATCGACGGCCGTACCGCCGAACGCGAGCTGTGTCGCACCGTCCCCGAGTTGGTCGACGACCTGGACTGGGAGGAGATCGACCAGGCCGCAGCCAGGGCCTTCGCCGACAGTGTGGCCGACACCGTCGCGCTCCGCGCCTCCCTGGCCGAGCGCGGGCTGGTGGCGTTCGTCGCCGACGGGGCGATCCTGCCCCGTTTGAGTGGGATCAGCGACGAACCCATGCGCGGTGAGGGCGTGGTGCCCTTCGCCTCCCCCGAATCCCTGCGGGTGAGCGTGGACCTGCCACACCGGGGCACGGTGACCGGGATGGGGGTGCCCGAGGGCATCACACTGATCGTGGGCGGTGGCTTCCACGGCAAGTCCACCCTGTTGCACGCCCTGGAGCGCGGGGTCTACGACCACGTGCCCGAGGACGGCCGGGAACTGGTGGTGACCAGGGACGACGCGGTGAAGATCCGAGCCGAGGAGGGCCGCCGGGTGGAGCGGGTCGACGTCAGCCCGTTCGTGCGAAACCTGCCCACCGGAGCCGACACCCGCGACTTCCGCACCGAGAACGCCTCCGGTTCCACCTCGCAGGCGGCCAACATCTGCGAGGCGGTGGAGATCGGCGCGCGCACCCTGCTGGTGGACGAGGACTCCACCGCGACCAACCTGATGATCCGCGACGAACGCATGCAGTCCCTGGTGCACGGCGACCGCGAACCCCTGGTGCCCTTCGTCGACCTGGTGCGCCCGCTGCGCCGCGAGCACGGGGTGTCGACCGTGCTGGTCATGGGCGGCAGCGGCGACTACTTCGACGTGGCCGACCACGTCATCATGTTGGACGCCTACCACCCGCACGACGTCACCGAACGCGCCCGCGAGTTGGCCGGGGACCGAACCGACGCGGAGTTCGCGCTGCCACGCGCCCGGGTCGTCGACCGCGCGTCGGTGGACGATCGCACCGACCGGGGCCGGTCCAAACTCAAGCGACGCGACATGGACGTGCTGGTGTTCGGCGAGAGCGACATCGACGTGCGCGCGGTGGAGCAGTTCGTCGACGCCGGACAGATCACCGGAGCCGGGCTGGCGCTGCGCTCCCTGGTCACCGGTGGCCACCTGGACGGTGAGAGGACCCTGGCCGAGGCCCTGGACTCCCTGGAGGAGAGCCTGGCGGGGCGGGGCGTGACCCTGCTCGGCGAGGACTTCGGCGGAGACTACGCGCTGCCGCGCAGGCAGGAGATCGCCGCGGTCCTCAACCGGTTGCGGAGCATGCGCGTGGCCGAACAACGCTGATCCCACACCGGGGACCGCCCCGGGTGTGGCCGTGGTCACCCGGAGGGGGTCGAGGCCGGTCGTTGGTCGGGGCGGGTCGGTATTGTGGAAACGCAGGGTGCGGTAACCCCGAAGGACATCGAAACGGACTATCCCGGACCGATGTCGGTGTGAGTGCCGCCCTGCGATCCCGACCCCTTTGGAGACGAGAATCCGGTGCGTGACCCCGCAGATCTGTACCAACTCCACCCCGGTTTCGACGATGTCGCCGGGCAGGCGATGCTGGTCTGCCTGGACGGCTTCGTCGACGCCGGACACGCGGGACGGCAGATGGCCGAGGCGCTCTTCGAACAGTTCGCCGCCGAGGAGATCGCGACCTTCGACACCGACCGGCTCGTGAACTACCGCGACCGTCGACCATCGATGACGTTCCGAGAGAACACCTGGATCGACTACACGGCGCCCAAGCTGGCCCTGTACCGGATGCACGACGACGAGGGCGCGCCCTTCCTGGTCCTGCACGGCCCCGAGCCGGACCGCGAGTGGGAGCTGTTCGTCGCCGCCGTCCAGCAGCTGGTCGACCGTTTCACCGTCTCGCTGTCCGTCAGCACCCATGGAATCCCCATGGCGGTTCCGCACACCCGCCCGGTGACGGTCACCCCGCACTCCACCCGACCCGAACTGGTCGCCGGTCACACTCCCTGGATCGGTCGGGTCGAGGTACCCGGCAGCGCCGTGTCGCTGCTGGAGTTCCGCCTGGGCGAGCGCGGCCACGACTTCATCGGCTACGCCGTCCACGTGCCCAGCTACCTGTCCCAGTCCCAGTACCCGCGCGCCGCCATCGCGGCCCTGGGCTACGTCACCGGGGCCACCGGCCTTGCCGTGTCCACCACCGACATGGAGGAGACGGCGGCGAGCACCGACGTGGAGATCGCCGAGCAGGTCGCGGCCTCCGAGGAGATCCAGCGCGTGGTCGCCAACCTGGAACGCCAGTACGACGACATCATGTCCTCGCGCTCCGAGGGTGAGACCCCGGGCTCCCCACTGGGCGAGGACGAAGCAGGCCTGCCCACCGCCGACGAACTCGGCGCGGAACTCGAACGCTTCCTCGCAGAGCGCGAGGGCGACGGAAACGGATAGCCGTGTTCTACCAGATCCTCTTCAGCTCGGTCCTTCGGCACATGGACGCCGAGAAGGCCCACAAGCTGAGCTTCGCCGCGCTGCGCGGCATCACCGCGGTCCCCGGTGTGGCCGAGGCCATGACCCGGGTCCTGGGACCGCGTGAGCCCGAGCTGACCGTGCACGCCCTGGGCCGGGACTTCCCCGGCCCCCTGGGCATGGCGGCCGGGTTCGACAAGAACGCGGAGAGTCCCCGCGGCCTGGCCGCGCTCGGCTTCGGTTACGTGGAGGTGGGCACCGTCACCGCCCACCCCCAGCCCGGCAACCCACGGCCCCGCCTGTTCCGCCTGGTCGCGGATCGAGCCATCGTGAACCGGATGGGATTCAACAACGAGGGTTCGGCCCTGGTCGCCGAGCGGCTGCACCACGAGCAGGACCGCCTGGAACGCCAGGCCGGCCGCGCCGGTCGGGAACGCCCCCTGCTCGGGGTCAACATCGGCAAGACCAAGGTCACCCCGGAGGCCGAGGCACCCGCCGACTACGCGCTCAGCGCCCTGCGACTGGCCCGCTACGCCGACTACATGGTCGTCAACGTCAGCTCGCCCAACACCCCCGGCCTGCGCAACCTCCAGGGTGTGGAACAGCTGCGCCCCCTGCTGGCGGCGGTCCGCGCGGCGTTGGCCGAGGCCGGCCGCCCCGAGTTGCCGCTGCTGGTCAAGATCGCCCCCGACCTGGCCGACGAGGACGTCGACGCCGTCGCCGACCTGGCCCTGGCCGAGGGCCTGGACGGGATCATCGCCACCAACACCACCATCTCCCGCGACGGGCTGGACACTCCGAAGGAGCGGGTGACGGAGGCCGGCGCCGGTGGCCTGTCCGGCGCCCCGCTCAAGGCGCGTTCCCTGGAGGTGCTGCGCCGGCTGCGCGCCAAGGTCGGTGACCGCGTCACCCTGGTGGCCGTCGGCGGTATCGAGACCCCCGAGGACGCCTGGGCGCGCATCCGCGCCGGAGCGACCCTGGTGCAGGGCTACACCGGACTGATCTACGGCGGTCCGTTGTGGCCGCGCCGCATCCACCGTGGGCTGGCCCGCCTGGTGCGCGCCGCCGGCTACCGTTCGGTCCAGGAGGCCGTGGGCGTGGACGCCCCGGGCCCCGCCCTGAAGGTGGTCTCGGAGACCACCGAGGCCGGCTGACCCCGGCCGCCCGATATCGCGCACACGACACACGCGGCCGGTGGGGATCCGCCCACCGGCCGCGTCGTCGTTTTCGCCCTAGCCGCCTACCAGTCGCCGTCCCAGTCCTCGGGGAAGCTGTATCCGGGGTCGGGGTGGCCCATCGCCTGGGTCGGGGTGACGAACACGTAGTCCAGTTCCCGCAGGCGTTCGATGATCTCTGGGACGGCCGCCAGCGTCTCGGGCAGCGGATCGTGCATCAGCACCACCGCGCCCGGTTCCACCCGGCCGACCACGTTCTCCACGATCTCGTCGCGCTTCAGGTTCTCCCAGTCCCGACTGTCCACCGTCCACATGGTCTCCACCAGCTCCTGCTCGGCGATGGCATCGTGCACGTTCTCGTCGGTGGCGCCGAACGGAGGTCGGAACAGCTCCACCGTGTGTCCGGTCTGTCTGCGGATCATCGCTCCCACCGCCGCGATCTGGCCGGGCAGTTCCTCGGCGTCCATCCGGTTCATCGGGTCGTGCAGGTCGCCGTGGCCGGCGATCTCATGGCCCTCGGCGTAGGCACGACGCAGTACCCCCGGCCGGGTGAGGGTGGGGCCTCCGTTCAGGAAGAACGAGGCGGTGACCTCCTCCTCGGCCAGGATGTCCAGCAGGTGCGGGGTGGCCTCCACGGGGCCGTCGTCGAAGGTCAGCGCCACGCAACGGGTGTCGCCGTCCTGGCAGTTCACGTCCGGGAGGTGGGGGACGAACACCCCGGGCGGTGGCGGGTCCTGCGCGTCGTCGTCCTCGGCGGCGGGCAGGGAAAGGTCGGCCTCGTCCACGAGAGAGGCCTCCCGAGCGCGTTGACCCAGGTCGGACAGGAGAGGCGCGGCGGTCTCGTGGTCGATCACCACGACCTTGCGGCCGAACTCGGCGGAGGGCACGTGTCCCTCCTCCACGGGCGACAGGTGCCCGTCGTCGAACTCCACCACCAGGTCGCCGTCACTGTTGAAGCCGATGGAGTCGTAGGTGCGCAGGACGGGGAACAGGGAGTCGAGGTCGACCTCCGCGTCCTCGGAGAGGTCTTCGCGGACGATGTCGTTGAGCGCGTCCAGCTCCTCCTGTCCGGCGAGCAGTTCGGTGGAGTAGGCGGTGTGTCGGGTGGTCCCGTCGTACCAGTAGGTGGAGTGGCCCTCGCGCAGGCCGTGCATGTCCTCCTCGGTGCGCAGGAGTCGCACCCCGAGCACTCCGTCGCCGGCGGCCACCAGCTCCCAGCCGATGTCCAGGGCCACCGGGTCACGGGTGCCGGCGCGAAAGTCCCGGACCTCGTCGTCGGCTCGGGCGGCGAGGCTCTCGGTGAAGGGCTCGGCGTTCGCGAACTCGGGGAGGGCGACGGAGAGCTCGACCTCGGCCTCCGGGACGTAGGGGTGGTCCTCGTAGTCCTCGGGGCCGGTCGTCCGTTCCCGGACGCCGTCATCGGCCTCCGCCGACAGCACCCGGATCGATTCGGGATCGTCGTCGCCCGCGATGTCCTGATCACACGCGGCGAGAGGGAGGGCCAGGGCGACCGTGAGGGCCCCGGACCAGAGCCGTCCCCCACGGCCTCCACGGCGCCGGGTGGTGGTGCGTCCCGGTGCGTTCTCGCTCGACGACAAAACCCGACTCCCTCTCCCTGAGAACGGATGCTCCCGCACCTGTTGGGAGCAACATAAGGGAGAAGAACGCCGGGCCCGGGGCGCTGTCCACATGTGGTCAGCGCCCCGGGCCCGGTAATCCCAGGGTCCCCGTCAGTCGTCCTCGTCGCCGGCGTCCTCACCGGTCCCATCGTCGTCCCCCTCGGTCTCGGCGGCCTCCTCGGCCTCTTCGTCCTCGGGTACCTCCGGGACCCCGTCGACGTAGCTGCGACCCGGTTCCGGGGTGCCGAGCAGCTGCGACACCGTCACCATGGTGTAGCCCTGTTCGTCCAGTTCACGGACGATCTCGCGGGACGCGTCGATGGTGGTGTCGTGGATGTCGTGCATCAGGATGATCGCCCCTTCCGAGGCGCCGTCCACGGCCCGGTCGGCGACCACGCCCGCCTTTCGGTCCTTCCAGTCGTTGGTGTCCACGCTCCACAGGACCTGGGCCAGGCCCATCTCCTCGGTGACCTGGGCGACGGTGTCGTCGGTGGAACCGTAGGGCGGACGCATCAGGTCCATCGTGTACCCGGTCTCCCGGTACACCAGCGCCTGGACCGGGTCCAGGTTCGCGCGCACGCCTCCCGCGCCGAGTGTGGCCAGGTCGGGGTGGGACAGGGTGTGGTTGGCCAGTTCGTGGCCCTCCGCGTAGGTGCGGCGCACCGTGAACGGGTTCTCCATCACGGGGTGGCCGGTGACGAAGAAGGTCGCCTTGGCGTCGTACTCGGCGAGCGTGTCCAGCAGCTCGGAGGTCCGGCCGCCGGGGCCGTCGTCGTAGGTCAGCGCCACACAGCGCGTCTCGGGGTCGGCGCAGTCGATCCCGTCGTCGACGGGGGAGAACTCACCGGGAGAGGTGACGCCGGTGCCGTCCTTCTCGGCCTCGGGGGCCGCGGCCACGGTGAACTCCTCGACGCCCTTGGTCGCGGCGTCGCGCGCCCGCACCCCGAAATCCGACAGCAGTTCCTCGGCCTCGTCGCGTTCGATCACGACGTCGACGCGCCCTTCCGAGGTGGGTGCGACCTGTCCGTCGTCGAACTCCACGATCAGGTCACCCTCGGGGCTGAACGCGAGGGAGTCGTAGAGGCCGCTGATGGGGTACAGGGACCCGGTGGCGACGGTGTCCGGGACCCCGTCGAGCACGAGGGCGTTGAGCGTGGCCAGCTCGTCCTGGCCGGCGAGCAGACCGCTGGAACCGTGCACCGAGCCGTCGTCGGTCTCGTACCAGTAGGTGCTGTGCCCGACGCGGGTCTCCTCCGAGTCGGTCTCGGTGGTGGTGATCCGCACACCCACGACCCCGTCACGGGCGGCGGTCAGTCGCCACTCGCCCTCGAAGGACACCGCTCCGGGGTTGGCGGCGTCGAAGGCGTGCACCTGGGCGGTCAAGGTGCGGTCCAGGAAGTCGGTGAGGGGGTCGGCGTTGGGGATGGCCGGGTAGACGACGGCCACCTCACTGTCGCCCTCGTAGTCGACCGAGGTCTCCTCGGTGCCGGGGAGCGCCGCCGCGTCCACCACGGTCGTCCCCTCATCGGACCCTTCCGCCGGAAGGTCGTCGTCGGTGTCCACCGCCACGTTCTGTGTGATGCTCTCGATGACTCCGCCCTCGGGCGGGCCCGGTGGTCGTGTCGCCGACAGCACCAGTCCCGTGAGGACGACCATCGCGATCGCGGCCGTCAGAACGGGGCGGTCGGGGGCCATGCTGGGACCGTCTTGCTGCTTCACCTGGGGGCTCTCCACGCTCATCGTCAGACGAACGTTCGCGAAAGGACGGGGGTCTTTCGCGTAACGCTGGTATCGGGTGTGATGCCGGGCACGCGAAATGGGTTCGCTCGTGTGCTCCGGGCCAAGGGGTCACGCCGGGTGCAGGGGCGAAGGGGGTGCTCCCTATACTTGCAGGCGTGGAAGGTACACACTCCCACCATCGATTCCCGGAGCCCGCTCCGGTAGGTCGGAGTGTGTCGAAAGAGGGAACCCGGTGCGAATCCGGGACTGCCCCGCAGCGGTATGTGGGAACGAGCGTCGCCAAAAGCACTGGTGATCCGACCGGAAAAGTCGGAAAACCGGGAAGCGGTGATCATTAGGACGACCGGCGCACAGCGTCGGAAACGCCCACGAGTCCGAAGACCTGCCTCCACCCGGCGGCGCACCTGTGCCGCCGGTGGTCCCGAGCCCCGTGGGAGGGCCGAGGTCGTCAGGCACGTGCGCCCCGGGTGGGCCCCTCGGCGTGCCGCGCTCCTCGCCGCTCCTCGTGGCCGGTACCCGGCTTTCGACGAGGGAGAGAAGCTTCATGGTCAGCAACCCCGCGACCACCGGACCGTCCGTGCGCTCCACGGTCCACGGTTACCCGCGCATCGGCCCCGCCCGCGAACTCAAGCGCGCGAGTGAGTCCTACTGGAAGGGCGACACCACGGCCGCCGAACTCGACGCCGTCGCCGCCGACCTGCGCAAGGGCGTCTACGCCCGACTGCGCGAGGCCGGGGTGGACGACATCCCGTCCAACACCTTCTCCTACTACGACCAGGTGTTGGACACCGCGGTCCTGTTCGACCTGGTGCCCGCCCGTTTCACCTCCCCGGCCCAGGCCGAGGACCGGGACGAGCAACTGCGCCGCTACTTCGCCCTCGCCCGCGGCGAGCAGGGCGCGCCGCCGCTGGAGATGACCAAGTGGTTCGACACCAACTACCACTACCTGGTCCCCGAACTCTCCCCGAGCACCCGCCCCCGCCTGGTCGGTGACAAGCCCCTCGCCGAGTTCCGTGAGGCCGCCGAGGCCGGCTACCGGACCCGCCCGGTCCTGGTCGGTCCGCTGACCTTCCTGCTGCTGGCCAAGGCCGCCGAGGACGCCCCGGAGGGCTGGGAGCCCATCGAACTCCTCGACCAGCTCCTGGACGCCTACGCCAGGCTTCTGGGCGACCTGAAGGCCGCGGGCGCCACCGAGGTCCAGCTCGACGAGCCGATCCTGGCCACCGACGAGGGTCGCGCCGCGGTCGACCACCTGGAGCGCGCCTACGGGCGTCTGGGCTCGCTCACCGAGCGTCCCTCGCTCCTGGTGTCCACCTACTTCGGCTCCATCGGCGCCGCCGCCCTGCGCGTGCTCAAGGACTCCCCGGTCGAGGCCGTGGGCCTGGACCTGGTCACCGACTCCGAGGGCGCCTCCGACCTCACCGCCGTCTCCGGGCTGGGCTCCACCCGCCTGGTCGCGGGTGTGGTGGACGGGCGCAACGTCTGGCGCACCGACCTGCCGGCCGCCGTCGCCGAACTGGGCACCCTCCTGGCCCTGACCGACGAGCTCACGGTGAGCACCTCCTGCTCGCTGCTGCACGTGCCCATCGACCTGGACGCCGAGACCTCCCTGGCGCCCGAGCTGCGCGCCACCCTGGCCTTCGCCGAGCAGAAGACCCGGGAGGTCGCGCTTCTCGGTCGGGTGCTCTCCGAGGGCGCCGACGCCGACTACCAGGGCGGGTCCGAGCCGCGCGACCCGGCCTTCACCGACGCCCGGGTGCGCGCCCGTCTGGACGCCCTCGGCCCGGAGGCCTACGAGCGTCCCCAGGACCGGGACGTGCCCGCCCTGGGGCCGCTGACCACGACCACCATCGGCTCCTTCCCGCAGACCTCCGAACTGCGCCGTGCCCGCGCCGCGCACCGCAGGGGCGAGCTGCCCACCGAGGACTACAAGGCGCTCCTGCGCGCGGAGATCGACCGGGTGATCGCGCTCCAGGAGGAGATCGGCCTGGACGTGCTGGTGCACGGCGAGCCCGAGCGCAACGACATGGTCCAGTACT
>NZ_DYZD01000163.1 GCF_020741345.1 Nocardiopsis listeri
AAGAGTACGGTCCGGGCATAGGACGCGGCGACGGGGTCATGGGTCACCATGAGCACGGTCTGGCCCAGGGAGTCGACGGTGGAGCGCAGCAGTTCCAGCACCTGCGTGCCGGTGTGGGAGTCCAGGGCGCCGGTCGGCTCGTCCGCCAGGATCAGGTCGGGGCGGCCGATGAGTGCCCTGGCGAGGGCCACACGTTGCTGTTGCCCGCCGGAGAGCTCGCCGGGGCGGTGGTGGAGCCGATCGTGGATGCCCACCCGGCGTACCACCTGGTCGGCCCACTCGTGGTCCACGGGTGCCCCGGACAGCCGCAGGGGCATCGTGATGTTGTCCTGCACGCTCAGCGCGGAGAGCAGGTTGTAGGCCTGGAACACGAACCCCACGCGCTCGCGCCGCAGACGACTGAGGGCGTTCTGCGACATCCCCACCAGGCTGGTCCCCCCCAACAGCACCTCGCCTTCGGTGGGCCGGTCGAGGCCCGCGGCGCAGTGCAGGAAGGTGCTTTTTCCGGAGCCGGAGGGGCCCATTACCGCAGTGAAGCTTCCTTTTGCAAGTTCTACGGAAATACCACGAAGAGCACTCACCTTTCCGGCCCCCGTGTCGTATGTTCTGCGCACGTCAAGCATGCGAAGAGCCGGGGTTACGCCGGGATCCGTTCTGTTCCCCGGGTCGGTACCATGTCCTTTTCTCTTTGTTCGAAACATCTCGCCCTCTCTGAATATCAACGCCGGAATGCTACCATGGGCCTGAAATTGATTTCCCGATTATCGGTCCGGGAGTTTCCTTTTGTCATACGCGGTCGAACTGCGGGAGGGCGCGCGCAAAGGTGCGTGGGAGGGCACTCTCTACTGCCTGCGCGCGGGCGCGGGGGCATTGCGCTCGTGGCTCCTGATCAGCGCCCTGATCGGGTCCCACGCACTGGTGGTCGTGTATGTCGGTGTCCGTCTGCGCCAGTGGGTCGCGGCCCCCCTGGTGCGCGGGGCCGCGCGGGACCTCGCCCTGGCCAGGGAGTTTCTGCAGGGCCCGGATCAGCAGGACGAGGCAACCGAAAACCTCCACAGCCCCGACTTGTGGAACGCGATTCGCTGGATGTGCGTCAACGCGCTCCTCGGGTTGTCGTGCGCCGTCATCGCCATCATTCTCGGAATCGGCGTCCTGGTCTCCTTCACCTGTCTGTTCTGGTGGTGGGCACTGCCGACGGAAATGGCGGTGAGCCCCGGCGGTTATCCCGTCGACTCGTGGGGGGCGGCGCTCACCACCCCGTTGGTCGGGCTGGCATATCTGGCTCTCAACCGGTATTTCGTGCCTCGGTCGGCCTCGGCGCACGCCCACCTGGCGGGGTGCGTTCTCCTGCGGGCGGGCGCCGGCCGGCTTCGTGACCGGCTCGCCGAAGCCAACCTCCTCCGTCAGGAGGCACTGGAGGCGCACGGCATGGAGCTGCGCCGGATCGAACGGGACCTGCACGACGGCACCCAGAACCGGCTCGTCGCCGTCCGCATGCACCTGGGGCTGATCGAGCGTGTGATGGCCAAGGACCCCGAGCGGGCGCGGGAGCTGATGACCCGCGCGAAGGACGCCTCGGAGGAGGCCCTTCGCGATCTGCGCGCCGTGGTCCGCAGCATCTACCCGCCGATCCTCGCCGACCAGGGTCTGGCCGCCGCCGTCTCCTCCTTGGCCTCCCGGTCGGGGGTGCCCTGCGAGGTGGAGGTCGGGGAGCTGCCCCGGCTCCCGGCGGCAGTCGAGGCCGCGGCCTACTTCGTCGTCACCGAGTCCCTCACCAACGTCGCCAAACACTCCGGTGCCGCCCAGGCCCGGGTCCGCCTCTCGGAGGACGCGGCGACGCTCACCGTGACGGTCGACGACGACGGTGAGGGCGGGGCCGACGAGCACCTGGGCAGCGGACTGTCCGGGATACGTCATCGGGTGGCGGCCTTCGACGGCCGAACCCGCGTCACCAGCCCGCCCGGCGGGCCGACCGTCATCGAGGTGAGGCTGCCTTGCGCGTTCTGATCGCCGAGGACGACGTGTTGCTCCGTCAGGGGCTCGTCCTGCTGCTGGAGGTGGAGGGGTTCGAAGTGGTCGGCGCGGCCGGAGACGCCGCCGAGTTCCACTCGATGTTCGAGGAACTACGGCCGGACGTCGCCGTCCTGGACGTGCGTCTGCCGCCCGACCATCGCAGGGAGGGTCTCGACATAGCCGCGCGGATCCGCGCCGAGATCCCGGGATTCCCCATCCTCGTGCTCTCCGCGCACGTGGAGGACGGGTACGCGACCGAACTGCTCGCGGACAGCCACGGCATCGGCTACCTGCTCAAGGACCGCATCGGTGAGGTCGCCGAGTTCTCCGACGCGCTCAGACGTGTGGCCGGGGGTGGCGTGGCCCTCGACCCCGAAGTGATCGCCCACCTGCTCAGGACACGGTCCGGGAACGACCCTCTGGAGACTCTGAGCCCCCGTGAGAAACAGGTGCTGTCCCTCATGGCCGAGGGGCACGACAACGCCAGGATCCGTGACCTTCTCGACCTGTCCACCCCCACCGTGGGCAAGCACATCGGCTCGATATTCACCAAGCTCGGTCTCACCGAGGAGGGGAGCAACCGCCGGGTGCGGGCGGTTCTGGCCTACATCGGGGGGTGAGGTCCCGTTCCCGGAAGCCGGTCGACACCGTCGGCGCCCAGCCGCTCGCGCAGCTCCTCGGTGAGGCGACGCACGTACGGGTTGCCCAGATCGGGGCGCCCCCGCACACGCGACGCGCGGTCCAGGGCGCCGGCCGCTCCGGAGGGGTCGCCTTCGGCCAGCAGGACCCGGGCCTCCAGTTCGGCCACGCGCGCCCTGGCCTCGGCGCCGGCGAGGGCGTCCGCGAACTCCCCTGCGCGCGCCCATGCCGCGCGGGCCCGGGACGGGTCGTCCTCGGCAAGGGCGAGTGAGACCTCCCGACACAGCAGCTCGG
>NZ_DYZD01000164.1 GCF_020741345.1 Nocardiopsis listeri
CTCATGGGCCGGCCGCGCCTGTTCGGCGGCGTGCTCGACCTCGCCCGCGCGGCAGGCGTAGGCCGCCAGGTTGGAGCGGGCCACGAGCGTGAACGGGTGCCGTTCTCCAAAGGTCCGTTCGTACCCGTCCACGCAGGCCTCCGCCCGCCGCCAGGCCGGTTCGAAACGGTCCTCGGCGGCCAGACAGGCGGCCAGTTCCAGGCCCATCGCCAGACTCCGCGGGTGGTCCTCGCCGTACTCGTTCAGGTGCAGTTCCCTGGTCCGAAGGATCCGGCGCAGCGCCTGCTCGGGTTCGCCGACCAGGCGTTCGGTGACCGCCAGCTCCTTGCGGGCGTGCAGAGTGTGCGAGGAGAGTTCCCCGACGGTGCGACGCAGCAGGTAGGCGGCCTGCTGGATCTGGCGCTGGGCGATCACGTACTCGCCCATCCTTCGCCGATAGGTCGCGGCGGCCGAGGACAGGATCCACGTGTGCGGATGCCCTTGGGACAGCAGTTCTCGCGCGCTGCGGAACGCCTGGGCGGCGTTCTCCAGAGCGGGACCGTACTCACCGGCCGCGGCCAACGACAGTGCCAGGTTGTGTTTGGCCAGCAGGGTGTGCTGGTGGTCGGGCCCACGGTCGTCGAGGTAGGCGTCGTAGGTCTTGCGGTCGTGGAGCAGGGCCTCCTGGAACCGGCCGAGGGCGCGCAGGTCCGAACCCATCCCGCGCCGGGTCAGCAGGGTGAACGGGTGTGCCTCGCCCAGGACCTCCAACTGGAGGTCGAGGGTCCTGCTGTTGAGCCGATCCGCCGCGCGGTGATCGCCACGCGACCGGTGGACGTTGGCCAGTTGGGTGGCCAGACGGAGCCGGAGTTGGTCGCGTTCGCCGAAGGACTCGGTCCAGTTCTCCAACAACGGCACGCCCAGACGCAAGGCGGCCCCGAACTCGCTGTGCCGGTGGTGGTAGCGCACCTGGTTGACCAGCCAGCGGCGCACGTCCTCGTGGGCGCTGCGGTCGGCACCGGAGGGGGCGATGTGCCAGCGCAGGTGTTCGTAGCGGTGATCATGCCGGGTGTCGTCGGCCTCTTCGTCGTGCGGCGCGTAGGCGGCCAGCAGTAGCCGGGCCGCCTCCTGGAAGCGGGCGCGTTCGCCCTCGGGGATGCGGTCGCGGACCACCTCCTGCACGGCCGGGTGCACCGAGAACGTCTTCAGGTGTCGGTCGTGGTGGAGCAGCAGCACCCGGGTGAGCTGGTAGTGGATGTGGTTGAAGTTGATCAGCCCGCTGCGGTAACGGGGGTCGGCCTTGCCGTACTCTGCGACGGCGCGGGGCGAACGCAGCAGGTCCTCGGGGATGCCGTCCGGGGACAGGTGCGAGACCAACCTGATCAGGCACAGGCTCGCCGGGTGGTAGCCCTCGATCTCGTCCAGGGCCAGGGAGCCGCTCAGTCGTTCCTCGAACGAACCCTCGCCCCCGGTGACGGACGGTTCGCGCTCGTCGAGCAGTCGGACGTACTCGGCCACCGCCCGGCCCCCGTCGTCGCGACGCTGGGCGGCGTTCAGCCATTCCAGGGCCCGGTGCAACAGGGCGGGCAGGTGGCGCAGGCGTCGGGAGAGGCCGAGCGCGGTGGCGGCGTCCACCTCCGGGCACCGGTCGTCGAAGAGCTCCACGACCTCCTTCTCGGTGAAGGGGCCCACCTGCAGGCAGCGTCGGTGCCCGTAGGCCTCCCAGTCCCGGTGGTAGGAGGTGACGATGACGTGACCGTGGTCGTGGGGGATGAGCGCGTCCAGGTCACCGGGCGGCCCGGCGTTGTCGTAGACCAGCAGCCAACGGTGCACCGGTCGGCCTCGGCGCAGCGCCTCCAGCACGTGGTCCGGGCCCTCGATCCGCCGGTCGGGGTCGCCCGGGTCGTCGGGGGCGCGCCGGTTCAGTTCGACCGCCAGGTCGCTCAGGGAGGCCTCGACCTTCTCCGAACGGTCGGCGGAGATCCACCGGATCAGGTCGTAGTCGCTGCGGAAGCGTCGGACGAACTCGCGCACGATCTCCGACTTGCCGCTGCCCTGCATGCCCACCAGCACCACCGGCGGTTTGTCCTCCATCCCCTGGCCGAGCAGGTCACGGATCCGCTCCAGGTGCCCCTCACGGCCGCTGAAGTTCGGGTTGCCGCTGGGTGCGTTGTTGATCCGCTCGGGGTTGGGCTCGCCGGGATAGCGCGGTCCGTGTTCGGGCCCCAGCGAACGGCGGCTGTCGAAGGCCGGGTCGAATCGGGCCAGGAGCGCGCGGCGTGCGTCCCGTTCCTCACGGATGCGCAGGTTGAGCCACTCGGCCTCGGGGAAGTCGTCGGGTGGGGCGCCCTCCCCGATGGTCACGCCGAGCACCCGGTGCACGCCGTTGCCACCGTGCTCCGCTTCTCGTTCCAGGAAACGTGCCAGGACGTCCATGGCGGGGGAGCCGCGCAGGTGGGCGGAGACCAACACCGTGACGACGCTGTTGGCCGGCGCGTGTGGTGGCGCGTCCGGGTCGCTCCTGGGACGGATCACCCGGATACCGACCCACTCCAGTTGGGCGCCGACCCAGTCGACCCACACCCGGTCGCGGGGGTCGGCCACCAGGACCACCGACGTGACCGTTCCGTGCCGGATCTGCTCGAAGACCAGCTGGACCTGTTCGGTCTGCTCCTGGGTCAGGTGACGGCCACGGGGGACGTCGCCGTCGGTGAGCAGGGAGGTCAGGCGCTCGTAGGAGTGGAACAGGGAGTTGGGCATCCTGGTCCGTTCCAGGAAGGCCGCCAGGGTGCGACGTTCGGCGATGGCCGCCTTGTAGGGGATCTCGGCCCGTCCCCAGTACCGCCACGGGTCGTCTTCGGGCACCTCGACGTAGGGGGCGAACCGGGCGTAGGTGGAGTCCAGGTGGGCGGCCAGTTCGGGCAGGTCCTGGTCGACCCTGGTCAGCACCGGGTGGACGGGGACGTCGGGTGTCTCCGCCCGTAGGTCGGCGGCGATCCCCACGGCCTTGGTCACGGCGTTCTGGTTCAGGGGCAGGCACAGCACGACCTGGTCGGCCAGGAGCGTGGCGCACTGGCGTCCCAACAAACCGTTGCCGGGGGCGGTGTCCACCAGCACGTAATCGAAACCGCTGTGAAGCAGGCGGGTGCGCAGCGCGCGCAGGAAGTGCCGGGCCGCCGGGCTGGTCGCGAAGCGCGCGTTGTGGATGTTCTGCAGCAGGATCCGTTGTTCGGGATCGCGTCCGCCGGGCCCCAGATAACCGATCTCTCCCTCGGGGACCCCGGGGATCACCGTCCAACGGCTCAGGCGGTCGATGCGATGGCGCAGTTCGGTGCCCTGCCGGCACACCTGGGCCGGGTCGGCGCCCGGGACCTGGGCCTGGGCCATGATCTCGGTGACCATGTCGACGATCCCGTGCTGGGGCTCGCCGCGCAGGGTGAACAGCGGCGCGAAGTACTCCCGCAGCTCCGGATCGCGCAGGTGGAAGTCCACGAGCAGGACGCTGCGTCCGGTGCCTGCGATGTTCCAGGCGATGTTGGCCAGGGACGTGGTGCAGCTGCTTCCGGACAGGGGGGAGTGGAACACGAGGATCCGACCACTGGAGTTCGTCTCCCCGCTTTCTTTACTGGTCAACGTGGCTCCGGGATTTCCCTTATCCGTTTTTCGTCGGGCGGGCCAGGGGCGTTCGGTCGCTTTCCCCTGGGCTTTTCGGGCGGGGTAGGGGTGTTCCCGTTTTCGTGCCCGGAGAATCCAGTGTGTACCGGAACGAGATCTCGAAAAAGGGGAGGAAGAAAGGGATGGGAATCATGTTGCGTGTGGGGCGTTTGTTGTCCCCATTTGTCCGCAGGTGAAAAGGCGAAGAAAAAATGGGCCCTCGGCGTCGTGCCGAGGGCCCCACCCGTGTTCGATCACTCCCGGAACGGGACGCGGTACTCCGAGGCCCGATCCTCGGCGAAATCCACCAGCCGTTCCTGCCTGCGCGCCACCGCCGGCCGCTCCGGGTACGCCGCACGGCGCAGCTCCCCGCGGCGGCCGTGTCGGTTGGCCAGGGCCATCGCGGCCGAACGCCGCATCCCCAGCTCCTCACCCTCCTCGGCCAAGACCCGGCGGACCCGGGAACGGTGGGTGTGCCGCACGACGAAGTAGACGATCATGGCCACCAGGAACACCAACAGGGACTTGAGCACGGTTCCGACGATTCCCTCGATGATCGGCGAGTCGAAGAACCAGTGCACCCCCATCGCCACCAGGAGCAGCAGCGCCGCCCGCAGGCCGTGACGTCGACCGGGTCGCCACGACGCCGCGACCATCAGACCGACCGCGGTGCCGGCCACCGCGGTCATGGCCCAGTGCGAACCCAGTCCGGTGAGCCCCACCCGCACCAGGAGCGTCTGGAGCACCGAGGCGGGCCCGTCGATGCCGCCCACCATGGGGATCACGTTCATCGTGTAGGTGAAGTCCTCCACCAATTGGAAGCCCAGACCCACCAAGGCGCCGATCACGAAACCGTCCACGGGTCCGCGCAACACGTGCGGTGCCATGACGGCGATGAGGACGACCCCGGTGACCTTGAGCAGTTCCTCGTTGACGGGAGCGCTCAACGCCGCGCCCCATGCCTCGCCGAAGGGCAGCCCGCCGAGGGTGTTCCAGATGGTCATCAGGTTGCCGTTGGCTATCAGCGCGAGTCCCACGGCGGCGGTCATGCCCCAGAGCAGGGCCAGGAGCGAGTAGGTCGTCGAGGGGGGACGTACCGGGCGGATGCGGCGCAGCACCCAGAACCCGATGACGCCGACCACGGTGAGTATCAGCGCCGACAGCACGGCCTCACCGAAGAACACCAGCGCGGCCCCGAGGAGGCCGTTGACCATGATCGCGAACCCGGCCAGGCACAACAGTCCGAACACGACCGCGGTGACCAGGCGCGGGAGACGCTGAGGCCGAGTCGGGCCCTCCCGCGGGGCGGGCGACCGTTCGGCGCCCTCTCGATCCTGTTCCGAGTCACGTGGAGAAGGCACGTACGCGTCCTTCCTGGACGGGATCTCGGGTTCAGGGCGTGCGTGGCTCATGCCCCTCCTCCCGTTCGGTCGAACCTGATGGACTGGAGGAGCTTCTCCGCGTCGGCCAGGTCGCCTCCGCTCTCTTCGCCGACGGCGATGGACTCCACGGCGAACCCTCCGTTCGGGGAGGGGAAGAGGGCCGCGGTGCCGATCTCCTTGTTGCTGTGCAGGGTCCCGGTCAGTCCCTTGGCGCCCGACTCGGCGGTCACCGGTCGGGGATCGGTGAGGCTCGCGGAGGAGTCGCCCACCCGGGCGACCTCGCGCATGCCCTCCCACAGTTCGGTCTCCGACGATCCCTCGGGCGGGGTGACCACGGTGACGTGCAGTCGCACCGCCCCCTTGCCGAACCGGTACTGCTGTCCGGCGCTGCTGGAGCCCGGGTAGAGCTCCCAACCGTCGTCGAAGGACAGTTTGGCCTCGTGCCCGGAGCCGGTGGCGATCACCATGCTGTGCCCGGAGCTGACGGGCTTGCTGTCGGGGAGGGCGGCGCTCACCGCCGTCCACCCACCGACCAGGATCGCGACCGCGGCGACGGAGATCCCCAAAGGGAACCATCCGCTGCGCGGTCCGCGCGGCCTCGCGTGCCGAAGCGTCCCGCTCTCCTCCACCATCGTGCCCCCTCGCTGTGCGCTGTGTGCTCACCAGCGAAACATCAAGGAAGACTCCGAAAGCTGAAGAAATCGGTTCTTGGCGCACGTTTACGACAATTTCACCGAACTCCGGGTCGGAGGAGACCCGCGCGTCGGACACGAGGAGGTGCCCCGGGCGAAAACCCGCGAAGGCGACCATGGGAACGTGCCGCACGTCCCCTTGGAATGTCGACGCGAACGTGATGGGATGCCAACGCCCGAAAGCACCCCCGAAACCGAAGGCCGCCTCGAGCCGATGTCTAAGAAGACCGACGCCCTCACCAGGGACCGTTCCTCCCTTGGTCACCGAATCCGCTACGCACTGCGCAACCCCGCCAAGGTGGGGCCGTACATGCGCCGTTCCCTGCGCGACCTGCGTCTGCGCCTGACCCACCGCGACCACGTCTCCTACTACCGTGCCGTCATGGCCTCCGACGCCGCCCGCGACCCCAGGGCCGCGGTCGGCAGCCGCAACGAGGAGCGGTGGCTGGCGCTGGGGCGGATGCAGTTCGAGTACCTGCTCGGCCACGGGTTGGAGCCCGGTCACCGCATGCTCGACATCGGTTGCGGGAACCTGCGCGCCGGCTGGCGGTTCATCGGCCACCTGGACCCGGGCGGCTACTACGGCATCGACATCTCCCCGGACATCCTCATGTCCGCGAAGAAGGTCTTGGCCGAGCGAGGCCTGCAGCACAAGCTCCCGCACCTGACCATCACCCAGGACCTGACCTTCGACTTCCTGCCCGAGAAGCACTTCGACGTCGTCCACGCGCACAGCGTCTTCTCGCACTCGCCACCGGAGGTCATCGACGAGGCCCTGGCCCACGTGGAGCGCATCCTCGCTCCCGGCGGCTTCTTCGACTTCACCTTCGACCGCACCGAGGGCACCGAACACCACGTGCTGCGCGAGGACTTCTACTACCGCACCGGGACCCTCATCGCCATGGCCGAGAAACACGGGCTCCGGGCGCGTTTCATGGACGACTGGGAGAAGCTCCCGCACGGGCAGTCCAAGATCCGGGTGACCCGACCCGACCTCCAGGAGTGAGTGGGGGCCGTGGCCTTTGGTGGCCCCCGGTTCCAGGGTGAGTACTCCGGGTGAGAATCGGGTGTCTCGGGTCGCGATTCGGTCCCGAACCGGTCTTTAAATGACCTTTATATGTCCTGGTCGTCATCCGAACGTGGGTTTCGCGAGTCAATGGGATGAATCCCCCGTATCCCCCGGTTCGACACTTTCAGTGACGAGCCGTTCGCGAAAGGCCGTCCATGCTCGTGACAGCCCGCCTCAAGCGCGCTGCCGAACTCCTGATCCCCCACTCCGTCAGGGCCCGTCGAGAGGAGGAACGTCTCAGAGAACGGGCGCTGGCCAAGGAGGAGCGCCGCCTGGCACGCGTCGCCCAACGCCGCGCCGCCCTCCTGGAATCCGACCCCGGCCTGCGCTCCTACACCGTCGAGGGAGCCGAGCGCATCGGTCGCGTCGTGCGGGACTACACCGCCGCCGGAGCCGCCGACCGCAACCTTGACCTGGTCCTGCGCGCACTGGACCATGCCGGGATCGACCACTTCGTCGTGCCGGGTCGCTCCCCGCAACGCCACGTCCTGGGCGTACACCGCTCACGGCGCAAGGACCTGTTGGAGGCCATGCGCGAACTCCACGGCGACAGCCCCCTGTACGCCGTCGCGCCCGGGCCCGACGGCAAGGCCGCCAAGGCCTCCGCCTACGTCGACGGCGCCCTGGACACCGAGGTCAAGAGCGGCCTGGTGATCCGCTTCGCCGAACTCCTGCTGTCCGAACACGAGGACGAGTTCGGCGGGTTCGACCACGGCTGCGACGTCGAGTTCTGGCGCGAGGCCACCAAGGTCCTGGCCGGAGACCGGGCCGAACACGCCCTCGACCGGCTCCGCGTCAAGATCCCCGTGGGCGCGATGGACGGAGCGCTGTTGGGGCCGCGCCCCAACCGGATCGCCGACGTACTGACCACCGACGCGCGAACGCCCGCCACGCTCACCGTGCGAGGGCGCGAACTGCCCACCTTCGAGCCGTTCTCGCACCGTCACCCCGAGGACGTCGGGTTCCCGGTCGACGTCGTCTACACCTGGGTCGACGGCGCCGATCCCGCGCACGCCGCCAAGCGCGCCCGCCACCGCGGCGAGGTCGTCGACCTGGCCACCCACGCCGCCAACTCCTCCCGCTACACCGACCACGAGGAACTGCGCTACTCGCTGCGCTCACTGCGCATGTACGCACCGTTCGTGCGCCACATCTACCTGGTCACCGACGCGCAGGTGCCCTCCTGGCTCGACACCGACGCCCCGGGCCTCACCGTGGTCGACCACCGCGACATCTTCACCGTCCCCGACGCGCTTCCGGTGTTCAGCTCACGGGCCATCGAGACCCAACTGCACCACATCGAGGGTCTGTCGGAGCACTACCTCTACCTCAACGACGACGTCTTCTTCGCCAAGCAGGTCGGGGCCGAGTACTTCTTCCACTCCAACGGGATCGTCCGGCTCCCCTTCTCCAGCCACCAGATCGGTGTCGGAGCCCCGATCGCAGAGGAGGTCTCCCCCAACTGGGCGGGCAAGAACGCCCGCGCGCTGCTCATGGAGGACTTCGGCGCGACCATCGCCCAGAAGGTGCGCCACGCCCCCTTGCCGCAGCTGCGTCGGGTCCACCGGGAACTGGAGGAGCGCTACCGGGAGGACATCGAGCGCACGGCGCGTTCGCGTTTCCGACACCCGGACGACATCGCCCCCGCCACCACCCTGCACCAGTACTACGCCCTCTTCAGCGGACAGGGGGTACGCGGGAAGTACCGGACCCGCTACATCGACATCGGTACCGAACAGGCGCGGGAGAACCTGGCGGAGCTGGGCCTGGACGCACCGTTCGACTTCCTGTGCCTGAACGACTTCGACACCCCGCCCGAACGTCAGGAGGAGGTGGCCGAGATGCTCCGCGACTACCTGGAGCGCCGCTTCCCGTTCCCTTCCCCGTTCGAGCGCGTCGACGTCCTCATCGGTGAGGACGACCCCTCGCGCACCGAGGTCGCGGCCTGATCGTTCCCGGGGCGCGGACGAGGGCCGCGCCCCGGGACGGAGCCGTTCAGCTCGTCACAGGGTCGTGGCCATCGGGCCGCCGTTCCACTCGACCGCGTCCTTGAGCGCCCGCTCCAGGTCCATCGCCTCGCCGGTCAGGTCGGCCCGGGCGCGATGCAGGTTCATCACGAGACGTTCGGCGTCGGCCCAGTCGGCGAATTCGCCCAGGTCGGCGGCGCGGGCGGCCTCCAGCGGGGTACGGCCCTCCCGTACCGCGTCCCCGGCGGTGGCCAGCACGAACCGGTAGTAGCGTTCGTGCGCGGCCAGGACCCCGTCCAGGTCGCGGGCCTGGAACACCGGCCCGTGCCCGGGCACGACGTGTTCGGGGGAGAAGGAGCGCACCCACTCCAGTGAGCGCAGCGCCCCGTCGAGCGAGCCCATGAACACCAGTGGGGTCAGCCCGTGGAAGACGAGGTCCCCGCTGAACAGCACCCGCTCCTGCGGCAGCCAGGCCACCACGTCGCCGGGGGTGTGCGCCGCGTACCCGGGGTGGTGCAGGTCGACCCGGCGCCCGCCCAGATGCAGGGAGAGTTCCCGGTCCAGGGTCACCGAGGGGACCCTGCGGGTGACGTCGCCCCAGTCGGGAACGGGCTCCCACACGGGCGGGACGTTCTCGAACAGCGGGTCGTTCTCCAGGGCCTCGCGCATGGCGCTCTGCCCGATCAGCACGGTGGAGTCGGGCAGCACGCTGTTGCCGTAGGTGTGGTCGCCGTGCTGGTGGGTGTTGAGCGCCCAGTGCACGGGAGCGTCGTCGGTGGCGGTCGCGAGGGCGTCCAGGAAGCGGCGGGTGCGGGTGGCGGTGGCGCAGGTGTCGATGACCAGCGTGCCCTCGGTTCCGGTGACGGCGCCGGCGTTGTTCACCCACCAGGTGCCGTCGGGCTGCACCCAGGCGTACACCCCGGCGATGACCTCGTGCAGTGCCCCGCTCTCCGGTCCGGTCCCCGTCGCCTCGCCCACGTGCGTCCCTTCGTTGGTGCCCGATCGTCGATGCAGCAGCGTAACGCGCTGTCATCGTCCTGTGGGTCGGGTTCGGACACTCCGTGCGGCTGGATGGCGGGAGGGGCTGGGTGAGCCGGAACGGCCCTCGAACGTCGGTGGGTGGTGCTAACTTGCCCCCCATGGATACCCCCCGATACCTCACCGCTCTGCGGGAGCACGGCGCCGCACTGGTCGACGCGGCCGACGGTCGGCTGGACACCCGGGTGCCCAGCTGCCCGGGGTGGACCATGGCCGACCTGCTCTGGCACGTCGGGGAGGTGCACCACTTCTGGCGGGCGATCGCCTCCGGTGCGGTCAAGGATCCCGAGCGCGACCACACCGAGCCGGTGCGTCCCACCGACGCCGACCTGTCGGCCTGGTACCGGGACGGGCTCGCCCGGACCCTGGCCGAGCTCACCGCCCTGGACCCGACGGCGCCCCGCTGGACCTGGGCGCCGCGCAAGGACGGCTCCTTCATCCAAAGGCGCATGGCCCAAGAGACCATGGTGCACGCCTGGGACGGGCTCAACGCGATCGGTCGCTCCGAGCCACTGCCCGCCGAGATGGCGGCCGACGGGGTGGACGAGTTCCTGACCTACTTCCTGGGGTTGCGCGAGATCCTGGGGCCGCCCGTCGAACCGGTGGGTCCGGTCGGCACCGTGCTGCTGGCCGCCACCGACACCGGCCACGTCTGGACGGTCGACCACACCGGGGAGCACTGGCGGATGCGCCGTGAGGAGCATCGGGCGAGCTGCGCCGTCACCGGGAACGCCTCGGACCTGCTGCTCGCCCTGTGGCGACGCGCCGGCACCGACACCCTGAAGGTGGAGGGCGACGCCGAGGCCCTCCCACTGCTGATCCAGGCCGCCGAGACCGAGTGAGCCTCAGCGACGCCGGTCGAGGAAGGTCGCGACGGCGTCGCTGAAGAAGACCGGATCGTCCAACCAGGGGAAGTGCCCACCACCGGGCTGCGTCACCGTGCGGGCGTCGTCGAACAACCGCGCCGCCTCCACCACGACGTGCGGCCGTGGTCCACCGTCCAGCTCCCCGGCCAGGAGCAGGACCGGCACACCCCAGGAGGCCACCACCGCGCGGCCCGCCTCCGGGTCGAAGGCCTCCGGTGGCGAGAACAACCCGGCCGCGTGCTCGTTGGACTGCTCGGACCCGGCGGCGGCGTGTGCCCGCGCCTGTTCGTCCCAGCGCCCGTAGAAGAACGGCATGACCGCGCCCCAGTCCTCGTCGGCGGTGGAACCGTTCGCCAGGTTCGCGTAGCCCCGCATCGCCGCCTCGAACCAGGGTTCACCGGAACGCAGGGCGGCGGCCTCTTGGAGGTGCCCGTCGGTGAACTCGATCCCCAGGGGCCGCAGCCGAGCGGTCACCAGCACCAGGGAACGCACCCGGTCCGGGTGGGCGAGCGCGTACAGCAGCCCCAGGTCCCCGGCGGCGGAGTGGGCGAGCACGTCCATCCGTTCCAGGCCCAGATGGACACGGAGCGCCTCCACGTCGGCGACCTGCCGGTCACAGCGGTACCCGGAATCGTCCTCGGGGGGTTGTGAGTCACCGGTTCCGCGCAGGTCGAGCAGGATGAGCCGGCGACGGGCGGACAGCCCGCCCAGGTCACCGAGGTAGGCGGAGGCGCGCATGGGGCCGCCGGGCAGGCACAGCAGCGGTTCGCCGTGTCCGTCGGATCGGTAGGACAGGAGGGCGCCGTCGGGAGCTTCGAAGGTGGGCATGGCCGTCATCCTCGCGGCACGGACCCCCATGGGCAAGGGGATTTGTGCCGCCCGACCCCGAGACCGCTACGGTCCGCCGTATGTGAGACGAGCCCGCCGACGTCGACGAACATCGCCTCCTGTCCGCCCTGGCCGACTGGGGCGTGCGCGCCGTGGCGCTGACGCACGTGCCCCTGGGCTTCGGCGACCACCACTGGAGCGCCACCGACGCCGTGGGCCGACGCTGGTTCCTCACCCTGGCCGACCTGGAGCACAAGACCTTCCTCGGCGAGGATCCGGGCACGGTGCTCGACCGGTTGGAAGGGGCCATGGACACCGCGGCTCGGTTGCGCGACGACGTCGGGCTCGGGTTCGTGGTGGCGCCGCTGCGCTCGCTGTCCGGCGCCACCGTCCACACCGTCGGCACGCACCACGCGCTGAGCGTCTTCCCACACGTGGAAGGCGACTCCGGGGAGTTCGGTCGGGTCCTGGAACCGGGCCGCCGTGACCGGCTCCTGGACACGCTCACGGCGCTGCACCGGTGTCCGCCTCCCGAAACCGCGCGCACGCTCCCGATCGCGCTGGAAGGCACCGAACGCCTGGCCGCCCTGGCCGAGGACCCCCGCGGGCTCGGCGACCACGGGTCCCTGTCGGGCGCCGTCGCCGACCTCCTCGACGAGTACGGCGCCGCCCTACGCGCACATTTGAGCGGGTTCGGGCGCCGCGCCGCCTCGGTCGACCTCTCCGGGGTCGTCACGACCCACGGCGAACCGCATCCGGGCAACCTGCTGTGGCGCGACGACCGGCCGCTGCTGGTCGACTGGGACACCGTCGGTGTCGCCGTGCCCGAGCGCGACCTGTGGTCGGTCACCGACGATCCCGACGCCCTGGCCCGTTACGCCGACGTCTCCGGGCACGTTCCCGACCCCGACCTGCTCGACCTGTACCGGCTGCGTTGGGACCTGCGGGACGTGGTGGAGTTCGTGGACCTGTTCGGTTCCCCGCACCGGAGCACCCCCGACACCGAACAGGCACTTGCGGAACTGGCCGGCGTGCTCGCCCGGCTGGCCGACCGTCCGACCGACTGAGCGAGTCGAGCGCCCCGACACACCCTCAGCGGCTCGACCCCGCGGGCACGAACACCCGCAGTGCCGCCGGGCGCTTGCAAAACGACATCGTCGGCGATCCCCGCACGACCTCGCCGTCCACCGCGATCAACCGCGGCCGGGAGGGGATGGCCAGGGTCAACGACTCGACCAGGCGTTCGCTGTA
>NZ_DYZD01000165.1 GCF_020741345.1 Nocardiopsis listeri
ATCGTGATCCGAGATGACCGCATGCTGCTCATCGGGATCGAGGATGAGGAGGAACCGTTCTACGAGATCCCGGGCGGCGGAGTCGAGGAGGGCGAGACGCCCCGGGCCGCGGTGCTCCGGGAACTGTGGGAGGAGACCCGCCTGGAGGGGGCCGTGGTCGGGGAGGTCGCCCAGGTGTGGAAGGACGGCCGCCGCGAGCACTACTTCCTCCTGGACGCCGAAGGTGAGGTCGGGGCCCTGGAGGACCTCGACACCGGTGGTGGCATCCCCCGGTGGATCCCGGTGGACCGTCTGCCCACGACCCCTGTCTGGCCGCGGCGCCTCGCCTGGCGCATCGCGCACCGGCACGCGACGGGATGGCCGACCCGACCGATCGAACTCGCCGACAGCATCCGCGACCTGCGGGCCCCCTGCGACTGGTGAACACGGCGGTGGTCGGGTCCGCCGGTGTGGTGTGGCTGAGACCAACCGCACCTCACCCCCGCTCGGCTTCCGTGGCGCCGATGGCCGACCATGGGGACATGCGCCTTTCCCTTCTTCGTCACGGTCAGACCCCTTCGAACGTCGCCGGCCTCCTCGACACGCTCGCCCCGGGACCGGGGCTCACACCCCTGGGCCACCGCCAGGCCGCGGCGGTGCCGACCGCGCTCCAGGAGCGCGAGATCGACGCGCTCGTGGTCTCACCGCTGCTGCGCACCCACCTCACCGCGGCTCCCCTGGTCGACACGTTCGAACGGGAGGCCGTGATCATGGAGGGGGTCCGTGAGGTCGAGGCCGGCTCGCTGGAGATGGGCGCGGATCCGGCGGCGCACCGAACCTACGTGGACACGGTGTTCGCCTGGGCCCGCGGTGACGTGGACCTGCGCATGCCGGGCGGTTCGGACGGGCGCGCCTTCTTCGACCGGTACGACGAAGCCGTGCGCCGGATCGCCGAGCAGGGTTGGGAGGACGTCGTCGTGGTCTCCCACGGCGCCGCGATCCGCTCCTGGGCCTGTGCCCGTGTCAGCGGGGTCGACGTCGCCTCGGTCGCCCGCAGCCCTCTGGCCAACACCGGCATGGTCGAGATCGAGGGCGATCCCGACTCGGGTTGGCGCCTTCTCGGTTGGAGCAGCGGCCCGGTCGGCGGCGCCCACCTGCTGAATCAGGACGGCAGCGACCCGACCGGCGAGGCCGTCAGCGCCTGACGTCATCGACCGGCGCGGTCGACCGAACGCGACATGGCAATCGCGCGCCCGACACACCAGATCAGATTTCCATAACGTTCGGTCGACCCATCGCGCAATGACCGGACAGGCCGGAAGCAATGGTGGCATGATGACGGGCACAAGGCGGGCGGAAGCCGTCACCACTTCCGCCGCCGATTCGCGTGAGAAACCCTGCCGACCGCACATGCCTCAGCGGCCGCCGCTCTCCGCACCCTCGCATCGCACGATATTCGCGCCGTAGGCGTCCATTCGGCGTATTGGCGATCGCGCACAGCGATCAGTCATCGGTGACCCGTAATCGCCCTCTTGGCCTGTGTTGTTCGAAAAGGTGGTTCCCACATGTCCCGGCCCCGTCGTCGTTCCGCGTTGCTCCCGACCCCGAGCTGGGGGTGGCAGGACGCCGCCGCCTGCCGAGGCGAGGACCTCGCGCTCTTCTTCGGTCCCGAGGAGGAGTCCTGGCCGCAGCGCGAGATGCGCGAGCGCCGGGCCAAGCAGGTCTGCGCGGGTTGCCCGGTGCGCACCTCCTGTCTGGACCACGCGGTCTCACGTCCGGAGAAGTACGGCACCTGGGGCGGTCTGAACGAGGACGAGCGCACCTCCGAGCGCCGCCGCCGTCTGCGCCGCGCCAACGCCGCCTGAGTCACCCGAGGGTCCTGCCCCTGGCCCGCCCCGGCCCACACGCACCGGGGCGGGCCCCAGGCCCTCGTCAGCGCTGCCAGCTGCGCCAAAGACGGGCGTAGCGACCCTCCGAGGCGACCAGCTCCTCGTGCGGCCCCTCCTCCACGATCCGGCCCTGGTCCATGACGACCACCCGGTCGGCGGTGGCCGCCTGGGTGAGCCGGTGGGCGACCACCAAAGTGGTGCGGCCCTTGGTGGCGGCCGCGGCGGCCTCCTCCAGACGGCGGGCACCGGAGCTGCCGGCCTCGGCTGTGGCCTCGTCCAGCACCGCCAGGTCCGGGTCGGCGAGCGCCAACCGGGCCAGTGCCAGGTGCTGGGCCTGTTCGGCGGTGAGGGCGTGCCCGCCCTCTCCCACGAAGGTGTCGATCCCCTCGGGCAGGGCGCGCACCCAGCTCAGGGCGCCCACCGCCTCCAGTGCCTCCTCGGCCTCGGCGGCGGTGGCCTCGGCGCGGGCCAGGCGCAGGTCGTCCAGGAGGGTTCCGGCGAACACGTGGGTCTCCTGGCTGACCAGGAAAACGTGCTCGCGCACCCGCTGCTCCCCCATCTCCTCCAGGGGGATCCCGCCCAGGTACACGGTGCCGGAGGTGGGTGTGCGCAGGCCGCTGACCACGGCGGCAAGAGTGGTCTTGCCGGCGCCGCTGGCCCCCACGAGGGCGACGCGCTCACCCGGGGCGACGGTGAGCGAGACCCGGTCCAGGGCCTTGGGGGCATCGGCGGCGTAGGCGTGGCTCACCGCCTCCACCCGCAGGGACGATCCGGCCGGCCCCTCCTCGACACCGGGGTCCTCGGCCTCCGGCAGGTCCACCACCCCGGCCAGGCGGGCAAGGCTCGCCCCCGCCTGTTGGACGTCGTTGAAGGTCATCACCAAGAACCCGACCGGGCCGAACAGCCGGTGGAAGTACAGGGCGGCGGCGGTGACCATCCCCACCGTGGCCAGGTCGCCGCGCACCAGCCAGAACCCGACGACGAGTACCGCGCCCAGGCCGACCAGTTCGGATCCGTTCATTCTTGCGCCCAGCCTGGTGAACAGGCGGAACACGTCGAGTGTGAGCCGCATGGCGCTCAACGAGCGATCGGCGATGCGTTCCTCGTGTTCGGCCTCCAGGCGGTAGGCGCGCACGGTGTCGCGGCCGCGCAGGGCGCCCATCATGGCGTGCGAGCGCTCGCCCATGGCGACGCGTTCGCGAGCGTAGTAGGGGCCCGAGATCGGCATGTACCAGCGCACCG
Source organism: Nocardiopsis listeri (assembly GCF_020741345.1). GTDB lineage: Bacteria > Actinomycetota > Actinomycetes > Streptosporangiales > Streptosporangiaceae > Nocardiopsis > Nocardiopsis listeri_A. The sequence goes on from NZ_DYZD01000165.1 coordinate 3,111, forward strand.
CCCACACGTAGAACGGCATGGCGGCCAGCCCGGCCAGGCCCAGACGCCAGTCGAGCGCGGCCATGCCCGCGGTGGTGAGCACGACGGTGGCCAGGGCGGTGACGACCTCCGGGCCGTTACGGGCGATGGCGTTGGTGACCACGGCGACGTCGTCGCCCACCCGGGAGAGCAGGTCGCCGATGCGCACGCGTTCCAATCGGGCTGCGGGCATGTGCAGGACACGGCGCATGACGCGTTCGCGCAGGCGGGCCAGGATGGTCTCGCCGAGCCGACTGACCTGCCAGGCGCCCAGGCCGACGAGGACGCCACCGACGGCCGCGGCGGCGGCGATCAGCGCGGCCGAGCGCAGGATGGCCTCCGCCCCGGCGCCGTCGGAGATGTCGTCGACCATGCCGCCCAGCACCCAGGGGGCGACGAGTCCGGCGGCGCTGCCGGCCAGGACGGTGAGCAGCGCCAGGACCGAGGTACCGGGGCGGGCGCGCAGTCCTTCGAGGAGCACCGCCCAGGTCCGGCGGGCCGTGGCCGTGGGCAGCAGTTCGGTGGCCGGGGCCGGAGCTTCGGGGCCGATGGGGTTCGCGGCCTCGGGGTGGATGGTGTCGGTGCTCAACGCAGGACCGCCTCGCGGTAGTAGGGGTCGTCCTCGGCCAGTCGGATGTGGGTGTCCTCCGCGCGCACGCGGCCCTCGCGCAGGACCAGGACGCGGTCGGCGCGGGCCAGCAGCGCCGGGCTGCTCGCGATGGCGATGGTGCCGCCGCCGTGGGCGGCGCGCAACGCGGCGGTGCCCTGGGCGATGGCCTCCTCGGTGACGGCGTCGACCGCGGTGGTGGGGTCGTGCAGGACGAGCACGGGTGGGGCGGCGGCCAGCGCACGGGCCAGGGCCACGCGTTGGCGTTGGCCGCCGGAGAGGTTGGCCGCGCGGTCGGTGACGGGACGATCCAGGCCGTCGCGGTGGCCGGTGACGAGTTCACCGGCGGCGGCCGCGTCGAGCGCGGCGAGCAGTCGATCCTCGTCGAGGTCGGTGGTGGCCAGGTTGGAGCGCAGGGTGCCCTCGAACAGGAAGCTGCCGTGTTCCTCGACCAGGACGGTGCCACGCAGGGAGACCAGGTCGAGATCGGCGAGGGGGACACCGGCGACCAGGGTGGTCCCGCGGGCGTCGACGGCGCGACCGGTCAGGAGGTCGACGAGTGCCTCGGCGTCGCGCGGGTCGGTGGCGAGCACGCCGAGGAACTCGCCGGGGCGCAGGGTGAGGTCGACTCCGTCCAGGGTGCGGTGACCGACATCGCGCAGTTCGACCAGGGGTTCACTTTCGGGCAGGCCCTCGGGCAGGGCGAGCTCGCCGGGGGCGACGGCGTCGGGGGCGTTGAGCAGCCGCACCAGACGCCGGGCGGAGGCGCGCGCGATGGCGAACATCTGACCGACCATCCCCAGCCCCTGGACGGGTTCGGCGAGGAACTGGGCCAGCCCGACGACGATGACGAGTTCGCCGACGGTGAGGTGTCCTTGGAGGGCCATCCACCCGGCGGTGCCCGCCACGCAGGCCAGGAAGACGGCGCCCGCAGCGGTGACCACTCCCTTGTAGACACCGTTGCTGGCGGCGGCGCCGACCGAGGCGGTCAGGGCCTGGTCGCTGGCCTGCCGGTAACGCAGGGAGGCGTTGTGGCGGGCACCGATGCCCATGAGCACGCGCAGGCCGCCGACCAGGTCGGTGGCCATGGCGGTGGCGCGGGCGGCGGTGGCCTGTTTGGCCTCGGTACGTCGGGTGATGCGGGCAGCGGGCACACGCAGCAGCAGGAGCATCAGGGGCAGGCCCAAGAGCACGCCGAGACCGAGCGGGACGTTGATGGTGAGCAGGACGATGGTGGTGACCACGATCGCGGTGACCTGGGCGATGCCCACGGCCCAGGCGCGGGCGTAGGTGGCGGCCTGTTCGGCGTCGGAGGTGGCCACGGACAACAACTCTCCGGAGCGCAGACCACTGCGTTGACCTCGGGGGTGCAGGACGCGGCGGGCCGATTCCAGGCGCAGCAGGTGGGCCTCGCGCTCGACGACGCCGAGGGTGAGGCGGGCGCCGGTGCGGTAGGCCAGGGCCAGGCAGGTGAAGAGGAGGATCAGCCCTGACACGCACCACAGCAGGGCGGTGACGTCACCGGTGGCGACGGCCAGGTCGATGGTGAGGCCGATGGTGACGGGGACGAGCGCCTCGCACAGTTGGTGCGTGGACAGCAGGGTGACACCGAGGGTGATGCGGCCGCGGTGACGGCGCAGGGAGCGCGAACGTAGGGCGGCGGCGCTGGTGGGGACGGGTTCGGATGCGGTGGGGGACACGGGTTTCGGAGCGGCCCGTCCCTCGGTTGTGGTCATGTTCGTCCGTCGTCCCTGCTCGTGGTTTTCGCGGTGGCCGCCGGGGTGGGTCGACCCTGGGTCAGGGTAGCCAGGTCGGATGGTGCGCCCGACCATGGGTTGTACGCTTCGACGCCGTACGCCCGTTTCTCCCGGCGGACCATCGGTAAGCCTAACCTCACTCACCGTGGGTGTCGACGTGTCCCGCAGGCGCCTCGTCCCGGAGCCTTACCAGGGCACGGACCCTCGGTATAATCGGGGTTCCCTCCGTAACAGAGCGGGGTCCCTCCCCGATGTGCCCACCCCTCGCGTCGACCTACGTTGATCGGACGGGTTCCCTTCCCAGAACCCACGGACCGGTACTCGCACGGCCGGACGAGGCAGGGAGACCACGGTGGAGACGAAGGGCTCCTTGTATCTGCGCTACGCGTACAACGACCTGACCGGCAACAAGGGTGTGCACCTGGCGCTCCTGGTGGTCCTGACGCTCAGCGCGTTCCTCATGGCCACCGGCGCCATGCTCATGGAGCGCATGCTCGGGTCGGTCGACGAACTCTTCGAGCAGGCCGGACCGCCGCACTTCCTGCAGACGCACGTCGGCGACATCGACACCGACGCCCTGGAGCGTTTCGCCGCCGAACACCCGGAGATCGAGGCCTGGCAGGTGGTCGGGTTCGACGGTGCGGCCCTGCCCGGGGAGCGCTCCCCGACCGGTGGATCCGGCGACCTCTCCGACAGCCTCATCGACCAGCTCTTCACGACCCAGAACGAGGAGTTCGACCTCCTTCTGGACGAGACCGGCGCCGCCCCGCACCCCTCCCCCGGTGAGACCTACGTCCCTGTGGCCCACCGCACCGCCTTCGACCTGCGGGTCGGCGACGTGCTCAGGATCGCCACCGACTCCGGTTCTTTGGAACTGCGCGTGGCCGGGTTCGTGCGCGACGCGCAGATGGCCTCGTCACTGTCCTCGGCGACCCGCTTCGTGGTCTCCGAGGCCGACTTCGGGTCCCTGGAGGGCGCGGGCGGCGGCGCGCCCGAGAGCATCGTCGAGTATCGCCTGGACGATGCCGGCTCGGCCGCCGACCTCCAGCGTTCCTACGAGGCCGACGAGGCGCTGCCCAAGAACGGCCAGGCCGTCACCCACCAGATGATCCGCCTGGTCAACGCGTTCGGCGACGGTCTGGTCGCGGTTGCACTGGTGTTCGTGGGTCCGCTGCTCACCGACGCGCACCGGTCGGGCACGACTCTGGTCATGGTCACACACGACCCGGGTCGTGCGGCGCGGGCGGATCGCGTGGCTGCGCGGCCTGGGGTTCTGAGCAGGTCGTGTGCCCCGTGTTCACACATGTCCGGAGATGGCGATAACCTGGTCGAATCATGCTTAGGCAAGGCTAAGCTAAACGCCATTCAGCGAGGTCCCATTGATCCCCGGTCCGCCCACTCGCCTCGGCATGATCGCCGCCGGCGCCCTGTCCACCGTCCTGCTCGCCGCCTGTGGTGGCGGAGGCACCGACTCCTCAGATTCCTCCGGCCCGACCGCCGAGGGATACCCCGTCACCGTCGAGACCCTGTTCGGTGACGTGGAGATCGAGGACCGCCCCGAAAACGTCGTCGCGATGGGCTGGTCGGACGCCGAGGCCGCGCTGGCCCTGGGCGTGCAGCCGGTGGGCGTGGCCGACTGGCAGGCCTACGGTGCGCCCTACGTGGGTCCCTGGGCCGCCGATCTGCTCGACTCCGAGCCGGTCGAGGTCGGCACCATGGAACCGAACCTGGAGGCCATCGCCTCCCTGGAGCCGGACGTCATCCTCGACACCCGCTCCGACAACTCCCAGGAGCGCTACGACCTGCTCTCCCCGGTCGCTCCCGTGGTCGGTCCGCCCTCCGACGTGGAGGTCACCTACGGCACCACATGGCAGGGCCAGACCCTCCAGGTCGCCCGGGTCCTGGGCGAGGAGCCTCGGGGCGAGGAGCTCATCACCGAACTGGAGGACCGTTTCGCTCAGCTGCGCGAGGACAACCCGGAGTTCGCGGACCTGACCATCGCGGTCGGCGCCTACTTCGACGGCCAGTACGGTGCCTACGTGCCCGGCGACACCCGCGTGGACGTGCTCACCGAGCTGGGCTTCGAGTACAAGCCCGAGCTGGAGGAGAGGGCCGAGGGGGCGTTCTACGTCGACCTGAGTTCGGAGCTCGTGGAAGAACTGGACGCCGACCTGACCGTGGTCTTCCCCATCGGTGACACCGCCGACTTCCTCAACGAGGACCCGGTCCTGCAGGGCATCCCCTCCGCCGAGGACGGCCGGCTGATCGTCCTGGAGGACCCGGAGCTGGCCAACGCCTTCTCCAGCGGTTCCACCCTGGGTATCCACCACGCCCTGGACGAGGTCGTTCCGATGATCCAGGACTCCCTGGAGGACTGAGGTCCCCGCCAACACCGAAGGGGGGTCTGCGCCACACGGCGGGGACCCCCCTCTTCTCATGCCTCGATCAGCTCCGACCGGCCTCCACCACCTCGTGGTGACGGCCGATGGGCAACATCAGCGGCTTGCCGGAGGTGGGGTCGACGATGATGCGGCTGCGCAGCCCGAACACCGCCTTCACCGTCTCGGGGGTGAGCACCCGCTCGGGCGCTCCCTCCGCGTGCAGCCGCCCCTCGGCCAGGGCGACCAGGTGGTCGGCGTAGCGGGCCGCCAGGTTGAGGTCGTGCAGTACCAGCACGATCGTGGTGCCCAGCGACCGGTTGAGGTCGGTGAGCAGATCCAGCACCTCCACCTGGTGGCTGACGTCCAGGAACGTGGTGGGCTCGTCCAACAACAAAAGGTCGGTGTGCTGGGCCAGGGCCATCGCGATCCACACCCGCTGACGCTGTCCCCCCGAGAGTTCGTCCACGGGCCGGTCGACCAGGTCGGCGATGCCGGTGGCGTCCAGGGCCTCGGCGACGGCCTCGTCGTCCTCGCGGCTCCACCGGGACAACACCCGCTGGTGGGGGTGTCGGCCGCGCCCGACCAGGTCGCCGATGGTGATGCCCTCCGGGGCGATCGGCGACTGCGGAAGCAGACCGAGAGTGCGGGCGACCTCCTTGGAGGGCATCCGGTGCACCTGCTTTCCGTCCAGCAGCACCCGCCCTCCCTTGGGCGCCAGCAGCCGCGACATCGACCGCAGCAGGGTCGACTTGCCACAGGCGTTGGCGCCCACGATCGCGGTGATCCGCCCGGGCGGGATGGCCAGATCCAGGGTGTCGATGACGACGCGGTCCTGGTACCCCAGGGTCAGGTCCTCGACGAGCAGCGAGTGGTCCGTGGTCACAGGGATCCTCCGGCGCGGTTGGTGCGGACGATGAGGTAGACGAGGTAGGGGGCGCCGAGCACACCGGTGACCACACCGACCGGGAAGCGCGTGCCCAACAGGAACTGGCCGACCAGGTCGGCCACCAGCACCAGCAACGCCCCCACCAGGGCCGAGGGCAGCAGCAGGGAACCGTTGGGGCCCACCAGTCGAGCGGCGATGGGGCCGCACAGGAACGCCACGAACGCGATGGGGCCGGCCGCGGCGGTGGCGAAGGCGATGAGCCCCACGGCGGCCGTGACCGCCAACAGTCGGGTGCGGTTCACCCGCACGCCCAGGGCCGACGCGGTGTCGTCGCCCAGCTGGAACAGGGCCAGGTTCTCGGCCTGGGACAACAGCACCGGGCCGATCAGGAGCAGGGCGACCACCACCGGTAGGACCTGGTTCCAGTCGGTGCCGTTGAGGCTGCCGGTCAACCAGCGCATGGCCTCCTGCAGATCCCAGTCGGGAGCCTGGTCCAGAACGTAGGAGACGACACTGTCGAGCATGGCGGCCACGCCGATACCGATGAGGATGAGCCGGGTCCCGGCCACCCCTCCCTTGAACGACAGCAGGTAGACGAGGGTGGACACGCCCAGCGCCGCGACGATCGCCACCACCGACACCGCGGTGCCGCTCAGCCCGAGCATGACGATCGCGAAGACGGCTGCGGCGCCGGCCCCGGAGCTGATTCCGATGATGTCGGGGCTGGCAAGCGGGTTGCGCAGCATGGTCTGGAAGGTGACGCCCGCCAGGCCGAAGCTCATCCCGGCCACCACGGCGAGCACCGCGCGCGGTAGCCGCAGTCGCCCGACCGTGAAGGAGGCGCCGGGCACGTCCTGGCCCAGGACCACCCGCCAAACGTCACCGAGCGGGTAGAAGGTCTTCCCGACCATCAGGGACAGGACGAACACGGCCACGACGAGCACGGCCAGGACCACGATGACCGTGCTCCGCCTGCGCGCGCGACGTACCCGGCCCCGGGTCACAGACTCCAGGGTGGACCCGGCGGTGGTGAGGGACGGGATCACAGGGCACGGACCTTCTGACGGCGGACGATGTAGATGAAGAACGGGGCGCCGACCAACGCGGTCACGATGCCCACGTCGATCTGGGCGGGCCTGGCCACGATCCGGCCGACGATGTCGGCGGCGGTGAGCAGGGCGGCCCCGCCCAAGGCGGAGAAGGGGACGAGCCACCGGTGGTCGGGTCCCACCAGCAGCCGGAACACGTGCGGCACCACCAGCCCCACGAAGGCGATGGGGCCGGTGACCGCGGTCGTGGCCCCGCACAGCACCACCGCGCCCAGGGACGCGGTCCCGCGGGCCACGGCGACGCGTTCGCCCAGCCCGGCGGCCAGGTCGTCGCCCAACGCGAGCATGTTGAGCCCACGCGCACAGAGCAGGCACAGCACGAAGCCCACCACGACGAACGGCAGGATCTGGTTCAGGCTGTCGTAGGTTCCGCCGCCCACCCCGCCGATCTGCCAGGAGCGCACTCCGCCGGCCAGATCGTTGCGCGGCAGCACGACGGCGCTGATGAACGAGGCCAGGGCCGCGGAGGTCGCCGTTCCGGCCAGGGCCAGCTTGAGCGGGGTCGCGCCGCCCCGCCCCAGGGAGCCGATCACGTAGACGAACACGGCGCTGGCCCCGGCGCCGACGATGGCCACCCACACGAAGGAGGCGGCAGAACCCAGACCGAAGACGGCCATGCCCACGACCACGGCCAGGGAGGCGCCCA
>NZ_DYZD01000166.1 GCF_020741345.1 Nocardiopsis listeri
TAATCGCGTCATGCGCTCCTCCGACTCCGCCAGGTGCGCGGTGCGGATCGCCCGCCGCTCCGCCGGGTCCGGACGGTCCAGGACCTCGCGGATCCGAGCCAGGCTCATCCCGGCCCGCTGGGCGCGCAGCACCACCGCGACACGGCACCGGTGCTCCTCGGTGTGGCGCCGACGCCCGCCCTCGCGCCGGGCGGGGACGAGCACACCCACCTCCTCCCAGTGCCGCAGCACGTGTGGGGCCAACCCGTACCCGGACGCCAGGTCGCCGATGGACAGCTCGATCCGTCGCTTCTCCCTTGACCTGATGTCCACATGAGGTTCCAGACCGGTTCCGATGTCAAGGGGGTCGACATGGACGAACGGACCAGGCGGGTACGCGGTGATGGGAACCGCGTCGCGAACATGTACGACCGAGGGGAACGGCTCCAACGTCTCCTTCTCGGAAGGACCCGGGAACGGTTGTGCGCGCGGGCGTACGGCCGCGTGTTGGAGGTGGCGATCGGCAGCGGCCACAACCTGCCGTACCACCGAGAGGGGATCGAACTCACCGGGGTCGACCTCAGCCCGGAGATGCTCGCCCGCGCCCTTGACCGGGCCACCTGGTCGGGGCTTGGAGCGACCCTGACCGAAGGAGACGCCCAGGATCTGCGGTTCGCCGACTCCACCTTCGACACCGTGGTCTGCGCCCTGGCGTTCTGCGTCATCCCGGACCAACGGCGTGCCCTGGAACAAGATGGGACGGGTACCGCGTCCCGGCGGGCTGCTCCTGCTCGTCGACCACATCGAGTACACCCGCCGGCCCATGCGCCAGCGAGAGGGGCGGAAGGCGAACCCGCGCGGTCTGCCGAGGGCGATCACCCAGGAGGTGGGGTTCACGGTCCAGGAGTACGGCCGATCCGTCCTCGGCCTCGTCGAACACGTGGTCGCCCGCGGCCCGGACCGGGAAGGGCGCGGCGGTGCGGCGGGACAACTCCCCGGGCCGGTGTGAAAGTGGGGGGATGGCTACTCACGGTGAACTTCGGGACTTCTGGGAGCACCGCCTGGAAGGGGACTGGACCGAGAGCGGGGTGGGCTACCGCGCCCTGGGGCGGCCCTTCAACAGCTGGATGTACCGGGTGCGGGAGGAGGTGTTCCTCCGTGAGGTGACGCGGCTGGCGCCGCGCGGGGCGCGCGTTCTCGACGCGGGCAGCGGAACCGGCTTCTACGTGGACCTGTGGGATCGGCTCGGGGCCGGCACGGTCACCGGCTGTGACATGGCCCATGCCGCGGTGGAACGTCTGCGCGGACGCTTCCCCCAACACCGCTTCGTCCGCCAGGACGTGTCCGATCTGGACGCCTTCGAGGACGCGAGCTTCGACGCCGCCTCGTGCATGGACGTGCTCTTCCACATCACCGACGACGATCGCTACGCGGCGGCCTTCGGAAGCCTCGGTCGGGTCGTGCGCCCCGGCGGCGCGCTCATCATCTCCGAGAACTGCCTGCAACGGCCCGAACAGCGCGGGGAACACCAGGTCAACCGCACTCTGGAGACCATCACCTCGCTCGCCGACGAGGCCGGGTTCGACGTGGTCCGGCGGGTGCCCATGCTCGTGCTGATGAACGCCCAGGTCGACGCCGCACTGCCCTGGCGCAAGGTCTGGGGCGGGTTCCTGCGGGCCGTCACCATCACCGCGTTCACCGGCGGGTTGGCCGGATCCCTGCTCTACCGGGTGGACCGCCGGCTGGTCCGAGGCCGACGGGAGGGCCCGACCACCGAACTGCTCGTGCTGCGCAGGCGCGAACGAAGTCGACCCGGGTGAGGCGGTTCGTCCGAGCTCCGGCGTGCACGGACGGATACGGTTGTGCCACGACCCGTGCCGGGAGGCGCCCAGCCGCGGCCCCGGCGAACGGCCTGTTCCGGGAGGCGACCGTATGCTGAGACGTTCGACCGTCATGACCTGGGTTCGGCGAGGTCTCCTGGGGCTCCTCGCCACCCAGATCGCCGTGGTCGCGACCCTTGTCGGGATCGACCATTGGCGAAAGAAGGTGCGCCCGCACCGGGTGAACTTTCCCCGTACCGAACCCACGTCGCTGCCGGTCGGGGACAACACCACGACCGTCTACACCTATGGTGCCGACCTGTTCGAGGACATGCTCGAAGCCATCCGCGGTGCTCGCCGCCGGATTCTCCTGGAGTCCTTCATCATCAAGTCCGACGCCGTCGGACAGGAGTTCAAGGCCGCACTGATCGAGGCCTCCGAACGCGGTGTGGAGGTCTTCGTCATCTACGACGGTTTCGCGAACCTGGTGGTGCCCCGTAGGTTCTTCGACTTCCCACCCTCGGTCCGGGTCCTGCGCTACCCGGCTTTCCGGCCCGGAGTGCTGCTGCTGAACGTGCGCAAGTCCGGTCGGGACCACCGCAAGATCCTCAGCGTCGACGGCGAGGTCGGTTTCGTCGGCGGGTTCAACATCGGCTCCACCTACGCGATGGAGTGGCGCGACACCCACCTGCGGGTGAAGGGCCCGGCGGCGTGGGGGCTGGAGAACGCCTTCGTCGACTTCTGGAACGGCAACAAGGCCTCGCACGAACCCGAACTCCACGGGTTGGGCGTGGCCGAGTGGGACCCCCGCCTCCGCGTCCACCGCAACGTTCCCGAGCAGCTCATCTTCCCGATCCGGGCGATGCTCCTGGAGGCGGTGGACCGGGCCAAGGACCGGGTGATCTTCACCCAGGCGTACTTCATCCCCGACCAGGAACTGGCCAACGTGCTCGTCGAGGCGGCCGGACGGGGGGTGGACGTCAACGTTCTCGTCCCGGAGAACTCCAACCACGTCGTCGCGGACTGGATGGCGCGGGGCCGCTACTCCGAACTGCTCCGTGGAGGGGTGCGGCTGTGGCTCTACCAGGGCACGATGGTGCACGCCAAGACCGCCACCGTGGACGGTAGGTGGAGCACCATCGGCACAGCCAACGTGGACCGGCTCAGCCTCACCGGCAACTACGAGATCAACATGGAGATCTTCGACGAGGGTGTGGCCGAGCACCTGGAACGGGTCTTCGACGTCGACCTCGCCAACGCCCGCGAACTGACCGAGGAGGAGTGGCGTGGCCGCCCCTTCATGGCCAAGTTCAGCGAGATCGTCCTGGCCCCCTGGCGCGGCTTCCTCTGAGGGCGCGGGGGCGTGGTGACCGTCGGCGTCCCGAGGCCGGCTGTTAGGTTCGCCGTGTTCATCTGAGACCGGCACAGGGAAGTTCCGCCATGGAATTCGATTTCGACGACCCCTCGCTCAAAGCGGCACTGGCCCTGCACGAGGGACAGGAACGTCAGGGGCCGGGGTCGAGGGCCACCACAGAACTGCTGCTCGACCTGGCGGCACCGCTGCCGGAGCGGCCGCGCGTCCTCGACCTGGGCAGCGGTACCGGGGCGGCCACCCTGGTACTCGCCCGGATCGAGGGTGCACGGGTCACGGCGGTGGACGTCTACACACCGTTCCTGGAGCAGTTGCGCGCCGCCGCCGAGACCGAGGGGGTGGCCGACCGCGTCGACGTGCGTCATGGGTCGATGGCGGACCTGGACGACCTGCCGGACGGCTCCTTCGACCTGATCTGGAGCGAGGGGGCGGCCTACAACATCGGTTTCGGCGCCGCCCTGGCCTCCTGGCGCCGGTTGCTCTCCCCCGAGGGAGTCCTGGTGGTGACCGAGTGCGGGTGGATCACCGACGAACCCTCGGCGGAGGCCCGGGCGTACTGGGACGCCGCCTATCCGTTGCGGAGCACCGGTGAGAACGTCGACCAGGCCACCGCCGCCGGGTACACGGTGACGGCGACCTACCTGCTGCCTGCGAGCGACTGGGTGGAGACCTACTACGCTCCGCTGGACCGTCGCGCCGAGCAGACCGACCCCGACGACCCGCACGCCGCGGCCGCCGCCGAGGACCTGCGTCGGGAGTACCGGTTGTACCGCGAGCACGGACACGAGTACGGCTACGTGGGGTACGTGCTGCGGCCGCGCTAGGCGGTGTTCTGCGGGGTCAGTCCTCCGGGGAGAACCGGGGGAACCTGCGGGGGAAGAACACCTCGGGCTCCGCGCGACGTGGCCGTGGCCCACCCCAGTGCTGCGGCCCCGGGTGGGGGTCCCTGCTGAGGGCGGACGCGATCGCCGAGGGCGACCCGCCTCGCTGCCGCCCTCGCGACCGACCGTTCTCCCGCTCGGTGTCGCGTTCGGTCTCGTCGTCACCGCTCGCCACCCGGCTCACCCCCGTTCGCCCTGGATCACGCGTGTCCGGCCTGGTCGGCCGGGTCTCCATGATCGAGGTCGGAGCCTCGGTAGGCCCGCCCCGACACGACGTGGACGGTCAATTCCGTCCAGGGTCCTCCCGAGAAAGGGGTCTTCGGGGAACGGAAGCGTCCGGAAGGTCGTGCTTCGGGGCGAAGCGCCACCGAGTGTGCTGTCCGCGACACTTGTGGGGACTTGATCGTCTGTAGGGGGAACCATGGGGGAGCAAAAAAGCGTGGGCGCCGTCCTCGGTGGAGGACGGCGCCCACGCCGTGTGCGGCGGCCCCGGCAGGATTCGAACCTGCGGCACCCGCTTTAGGAGAGCAGTGCTCTATCCCCTGAGCTACGGAGCCATGGTTTTGACGGAGGTTGCCCCGTCGCGGGGTCAAGCCTAACTCAGGATGGGCGTGCATGGGATGCCGATTGATGTTCCGGCGGCGCCGCGGGAGCACGCTGTGTGCGTGGCGGAGTACGCTGACCTACGATTGGTTGTCCTGGTGACGGTGTGATGTTGTTCATGTCGCGTGTCGCGATTATGGCGACTTGAGCGTTACGGTCACTGTGGGTTGATGGATGCGAACTCCATCGGTGACCCGATGACCAGGACTTCCGCCGGGGGTCGAGTGGGACGCCCCGCAGGGGAGCGGCTCGCTGTCCGCGGCCGTGGCCGCCGGATGGAACTGTCCAGTGTGTCCGCATGTGGACATGTAGTACGTTGCCATGCGGCCACGAGTAGATGTTCGAGGAAAAGCAGCCGGAGGATCATTCGTGCCGTTCAATTCTGATTCGGCGCGGCGCAGGTTCCGCGTGTCGGGTGGCGGGGCACTGACCGCCCTGAGCCCGTCGCAGCGGGTCCGGATGACGCAGGCGCTGACGCTCGTTCTGGTCACCGCGCTGCTCGTCGTCCCGGTGCCGCAAGCCGCACTGGCACCCGCCTCCGCAGAGGCCGACCTCGAGGACCTGAGGAACAACGCCGAAGAGGCGGCTCAGGAGCTGGAGGACGCCACCGACGAGTACGTCGAGCGTCAGGAGGCCGTGGAAGCGGCTCAGGAGGACCTGGTCGGAACGCTGCACGACCTGCAGCAGATCGAGGTCGACCTCGGCGAGATGCGCGAACCGCTCGCCCAACTGGCCAGCACCATGTACCAGCAGCCCGAGGCGGGCGTACTCGGCATCCTCGCCACCGGTGACCTCGACGAGGACCTGCAGACCCAGTCCTACGCCGCCAAGCTGTCCGAGGACAACCAAGCGCTCATCCAGGACGCCACGGACCTGCGCGAGGAACAGGTCGGGTTGGCCGGCGAGGCACAGGAACTGCAGACCTTCACCCAGTTGGAACAGGCGGAACTCGCCGCCCAGGTGGAGGATCTGCGCGCCCAGTCCGAGGAGAGCACCAACGCGCTCACCGACGAGCTGGAGTCGCGCGGTCTGGACCCCGACACCTTCATGGCCGCCTCGGAGTGCGACGCCTCGGCGGGTTCCAAGGCGGACGGCTACCCCAACGGGCTGCTGCCGAAGGAGTCCCTCTGTGAGATGTACGACGGGCACTTCCTGAGAGCGGACGCCGCCAAGTCCTTCCTCGAACTCAACATGAAGCACGTCGAGGAGTACGGCGAGAACATCTGCATCACCAGTTCCTACCGTGACCTGCCCAACCAACACCGTGTGTACGGCGAGGTCGCACCCGGTTTCGCCGCGGTCCCGGGCACGAGTAACCACGGTCTGGGACAGGCGATCGACCTGGGTTGCGGTATCCAGAACTTCCGTTCCGAGAAATGGAACTGGATGGAGGCGAACGGAGGCGACTTCGGCTGGATCCACCCGGCCTGGGCCAAGTCCAGTCCGTTCGAGCCCTGGCACTGGGAGTACGAGGGCTGATCGGCCCGCACACGCGTAGGGGATGCGCGGTGGGTCAGACCGTGGTCTCCGGGGTCGTCGTGGCCTCCGGGGTGACCTCACTGGTGCAGTGGGCGCACTTGCTGGCCTTCTTGTCGATGTCGGAGAAGCAGTGCGGGCACTCGCGGGTGGTGGCCTCCTCCGCCTTGATGAACTTCTCCATGAGCTTGCTGAGCGGCAGCACCACGAGGAAGTACAGGATCGCCGCGGTCATCAGGAAGGAGATGAGGGCGTCGATGAAGGCGCCGTAGAGGAACCGGCTGTCGTTGATCTCGAAGTAGAGGTCACCGAAGGTGGGAACACCTCCGAAGATGCCGAGCAGCGGGGTGATGAACCCTTCGGTGAACGTCGTGATGAGACTGGCGAAGACGGAGCCGATGACTACCGCGACGGCCAGCTGCACCAGGTTTCCCTGGAGCAGGAACTTCTTGAAGCCTTCCATGGGGTACTGCCCTACGTGTTCGGAGTCGGTCGGAAAAAGCGCCGCAGGCCGGCGCCTCGGATAGCTTTCACCAGCTCCGGACATGGGTCAACCGCGGATGATGACGGAGAGTCGCGAAACGGTCGCATGTCCGGCCAGCGCGCGAGCCTCCTCCGCGGTGGCGGCGATGAGGATCAGCGCACCGCCCTCACCGGTGACGGCGTCCTCCGCCGGTACGTCGAGCACCGGACGGTCGCCGACCACCTCGATGGCGGGTCCCGCACGGGCGGGTGGGCCGCCGAGTTCGTCCATGGAGTGGGCGGCCAGTACGTCGACCCTGCTGCCGGCGGTGAGAAGGGCCACCGCTCCGGGGTCGGAGACCCGGACCGGTACCGCCACCATGTCGGTGCCGTAGGGGGCCGCGGGTGGGTCGCCCAGGCGGGCGTCGGTCAGCACCTCGCCCGCGCGCACGGGTGCGTTCGGCACGAGGCCGGTGGGTGGGTCCTCGGGGGAGAGGGCGCCTTCGGGGAGCAACCGGTCCGGCACGGTCCGACCGGCGAGGTCGGCCTCGGTCACCGGTCCGGTGGCGTCCAGGTCGTGGGCGGCGACCAGTACCTCCGTGGCGGGTTCGGGAGGGGGCCGCAGGACCATGACGGCACCGATCGCCGCGAAGGCGGCCAGGAGGGCGGCCACGGCGCGCCGGTACCGGTCCAGGAGGCGCAGGAGCCCACGTCGGTGGCGGTAGGGGGTGGTGGTCATGCCTTCAACGCTAGAACGGCGGAAGGGGCCCGAACCGGTTATCCACAGGCCGGATCCCCCCGATAGTCCACCGAGTCACGGAACGTTCGATCGGCCCCTGCCACCGACGTGCGGCGGCCCCGCACGCGAAAGCGCCGCCGGAGGGCCCCGGCGGCGCGGACAGGTCAACGGAAGGGGCGACTCAGCTCTTGCCGGTGCTCGCGGTGGTGGTGCTGCCGGCGCTCTTGCCGCCGTTCGAGGAGTCGCCGCCGGAGGAGGCGCTCTTGGCGGTGGAGTCACCGGACTTGGCGGAGTCCCCGGAGCCGGAGGACTTGGAGTCCTTGCTCTCGGCGGAGCCCGAACCGGTCATGGCCGAGCTGTTGGAGGTGCTCGAGCTGCTGTCGGTACGGTAGAAACCGGAGCCCTTGAAGACGATCCCCACGGCCGAGTACACCTTGCGCAGGCGTCCCTCGCACTCGGGGCAGACCGTCAGCGAGTCATCGCTGAAACTCTGCACGACCTCCATCTGGGCGTCGCACTCGGTGCACGCATACTGATACGTAGGCACTGTTCCGGGTCCTCCTTGCTGGCACTCTCACCCGTTGACTGCTGAATAGTACGCGTTCGCCGACCACGGCCGCGACCGCCCCTCATCCGGAGGGGTCACCGAGGGGGAGGGGCACCGCAGGGGACAACGCTCCGGTGTGACCGCTTAATCCCCGTTCAGCCCCCGGCCGACCCCGGCCCGGACCCGCTCCGGCCACGGCCCCCGACCGGCCAGACCGTGGCTGCGGGGTCGAACACGTGCAGTCCGCCGTTGGGGGTGACCACCCCGTCCACGGGCCGATCGTGGGGTTCGGAGGGCAGCTTCGTGACGAACTCCTCGTCGTGGACCACCGCGATCGCCGGGGTGTGCGGGCCCTTGTGCGCCAGGGCGCGGTCGTAGCAGCCCGCCCCTCGCCCCATGCGCACGCCGTGACGGTCCACCGCCAGGGCCGGGCAGATCACCGCGTCCGCGCGGCCCAGTACCTCGGGCCCGTAGCGGTCTCCGGTGGGTTCGACCAGCCCGTGCCCGGCCGGAGAGAGGGAGTCGGGGCCGTCGAAGGACGCCCAGTCCAGGGTGTGGTCCGGAAGGAGGATCGGTAGTAGGACGTACGCGCCGCGCTTCCACAACGCGTGCACGAGCCCGCGGGTGTCGGGTTCACCGCCGACCGAGTAGTAGCAGGCCACGGTTCCGCCCATGGCCGGCCAGGGCAGGTCCATCAGGGCGTCGCGGACCTTCGATCCCACCCGGTCGCGCTCCTTCGGTCCTCGCGTCCGACGTTCGGCGAGGAGGCGCTCGCGCAGCGCGCGCTTGTCGGCCCGCTCGTGGCCGTTCGGATCACCCATGCGCCCCAGTGTGGCATCGCCGTCCCGCACGGCCCGGGGCGCCCGTAGGCCCACCCGGGTGAACTCCGGGTGGCGTTTTCTCCGCCTTCTCCCGAAAGGACGGGGACTTCTCGTCGCCACGTCCGTGGGCCGAGCACGGGAACGGCTCGCTCTGCCCTAAAGTGCCTGACCATGAGCGCCGACAACGACCAGACGCGTCCCTCGAGCCCCTCCGTGACCAAGGCGGTCGTCCCCGCGGCGGGTCTGGGCACCCGCTTTCTGCCCGCGACCAAGGCCACTCCCAAGGAGATGCTGCCGATCGTGGACAAACCCGCGATCCAGTACGTCGTCGAGGAGGCGGTGGAGTCGGGTCTCCACGACGTCCTCATGATCACCGGGCGCAGCAAACGTTCCATCGAGGACCACTTCGACCGCGCCTACGAGCTGGAGCTCGCCCTCGAGGCCAAGGGCGACGTGGAGCGGCTCCGTTCGGTCCGTGAGTCCAGCGACCTCGCCCAGGTCCACTACGTCCGTCAGGGTGAGCCCCGCGGGCTCGGACACGCCGTGTTGTGCGCGGAGGCGCACGTGGGCGACAACCCCTTCGCCGTGCTGCTGGGCGACGACCTCATCGAGACCGCCGACCTGCTGCGCCGGATGATCGAGGTACGTCGCGAACACGGGGGCAGCGTCGTGGCGCTCATGGAGGTCGAGCCCGAGCAGGTCTCCCTCTACGGCTG
>NZ_DYZD01000167.1 GCF_020741345.1 Nocardiopsis listeri
TTGGAAGGCGGGGCCCGCCTCGGTCACTCCCAGGTGCAGCGGGTAATCGCACTTCTCCGACAGCAGTCGGTAGGCATTGACCATCACCACGGGGTCGTGGTGCTTGACCGAGATCTTGATGTCACGGAAACCGTGCTCCTCGAACAGGGAGCACTCCCACAGCGCCGACTCCACCAGGGCCTCGGGGGTGGCCTTGCCGTACTTGGCCAGCAGGCGCTTGTCGAGCGAACCGGCGTTGACGCCGATACGGATCGGGGTGCCGGCGTCGCCCGCGGCCTTGGCGATCTCGGCGACCTTGTCGTCGAACTTCTTGATGTTGCCCGGGTTGACCCGTACCGCCGCGCAGCCCGCGTCGATGGCCGCGAACACGTACTTGGGCTGGAAGTGGATGTCCGCGATCACCGGGATCTGCGACTTCTTGGCGATGACCGACAGCGCGTCGGCGTCGTCGTTGGTGGGCACGGCCACACGGACGATCTGGCAGCCCGAGGCGGTGAGCTCGGCGATCTGCTGCAGGGTCGCGTTGATGTCGGAGGTGCGGGTGGTCGTCATCGACTGCACGGACACCGGAGCGTCCCCGCCCACGGGGACGTTCCCGACCATGATCTGCCGCGTCTTGCGGCGCGTGGCCATGGGACGCGGAGGGGTGACGGGGATACCGAGATCGACGGTCACGCTTGATTCACCTCGTCTGCCGCCGGAAAGGGACGGCGGCAATTGATGTCGCGGTTCGTGAGAAGGGCGCGGCGGCGCCCGGATCCGCGTTCGGGTGCTCCGCCCGGTCGGCCAGGGCCGTTACCGTCGTTCCCGGAACGCTCGTCCAAGGTTACCCGCCCCGGAACCGATGCTCGGCCTCCCGTGGTGGCACTCACACCGGTCAACCGAACAGCAGCACCGGATTGACCAGATCCGCCACGAGCAGGATCACGCTGAACACCAGGAAGCACGCCACCACGACGTAGGCCACCGGGGTGAGCAGCGCGATGTCCACCGGCCCCGGGTCGGGCCGCTTGAACAGGCGCGCCGTCCACCTCTTGATGGACTCCCAGATCGCCCCGGCCATGTGCCCGCCGTCCAGCGGCAGGATCGGCACCATGTTGAAGGCGAACAGGAAGAAGTTGACGCCGGCCAGGATGCTGATCATCATCGCCGCGGTGTCCACCAGGGGCAGGCCCTGCGACATGATCTCGCCGCCGATGCGGGAGATGCCGACGATGCCCACGGGAGAGTCCTCGGTGCGCTGCTCGCCCAGGAAGGCCGCGCCGAACACCTCGGGGACCTTGCTCGGCAACGCCACGATGGCATGGCCGACACCGACCAACATCTCGCCGACCTCGCCGGCGGACTCGGCCACGGTGAGCGTGCCGCGTTCCTTGGCGAAGTGGATGCCCAGGAAACCGACGGTCTCCACGGCCGGGATCCGGCGGCCGCTCTCGTCGTAGACGTTGTCGCCGTCCTCGTCGGTCTCGTAGACGATCTCGCCGGCCTGGTCGCGGGCGGGCAGCTCGCTCTGGACGATGTCCACCTCGGTGGTGAGCTCTTCGCCGTCGCGTTCGATGCCGAACTCGGTGGGGCCGTCGGACTCTCGGATCTCACGGCTGGCCGAAGCCCAGTCGGGGGTGTCGGTGCCGCCCACGGAGACCACGACGTCGCCCGGCAGCAGCCCGGCCTCGTGGGCGGGGGTGGGCGGCAGGTCGTCGGTGCACTCGGTGATGGAGGCGCTCTGTGGGACGACGCACTCGTTGACGACACCGACCTCGTTGGTGTCCTGGTACACACCGACGCCCATGAAGAGCACGCCGAGCAGCACCGTTCCCAGGACCAGGTTCATGCCCGGGCCGGCGAACATGACGATCAGCCGCTTCCACGGGGAGCGCTGGTAGAACTGACGGTCCTCGTCCTCGGGGGAAAGCTCCACGTAGGAGGCCTCGCGGGCGTCCTCGGCCATGGCCCGCCAGCGCGACATCCTGCGGGCGCCCTGGTCCTCGGCGCGCCGGGCCGGCGGGAGCATCCCGACCATCCGCACGAACCCGCCCAGCGGCACCGCCTTGACGCCGTACTCGGTCTCGCCCCTGCGGGTGGACCACAGGGTCTTGCCGAACCCGACCATGAACTCGGTGCACTTGATGCCGAACATCTTGGCCGTGGCCATGTGGCCGAGCTCATGCCAGGCGATCGAGAACAGCAGTCCCAGGACGAGCAGGATGATGCCGACCACGGTCAACAACACGACCATGTATCTCTCCTCAAGCCAGGTCGGTCCTCAACCGCGGGCGAGCAGTTCGCGAGCGCGGGTTCGGGCCCAGGTGTCTGCGGCGTAGACGTCGTCCAGGGTCAGGGGCGTGGAACCCGGCCGATCCGTCCGCTGGTGTTCCGAGACTACCCGGGACACGGTGTCCATGATCGCCGGGAACGCGAGGTTTTCGCGCAGGAACGCGTCGACCGCCTCCTCGTTGGCCGCGTTGTACACCGCCGGGGCGGTGCCGCCGGCGGCACCGACTTCGGCCGCGATGCGCACCGCGGGGAAGGCGTCGTGGTCGAGCGGCTCGAAGGTCCAGCTCTGAGCCTTGGTCCAATCCATGCCGGGGGCCGCGTCCGGAACGCGTTCCGGGGCGCTCATGCCGTAGGCGATGGGGATCATCATGCTGGGCGGGCTGGCCTTGGCCAGGGTCGTGCCGTCCACGTACTCGACCATCGAGTGCACGATCGACTGCGGGTGGACGACCACGTCGATGCGGTCGAAGGGAACGTCGAACAGCAGGTTGGCCTCGATCACCTCCAGCCCCTTGTTGACCAGGGTGGCGGAGTTGACGGTGATGACCGGGCCCATGCTCCAGGTGGGGTGGTTCAACGCCTGTTCCGGCGTGACGCTCGCCAGCTCCTCGGCCCGGCGACCGCGGAAGGGCCCACCACTGGCCGTGACGACCAGGCGCCGCACTTCGGAGAGCTCGGCGCGGACCAGCCCCTGGGCGGGGCTGGTGAGCTCGCCCTGTGGTCGGTACGGGAAGCACTGGGCGATGGCGTAGTGCTCGGAGTCGACCGGGACGATCTGGCCGGGAGCGGCCAGATCTCGCACCAGCGGACCACCGATGATGAGGGATTCCTTGTTGGCCAGGGCGAGGGTGCCACCGGCGCGCAGGGCGGCGAGCGTGGACTCCAGGCCCAGGGCACCGGTGATGCCGTTGAGGACGACGTTGCAGGGGTGCCCCGCCAGCGCGGCCACTCCATCACCGCCGGTCAGCACCTCGGCGGAGGAGCCCTGTTCGCTCAACAGGCGGGTGAGCTCCACGGCCCGGGACTCATCGGCCACGGCCACTCGTTCGACACCGAGCTGCACGACCTGCTTGGCGAGCAGGTCCACCCGCCCGCCACCGGCGGCCAGACCCACCACGCGAAAGCGCTCCGGGTTGCGCTGGACGATGTCGATGGCCTGGGTTCCGATGGAACCGGTTGACCCGAGGATCACTACTGTTCGCTGCTGTTCTTCTCGCACCCTTCCATTGTCGCCCAATCCGCGGATCGGCGTTCGGGGCCTGTGGACAACGCGGAAGCGGCGGGAAGTCGCCCGGGGCTTTACACGGCAACGCCGTTCGCCTAACTTAACCGGTGAGTAAGTTACGCCACAGTAGAAAGTGACGCCGAGCACGGTCGGGCACGAGCGAACCCGCGCCCCGACCCTCCCCCGATGGCGCCGGCGCGACCCATCGGAGCCTCCCCGCCCCTCCCCCATCGAGGTTTCGAATGACCCCCATCTCCAGAGGCGCCCTGAGCGGCGCACTCCCTCGGATCCTGTCCGTCCTCGTGGCGTCCGTCCTGGCCGCCGCACTCCTCTCCCCCGCCCCCGCGTCCGCGCAGAGCGTCGGCTCCACGATCGGCTACGAGACCATCGTCGGCCACGACGGCACCGAACTGAAGGCCAAGGTCATCACCCCCACCGGCGTGGAGGGCCCGCACCCGCTGCTGGTCATGCCGTCCGCCTGGGGCACCCCGCACCTCCTCTACGTGGGCGCCGCCAAGAGGCTGGCCGAGGAGTCCGGCTACCAGGTCGTCACCTACAGCTCGCGCGGCTTCTGGGACTCCGGTGGCGGCATCGAGGTCGCCGGCCCCGAGGACCGGGCCGACGCCGGCGCCGTCATCGACTGGGCCCTGGCCAACACCGACTCCGACGCCGACCGCATCGGCATGGCCGGCATCTCCTACGGAGCGGGCATCAGCCTGTTGACCGCCGCCGAGGACGACAGGGTCAAGGCCGTCGGCTCCATGAGCGGCTGGGCCGACCTGGAGGCCTCCCTCTACCCCAACGAGACCATCGACGTGCAGTCCGCCGAACTGCTGCTCCTCGCAGGCAACCTGGTCGGACGGCCCGGTGAACTGCTCCAGGAGGTCGAGCGCGAGTACCGCGGCGGCAACGTCGAGCCCATCCTGGAGATGGCCCCGGACCGTTCCGCGGGCACCAAGGTGGATCGACTCAACGCCAACGGAACCGCCGTGATGATCGCGCACGGTTGGAACGACGGCATGTTCCCCGTCGGACACATGGCCGACTTCTACGAGGAACTCTCCGGCCCCAAGCGCCTGATGCTCACCCCCGGCGACCACGCCACCCCCGAGGCGTTCGGCGCGTTCGGCCTGCCCAACGAGGTCTGGGAGGACCTGGGCCGCTGGTTCGACCACCACCTCAAGGGCGAGGACAACGGCATCGACACCGAGCAGCCCGTGCTCGTCAAGCCCAACAACGGAAACGAGTGGTCCTCGCACACCGACTGGCCGTCGGTGACCACCGACACCGACGAGTACCACCTCGGCGAGCCCGGCAAGGACCGGCTGCGCCGGCAGAGCACCGGGGCGATGGAGGCGGAACCGCAGACCGGCTGGGACTACGACTTCCGAACCGGGATCGGCACCACCGCCGAGAGCGGAACCGTGATGCTCTCCGGCGCGCTCCAGCAGTTCTTCGACGTCCCCACCGGGGTCCTGCTGCCCACCGTGGACCGGTACCGGGCGGCCGTGTGGACCGGCCCCACCTACCCCGACGGCGCACGCGTGGCCGGCACCCCCGAGGTGACGTTCACCGTCACCCCGACCGCCGTCGACCAGTCGGTGTTCGTGTACCTGTACGCGATCAACGACCGGGGCACCGGATCGCTGCTGAGCCACGCGCCCTACACGTTGCGCGACGCCACCCCGGGTGAGCCCGTGACGGTGGAGACCGAGCTGACCTCGGTGGTGTGGGACGTTCCGGCCGGACACCGGCTGGCGGTCGTGGTGGACAGCCGCGACGCCCGCTACACCGCGAAGAGCCGGACCGGAGACCGGGTGGAGATCACCTCTCCGGAGGAAGCGCCCACCCGAGTGAGCATCCCCTTCACCCGTTAGAGCAGGGCCGTTTCCGCACCGTCGGCCCGGACGTCCTCACCCGAGGACGTTCGGGCCTTCTTCCCGAAAAACCAAAGACACAAACCCAAAGTAGCCATCAAGTTACCGCGAGTGTGCAAAGATCGGGCCATGACCTCGTCCACCAAATACAAGGTCATCGCCCCGCTGGCCGCCGCCACCGTCGCCCTCGCGGGCTTGGCGATGATCGACAAGCTTCCCGAACCCACGTCGGCCGTCACGCAGGCCGGCCACTCCCCCACCACCCGAGTGGACGGGGTGGCCCACCAGGCCGGCGCGGTCACCCAGGACCAGCACGCCGAGACCCTCGACTACTGGACCAA
>NZ_DYZD01000168.1 GCF_020741345.1 Nocardiopsis listeri
GCCTTCGACCACGCGGATCAGGTCGGTGCGACCGGGTTCGGTGTCGTGGGCGAGGTAGTCGGTGACCTCCAGGCGCGACCAGCGGGTCCGCACGGTCATCGTGTTCGGCGCGTAGCGCTGGCCCAGGGTCATGCGTCCGTGCGCGGGGGCGATGGCGAAGACCCCGGCTTCGGGTCCGCCCAGGACTTCGGAGAACAGGGCGTTTGAGTCGGGCTCGGGGTGACAGAACCACAGCAGCCGCGCGTCCGGCCCGAGCAGGGCGACGGACGAGCGGTTCGACAGCATGGACATGCGCTCGATGGGGACCGGACGCTCCCCCGGTTCCGGGTGGTGATGGATCTCCGGCATCGTTTCGAGTCCGAACGCACCCTGCGTGAGCGTCATCCCGCCACCTTCCTCGTGTTCTTCCCGGTGGGAAGAAGCTAGGTCGGCGGGGTGCCCGAGCACATCGGGTTTCATCGGATCTTAGGAGTGGGCTAAGGAAGCCTTAAGGTTCCCGGTCTCCCCCACCACCAGGGAAAACCCTTTGCGCCGGACCGTGGTCGCGTGGAAACCTGCGGTGGCGCCGCGGGTGGGCGCGTTGTAACGGTGAAGGGGAGTTCGTGGGTTACGTCGACGTCAACCAGGTCTCGCACACCCTGCCCGACGGGAGGGTGCTGCTGGACGAGGTCTCGTTCCGGGTCGGCGAGGGCTCCAAGACAGCCCTGGTCGGCGCGAACGGGGCCGGCAAGAGCACTCTGCTGCGGCTGGTGCGCGGTGAGGTCGCACCGCAGGCGGGCGCGGTGACGGTGGACGGTGAGCTCGGTGTGATGCCGCAGTTCGTGGGACACGTGCGGGACGCCACCACGGTCCACGAACTCCTGGTGTCGGTCTCCCCCACGTCGGTTCGACGGGCCCACGCGGACCTGGAGCGGGCCGAGGAGGCCATGATGGTCTCCGAGGACGAGAAGACCCAGATGCGCTACGCCGAGGCGATCGCGCGTTACGGCGACGCCGGTGGGTACGAGGCCGAGGTGGTGTGGGACCAGTGTTGCGTGGCGGCCCTGGGCGTCCCCTACACCGAGTGCCGTTGGCGTGAGGTGCGCACCCTCTCCGGAGGCGAACAGAAACGTCTGGTCATCGAGGCGTTGCTGCGTGGACCGGCGCCGGTGCTGTTGTTGGACGAGCCGGACAACTACCTGGACGTCCCCGGCAAGCGCTGGCTGGAGGAGGCCCTGCGCACCTCACCGAAGACCGTCCTGTTCGTCTCGCACGACCGTGAACTCCTCAGTCGGGTCCCGGACCGGATCGTCACGGTCGAGCTGGGCGCCGCGGGCAACAGCGTGTGGGTGCACGGCGGGTCGTTCGAGACCTACCACGAGGCAAGGCGGGAGCGCTTCGCCCGGCTGGAGGAACTGCGCCGTCGCTGGGACGAGGAGCACGGCAAGCTCAAGGCCCTGGTGTCGATGTACAAGCAAAAGGCCGCCTACAACTCGGACATGGCCTCCCGGTACCAGTCGGCGCAGACCAGGCTGCGCCGGTTCGAGGAGGCGGGCCCGCCCCAGCAGCAGCCTCGGGAGCAGAACCTGCGGATGCGGTTGCGCGGCGGCCGCACCGGCAAGCGGGCACTGGTGTGCGAGGGCCTGGAGCTGACGGGGCTGATGCGCCCCTTCGACCTGGAGGTCTGGTACGGGGACCGGGTGGCGGTGCTGGGCTCCAACGGGTCGGGCAAGTCGCACTTCCTGCGGCTGCTGGCCGGCGGAGGCGACGACCCGGAGTCGTCGCTGGTGCCCGAGGAGGAACGCGAACGCATCGAATCGGTGGCCCACTCGGGGCGGGCCCGACTGGGCGCCCGGGTACGACCGGGATGGTTCGCGCAGACCCACGAGCACCCCGAGTTCGCCGGGCGCACACTGCTGGAGATCCTGCACAACGGCGAGGGCACCCGGAGCGGGGTGCCGCGCGAGGAGGCCGGGCGGGCGTTGGACCGGTACGAGTTGGCGCTCAGCGCCGACCAGACCTTCGACACGCTCTCCGGCGGCCAGCAGGCACGTTTCCAGGTGCTGCTGTTGGAGTTGTCGGGGACCACGATGCTGCTGTTGGACGAGCCCACCGACAACCTGGACGTGGTCTCGGCCGAGGCGCTGGAGTCGGCGTTGGAGCTCTATCAGGGCACGATCCTGTCGGTCACGCACGACCGTTGGTTCGCCCGCGGCTTCGACCGGTTCGTGGTGTTCGGCGCGGACGGGCGGGTCTACGAGGCCGCGGAGCCGGTGTGGGACGAGGGCCGGGTGGAGCGCGCCCGGTAGTCGGGCCGGGGCGTGAGCGCGTTCTTCGTCACGTCGACTCCGGGATGAACGAGGTCGCGGCGGTCGGTCCGCGGCCTCGCTCGCGTGTCCGGAACGACGCGGGAGGGCCGGTGGGGGCGGCGATGCGAAGCACCGGCCGGTGATCCGGTGCGACCACCGGCGATCACCCGGGGTCATTCGTTCGCTTCCGCTCGCTTTGGTGCGATTCTCCAAGTGATCACCCCTAATTTGCGCACTCGTTCGGATCATCCGATGATTCATGGCGAGACCGCACCACTCCGGAAGGCCCCACCACCATGAAGTCCGACCCCGCCGTCAGTGAGCGTCCCGAGGACGAACGTCCACCGCTGCGGCTGATGATCACCTACGGCGTCCAGCACATCCTGGCCCTGTACGCCGGGGTCATCACCCCGCCGCTGATCATGGCCGCGGCGGTGGGCCTGGATCCGGTGGAGAGCGGCCTCATCATCAGCGCGGCCCTGCTGGTCAGCGGCCTGATGACACTCATCCAGACACTGGGCGTGTGGCGTTTCGGCATGCGCATGCCCTTGGTCATCGGGGCCTCGTTCATCCCGGTCACCGCGATGACCGCGATCGGCGAGACCAGCGGGCTGCCCGCGGTCTTCGGCGCCTCCATCGTCGCCGGGCTGTTCGGCGTCCTCATAGCGCCGGTGATGGCCGGCCTCATCCGCTTCTTCCCGCCCGTGGTCACCGGCAGCGTGATCACGGTGGTCGGCCTGTCCCTCATCCCGGTGGCGGTCGGCTGGATCACCGACAACGCCGAGGACAACGTCCCCACCGACACGGGCCTGCTGTTGGGCGGGGCGACCCTGCTGATCATCCTGGTGCTGTCCAAGGTGCTGCGCGGGGTGTGGGGCCGGGCCTCCATCCTGCTGGGCCTGGTTCTGGGCACCCTGCTGGCCGCCGCCCTGGGCGCGGTCGACTTCGCCGCGGTGGGCGAGGGCGCGGTCTTCTCGCTGCCCATGCCCTTCCACTTCGGGCGGCCGGAGTTCCAGGTCGCGGCGATCATCACGATGTGCATCATGATGGTCGTCATCCTGTCCGAGGGCATGGCGGACATCCTCGCCGTCAGCACGGTCGTGGGCTCCAAGGTCGACGGCCGTCGCCTGGCGGACGGCCTGCGCGCCGACGCCCTCACCGCGGTCGTGGGCCCGCTGCTCAACTCCTTCCCCGGCAGCACGTTCAGCCAGAACATCGGACTGATCGCACTGAACAAGGTCAAGAGCCGCTACGTGGTCGCCACCGGTGCGGTGCTGCTCGTGGCGATGGGTCTGTTCCCGGTCCTGGGGCGGGTCGTGGCGATGATCCCCTCCCCCGTCCTGGGCGGCGCCGGTCTGGTGCTGTTCGGCTCGGTGGCGGCGGCGGGCATCCAGACCCTCGGCAAGGTCGACTACGAGGACAATCAGAACCTGGTCATCGTGGCGGTCTCACTCGGGTTCGGCGTCCTGTCGATCGCCGCGCCCGACTTCTTCTCCGGTTTCCCGGAGTGGGCGACGATGCTCCTGCACTCGGGGATCGTCACCGCCACCGCCTCTGCGCTGGTGCTCAACGTGTTCTTCAACGTCCTGGGCGGCTTCGGTCGAGCGCGCCGGGCCGAACCCGCCCCGGCGAACTGAACCCACTCAGACAGCCATAAACACCACAAAGCACACGCAAACCCGACACACCGACATCATCACAGGTCAGAAGGTTGCTCTGATTTTTTTGCTGGAGGGCCGACCTCACGGATGGGAGATATTTGGGAGATCAGCCCCCAGTAGCCCCCGAAGGGACCCCATCATTGATGTCTTTACGGTACTGCTCTTCGAGTATGGGCGCCATCACGAAGAGGTGATCGCGTTCCACCTCGGTCAGGGAGCTGACGCTCCCCGCCCACCGGGCTTCGAGCACTCTGAGTACTTGTTTCAGCATCACGGGGGTCACGTGTTCATAGACCTGGGCCATCCCCGGGAGCTTGTGCCCCAATCGAGCGGCCCGCGCCACCTCCGGGATCCCGTCTTCAGCCAACCACGTGCGGTGAGTGTGTCGACCGGCTTCATGGAACGTGATCCCCTCAACAAGTGACTGCCGCATCCATGCCTGCTCGTTCGGGTCCCCATCCCATGCGGGACGCCAGAACCGGTACTGGAAGTTGGTCCGGCGAAGCCATCCTCCACTAAAGTTCGTGAACAGGTACTCC
>NZ_DYZD01000169.1 GCF_020741345.1 Nocardiopsis listeri
ACGGGTGCTCTACCAGTCCCGCGACCGGCTGGAGAGCGTGTCCCCGGAGAAGCTGTCCCGCGAACTCGGCGGTCCGCTGGACCCGGTGAACGGTGAGCCGGAGGACGAACCCGCCGACGGCGAAGGGGACGAGGAGGCCGCCGAGGCGGGCTCCGACCCCGACTCCTGAACCGGCTTTCGATCGGCGCCCCAACGACCGACGACCGATGGAGCGGGGGCCGCGAACGGCCCCCGCTCCCCCGTCGCTACTTCTTCTCGGCCTTGAGTTCGGCGATGACCTCGGCGAAGCGGTCCATACCCCAGTTGAGGTCCTCTTCGGTGATCACCAGGGGCGGTGACATCCGCACGGTCGAACCGTGGGTGTCCTTGACCAGGACCCCGTGCTCGGCGAGCCGCTTGCACAGTTCCTTGCCGGAGGCCAGTTCCGGGTCGACGTCCACACCGGCCCACAGGCCGATGCTGCGCGCCGAGACCACTCCGTTCCCGACGAACTCCTCCAACCTGCGCTTGAGCACCTCGCCCAGCTTTCGGGCGTTCTCCAGGTAGGGGCCCTGGCTCAGCATGCGCACGACCGTCTCCCCGACGGCACCGGCGAGCGGGTTGCCACCGAAGGTGCTCCCGTGCTGACCGGGCTGGATGACACCCAGTACGTCCTCGTCGGCGACCATGGCCGAAACCGGCAGGATGCCACCGCCCAGCGCCTTGCCGAACAGGTAGGCGTCCGGAACCACCCCGGTGTGCTCACACGCCCGGATGGTGCCGGTGCGGCCCAGTCCCGCCTGTACCTCGTCGGCGATGAACAGCACGCGGTTGTCGTCGCAGATCTCGCGGACCCGGGGCAGGTAGTCGGCGGGCGGCACGATCACGCCCGCCTCGCCCTGCACCGGTTCGATGAGCACCGCGACCGTGGTGTCGTCGACGGCGTCCTCGATGGCTTTGGCGTCCCCGTAGGGCACGGAGCGGAAGCCCGGCGTGTAGGGGCCGAAACCCGTCTTCGCCTCCGGGTCCGAGGAGAAGGAGATGATGGTGGTGGTGCGTCCGTGGAAGTTGGCGCCCGCCACGACGATGGTCGCCTGGTTCTCGGGAACGCCCTTGACCTCGTAGCCCCATTTGCGGGCCACCTTGATACCGGTCTCCACCGCCTCTGCGCCGGTGTTCATCGGCAGGACCTTCTGCTTGCCGACCATGTCGGCCAGGGAGCTCACCCACGGTCCGAACCGGTCGTTGTAGAAGGCCCGACTGGTCAGCGTCACCCGGTCGAGCTGGGCGTGCGCGGCGGCCAGGAGGTCGGGGTTGTGGTGGCCGAAGTTCATGGCCGAGTACCCGGCCAGACAATCGAGGTACCGCTTCCCCTCGACGTCCGTCACCCAGGCGCCACGGCCTTCGGAGATCACGACGGGAAGGGGTGAGTAGTTGTGCGCCGATCTGGCCTGCGCGAGTTCGATGTGGTCCGAGCTGGAGAGTGCGTGTCCGTCGGGGTTTCCGGCGGAGTCCTGCTGTCCCAGGTTCTGGGTGGTCATCTAGCCGCTCCGATCACCATTGACCGATGTCAGACAGTAGATACCCACCGTGGGGCCGGGTAGAGCCCTCGCGGCGGGATCTCCAAGAGTTGAGCAGATCATCCGGTGAGCACACAAGAGGTGGCCGACATCACCGCGCGCGACCGACGCCCGAAACCCACGCGTGATCCACGCCGGCACACCACCTGAGCGGGGCTCTTCCGAACGCCGATCACGAGGGGGTCACGGGCATGGTTGCGCAGGTGACGCGGTACACAGCCCTCACCACGATCAGCCCGGTTTCTGGCGGGTACGGTCGCCCTACAGTCACAGCCGCCGCGAGCGCCTTCGCCGGGGACGGCCGTCACACGAACGCCAGGGAGGATCAGCCGTGCCACACGCGTCTTCGGATACCCCTTTCTCCCTCCCTTCGCTGATGGCGGCGGTGGCCGGGGCCGTACCTGAGCGGATCGCCCTCGTCGCGGGTCCGCGTCGGCTCACCTATCGCGCCTTGAACGACCGGGCCACCCGGTTGGCCCGGCACCTGGTCGCCACGGGTGTGCGCCCTGGTGAGAACGTGGCGATCCTGTCGTTCAACCGGGCCGAGTGGATGGAGTCGTTCCTCGGTGTGCTGCGCGCCGGAGCGGTGCCGGTCAACGTCAACTACCGGTACGTGGCCGGCGAGCTGCGGCACGTGCTCTCCGACGCGCACGCGGTGGCGCTGATCGCGGAGGACTCCCTGGCCGCGAGGGTCACGGCCGTCCTTCCGGACCTGCCCCGACTGCGTCACGTGCTGCTGTTGGCCGACGGCACCGAGCGGACCGCCGAAGGGACGGACTATGAGTCCGCCCTGGCCGCGTGGGGCGAGGACGCCGGGGCCCCCGAGGGAGCGCTTCCCACCACCGGTGGCGACGACCACTACCTGCTCTACACCGGCGGCACCACGGGTTACCCCAAGGGCGTGCTGTGGCGCCAGGCCGACGTCTTTCGCGCCGCGGTGGAGCGTCGTTCCCCGGGCACCCCGCGCGCCCGTACCCCCGGGGAAGTGGCCGAACGCGCCGTTCGTTGCTTCCCGCAGCGCATGCTGGTCCTGGGCCCGCTCATGCACGCCGCCGGGCAGTGGCACGCGTTGAGCATGCTGCTGTGCGGCAAGCGCGTGGTGCTCTCGACCGACCGCAGCTTCAGGCCCGACCGTGTGCTGGAACTGGCGCACCGCGAGGGCGTGCACGCGCTCCAGCTGGTGGGCGACGCGATGGCGCGTCCGCTGGCGCGGCACCTGCTCACCGAACCCGGGTTGTGCCCCGACCTGACCTCGGTGCGTTCGGGTGGCACACCGTTGACCCCTGCGGTGCGCAACCTGTGGACGGCCTGGCGCGAGGACGTGGCCCTGGCCGACTCCTACGGGGGTTCGGAGACGGGTGTGTGCGGTTCGGCGACCGCCCCCGACGAGGCGGCCACGGTCGCCGACGCCACCGACCGTCGCAGCTTCACCATGGGCGGCAGCATCTCGGTGCTCGACGACGCGTTGCGTCCGTTGAGGCCGGGGTCGCCGCAGGTCGGACGGATCGCGCGCACCGGCCGGATCCCCTTGGGCTACTACAACGACCCCATCGCCACCGCCCGCACCTTCCCCACCGACGCCGAGGGACGGCGCTGGGCGTTGTCCGGCGACTACGGGACCCGGGCCGCGGACGGTTCGATCGTCCTGCTGGGCCGGGGCAGCGTGGTCATCAACACCGCCGGGGAGAAGGTGTATCCCGAGGAGGTGGAGGCCGTGCTCAAGGCCCACCCTTCGGTGGACGACGTGATCGTGGTGCCCGCTCCGGACGAGAACCTCGGCCAGCGGGTCACGGCCCTGGTCTCGTTGGCCCCCGGCAGCAGCCCTGACGAGAAGGCGCTGCGCGCCCACTGCCGGGTTCGGCTGGCCGGGTTCAAGGTGCCGCGGACGGTGCACTTCGTGGACCGGGTCCGGCGGACCGCCGTGGGCAAACAGGACTATCGTTGGGCCGCTTCGGTGGCCGGTGAAGGTGCTCCCAGCCCCCAGTCGCGGTGACCCGCAGGGCACTCCGAGGGGTCTGGCGGCCCTTCTCTGTGGCGCCCCTCATTTCGGTCTCAGAGTCGGCATGCGACCTATCAGCCGAAACAGGGTTTCGGCGCCCCTTCGACATCTCCAGGACGGTTCCGGAGCGCCTTCCACCCTCGCCGGCGACGCTAGAATGGCCACACCCGGCCCGGGACCCTCGGTCCCCCTCCCCCATCGTGTGGCCGGAGTGACGAACCTCGGCGCGCGGCCCGGGATCGTACCATCGGCGGATTCATCGAGGTCCGCGCCGACCCAAGCACCCCTTTGACCGGCCGGTCCACCGTGGATACGGGACCGGCGGCACCATCAGGACGGAGGACGGCGCCCCCTTCCCGGTTCCCCGGAAGAAGCGCCCGAGCATTCATGGCCAACTCAGTAGGCTC
The DNA here is from genome assembly GCF_020741345.1 of Nocardiopsis listeri. Taxonomy (GTDB): domain Bacteria; phylum Actinomycetota; class Actinomycetes; order Streptosporangiales; family Streptosporangiaceae; genus Nocardiopsis; species Nocardiopsis listeri_A. The sequence goes on from NZ_DYZD01000169.1 coordinate 3,966, forward strand.
CTACATCTTCAACACGGTGCGCGGCGGGGCCGTGGGCACCTCCGAGGCACTGCCCGGCATCAGCGGCGGCACCGTCGCTCTGATGGTCGGTCTCTACGACAAGCTGATCGGTGGCGCGGGCCACGTGGTCAGCGGGATCAAGCGCTACGTCACCGACGTGCCCCGAGGTCGTGGCAAGGACCGCGCCCAGGAGCAGTTCCGCCAGGTGGACTGGGGTGTCCTGATCCCCGCCCTGATCGGTATGGCCTTCGCACTCATCCTCGCCGCAGTCTTCTTGGCACCCCTGGTGGAGAGCTACACCCAGTACGCCTACGCCCTGTTCTTCGGGCTGGTGCTGGCCTGCCTGTGGATCCCCTACACCGGCGCGGGCAAGACCTGGAAGGCCTGGCACTACCTCCTGGCCCTGGTCTTCGCCTCTCTCTCCTTCTTCCTCACCGGGTTGCCGGGTGCCAACCTGCCCACCCACCCGGTGGTGGTGTTCATCGCCGCCGCGGTCGCGATCTGCGCTCTGGTCCTTCCAGGTCTGTCCGGCTCCTTCATCCTGCTGACCCTGGGTCTGTACGAGCCCACCATGGCCGCCCTCCGTTCGGCCGACATCCCCTACATCACGATCTTCGTGCTCGGCATGATCACCGGTCTCGCCCTCTTCGTGAAGGTCCTGCAGTTCCTGCTGGAGAACCACCACCACGTCACCCTGGTCGTGCTCACCGGCCTCATGGCGGGTTCGCTGCGCGCTCTGTGGCCGTGGCAGACCGAGGAGCGCGACATCCTGCCGATGACCGACGTGCCCGTGACTTTGGCCTTCACCGCGCTCGGTTTCGTGATCGTGGTCGCTTCGATCGTGTGGGAGCACCGCGCCCGAGCCCGGCGCGAGCACGAGGCCGGTCACGAGAGCGTCTCCGTCTGACCTTAGAGTCGTACTCACAACCACATACCGGGTCGGGGTCGAGCGAGCGCTTCACGGCGCTTCGGCCCCGGCGGCGCGGGGTGCCGGCGAAACGAACCGGCTGAGAGCACACCCGTCGAACCTGCCCTAGTTCGTACTAGCGAAGGAACGCCATGAGCGTGTACAACGTCGTGTCCATCGCCGGAAGCGACCCCAGTGGGGGCGCCGGCATCCAAGCGGATCTGAAGTCGTTCTCCGCCCACGGGGTCTTCGGGATGAGCGTGGTGACGGCCTTGACCGCCCAGTCCACGCGCGGGGTCACCGGGGTTCACGGTGTCCCCGCCTCGTTCGTCGTCGACCAGATGGACACGCTGTTCGAGGACGCGACCGTGCACGCGGTCAAGGTGGGGATGCTGGGCACCGCCGAGGTCACCGAGGCCGTGGCCGCCGCGATCGACCGGCACGGGTTGTCGGACGTGGTGGTGGACCCGGTGATGGTCGCCAAGAGCGGTGACCGGTTGTTGGAGCGGTCCGCGATGGAGGCGCTGCGCAGCGAACTGCTGCCACGCGCCGACCTCCTCACCCCGAATCTGCCGGAGGCCGCCGACCTGCTCGACGAGGAAGAGGCCACGGACCTGGCCACGATGCGATCCCAGGCCGAAAGACTCCTGAAGCTGGGGCCGCGTCGGGTCCTGCTCAAGGGCGGGCACCTGCCGGGGACCGACAGCGTCGACCTGCTGGTCGACGGGGAGTCCGCCCCGATCGAGCTGAGCGCCAGGCGCGTGGCGACCCACAACACCCACGGCACCGGCTGCAC
>NZ_DYZD01000170.1 GCF_020741345.1 Nocardiopsis listeri
ATGCTCGCCGAACACCCCCGTTCCGGTCTGTGGCCCCTGTTGCTGGAAGGGCGTCACCACGAACCCGACCGATCCTGGGAGTCCCAGGAGTCGTCCGTGTCATGGTTCTCCCGTCTCACCGAGCATGATCCGGAGGAACTGCTCACCAGGTGGTGGAACGACCACGCTCACGTCAAGGACGGTGTGGCTCCTCCAGAGCCACTGGAGACCGCGCCCTTCGGACTCTGGCCGGGTCGCGCGCCCGCCCAGGGCGTTCGGCGAGGAGTCGCGGAGGAGAGGGCGTGCGAGTACGCCGAACTCCTCGTGGAGTACAGGCCCGGCTACCGGCTGGGCCTGGTCCGGGCCGGATCGGGGGCCGAGGCGATGACCGCGTCCGGATGGACGGGGCCGCTCAACTACGACAATGACACGGCCGTGTTCGCCTGCGTGGTGGCCGACTGGGAGCATCGCTTCGGTGTGAGTGTCCTGGGCTTGGGGTTCGACACCCTGACCCTGAGCGTGGCCGCCCCACCCACCGACATCGATCAGGCTCTGCGGGTGGCGGCCGAACACTTCGCGTTCTGCCCGGACAGCATCGTGCAGAATCCTCCGCACCGACTGCGCGACTACGCCGAGACCCTGATCGAACGTCCCCTCTGGAACTTCTGGTGGGACTGACCGGGTTCGGATACCCGGACGGACAACGGTGTCACACACATGCCGTGTGCATCCGGATCACCCTTTGCCAGGGAAGTAGGACCGTGCCCCAGCCGGGACGCCGAACGGGCGTTTCCCCGAGTAATGGAGGAGGTATGGTCGCGCACGCTGGCGCAGAACCGCACTGTGTCCCCCTACTGCGCACCAGCTTCCTACACCTCCTGGACCGTTTGGGAGAAGGTCGTCCCGGAGCGGTTCTCCGAACCCGGGCGAGGTACCTACGAGGTGGTCCCGCCTTCCCGCCACGCGCCAGGCACTCTCTCGGATTCGGCTGCTGCCGCTCCGCTTGGTCGAGTTCGTTCTGGCGAATCTGAGCGACCACGCCGATTCTCTGACCGACAAGTCACACTCGTCTGGCACCGGCGTCGGTATGGAGTCACCAACGGGGTGATACCGCGTTCCACTAGCTCGGGCGACAGTGGAGAGGGCCCACCACTTCTCATTCTTCGGGCCGTTCACCCCTCGGAGGCCCTGTGGCGCATAATCCCGCATGCGAGCGAGCCAAGAACCCCGGCTGTGTCTGCACCGGCTGCGGAGGCAGCCTGCACGGCTGGCCCACCCGGATCGAGTTCGCCGAAAAGGCGACAGAACCCGAACTCACGAAGCTGCGCCGGGACGCCGAACTCCTCTGGCTCACCAAACTCGGAACCGGTAAACGCCGAAAGAACAACCTGCTGGATCCACCGGGCACCCTGAAAAAGGCCGCGTCCCAAGGCGTTGAAGCCGACGCCATCACCTGGCTGGCCCGCAACCGGGACCACATCGACCCGAGCCGGAACCTGGGGCTGGGACTGCACGCAGACGTGCGAACGGCGCTGCGCGAACGTGTGCGCGGTGCCCCCGGACCTCTCACCGCCGAACAGGTGGACCGCAGCACTCCGGGGCACTTCTGGTGCACGCTTCTGGCCGACCTCGCCGGGGCCGGCGAAACCGTCCAGGACACTTCCGACAGGGTCCCCGAAGCCGCGAGGGAGTTCCTTCGCGAAGGCCAGAGCCCGGCCGGCTGGGGCCCGACCCAAGACGCTCTCGCCGATCACGCGATGGGGCTCGTGTGGAAGTGCGTGTGCACCGCGTTGCTCGGTGACTTCGCCGATCTCCTGCTGGTCACCCGCCTGATGTCGCTTTTCCTGTGCCCGGACCCGACTCGCCACCCGACCCTCGTTCAGCGTTCGCTGTTGCCGTTGGCCAAGGACATCGGGGGCGAGGACGTCCCCACGCGTCTGTTGCAGGCCTATGGCATCGACCTTGAACCGTAAGGGTTCGGCGGTCACGAGCACGGGCGCATCCGGCCGTCGCCCGACGGCCCTGTTCCCAGGGTCTTCCCCATGACCGCCCGAGGTCGAATCCGGGCCCCCTCGTCGTATTCGCGAGGGGGCCCGTTCCCATGTGGACCTCTCGTCCGTCGCGGCAGAGCGGTGTGCGTATCCGTTCTTCTTCCGTAAGTACGCTGACGTGGTTTTCAGTGCAGTGCGTTGGCATCGGATGGAGTGTGTACCCCGTTCAAAGGGGTGCACGGAGGTGTTGTGGGCTCCGGTTCACCCTCTGATCTTCTGGTTCGGAGTTCGGTGCGGACGGCACCGGGAAAGCGGTGCTGCCATGTCCGATGTTTCGGCGCGCGCGGAGGATGCTGGACCTGACGAGGTGCGGGGGAGTGGTCGCAGAAGGCCGCCGCTGCCCTTGGCGTTGATCGTGGTCGGCGCAATCGGCGGGGCCCTTCTGGGGTGGTCGTCGCGCGCGCCGGAGCGCACGTCGGTCTACCTGGAGCTGTTCGAACAGCACGAATCGACCGGGTTCGACCTGGAGCAGGCCCTGGAGAAGGAAGTGGACCACCAGGACACCAACAGTGGTCTGCGCGAAGAGGTGGAACAGCTCGAACGTCCGTTCCGGGAGCTGGACGAACACGAGAAGGGGCTGGACGACCGGGAGGGTGAGCTCGATGACCGCGAAGAGGGGTTGGACGAACGCTCCGAGGAACTCGACCAGCGAGAAGAGGGCCTGGACGGCCGGGAGGACGAGGTTACCGACATGGAGACCCAAGTGGAGGAGAGCAACTTCCCCGGCACCGGGACCCTTCCTCGTCAACGACGAGGTCTCACCAGGGACCTACCGCTCCGAGGACACCTCGAACTGTTATTGGGCGAGGCTGTCCGGCACCGATGGTTCGTTGGAATCGATCATCGCCAACAACTTCGGCGACGGCCGTCAGATCGTGACCATCAGCGGTTCGGACATGGCCTTCGAGACGAGCGGCTGCGGTGAGTGGAGCCGTGTCTGAGCCTCAGGCGGTGATCCCAGCGGCGCCAACGTGGGAAGTCGATGGCCGGGGTCGACCTCTGGTCGAGCCTCTATCGCCCGCCGCTCGTCACCGATGAGAGGGAGTCCCCCGGTTCATCCCGTTCATGGTCGGTGTGGGGCATGTCCATCGAAGGCCACCCCGGATGGAACGGGACGGGATGGTCCCGCGTCAAGACTGGATAGTTAATCATATTCACAGGCTTTATGTGTATATGTTAATCCTTGTTAAGTGGTCGATGCTCTTGAGATCAAGACGATGGAGCAGTCCTCTCGGTTTGCCGGGCCGGGCGGAGTGTCCCCAGAAACGACGCTTGTCCTGAATCCGCGCGCCCTGCGGCCCCATCGTGAGAACAAGACCTGCTTCTGACATCGATCTTTCCGACTGCCTGGTTCTTCGGCCGAACTTCGTAGGAAGGTCGTTATGGAATTCCCCGAGAAGGTCTCCGCTCTCAGCACCAAGGTGCAGAATAAGCGGGAGATGACTCAGACCGAAGAGGCGGCCAAGACCGCCTTCGTCATGCCCTTCATTGCGACGGTCCTGGGATACGACGTCTTCGATCCGCGTGAGGTGGTCCCCGAGTTCACCGCCGATATGGGGATGAAGAAGGGGGAGAAGGTCGACTACGCCATCATGCGCGACAACGAAGTGCAGATGCTCATCGAATGCAAGAAGTCGAACGGGACTTTGACGATCGAGAACGCCTCACAGCTGTACCGGTACTTCTCCGTCACCAACGCGCGGATCGCCATCCTCACCAACGGTGTCGAATACCAGTTCTACACCGACCTCGACGCGCCGAACCGGATGGACTCCAAGCCGTTCATGGTGCTCGATCTCGGTGACGTCGACGAGAGCCTCCTGCCCGAGCTGCGCAAGCTCACCAAGGCGTCCTTCGACCTGAACTCGGTGATCGACGCCGCCGAGAAGCTCAAGTACATCGGCGCGATCAAAC
>NZ_DYZD01000171.1 GCF_020741345.1 Nocardiopsis listeri
CACGTGTTCCACGGACCAGGTCGCCCCCGGTACGAGGCTGGGGACGGTGCCGGTCACGGTGACACGAACCTCCTCGGTGCCTCGGTCGACGGAGACGTCGACGTCCTGGAGGACCGTTCCGGCGGCCGGGGCCGCCATCGAGGCCCCCTCCACGGTGCGCGCCTGTTCGGCGGTGCGCCGCGCGAGGTCGGCCGCGACGTGCTCGCTGTGCGTCCACAGGGCGGCCTGGACGACCAGCATCACCAGGAGCAGGAGCGCGGGGGCGGCGATCGCCAACTCGGCGCTGCCTCGGTCGTCTTCGTATTGACGCAACGGTGGCTCCTACTCGCCGCCGATGAGGGCGATCTGCTCGGTGGCGACGCTGCCGATGGCGGCGACCGCGGCGAGGGCGATACCGACGAGCACCGCGGTGATGATGACGGTCTCGGTCGAGTAACCACCGTCGTCCTTGGGCGGGGTCAGTGCGGCGAGGATGCGAACGTACAGATTCTTCATGGTGTTCCTCCAGGTGAGCGGGTCAGGTTTGGAAGAGGATGAGGCTCATGGCCGGGTATCCCAGCAGAACCAGGAACCCGGTGAACAGCAGGACGACGGGCAGGCTCATCCGTTCGGTCGCGGACTGGGCGGTGGCCTCCATCTCGGCGAGGAACTGCACGCGCAGGGTCCTGGCCTTGGCCGCCAGGGAGCCGCGTACCCGGGCGCCGTCGGCACCGGCCAGGTGCAGGCTCGCGGACAGTTCGGCGAATTCGGGGGTGTCGTAGCGTTCCCCGAGGTCGCGCAGGATCCGCCAGGCGGGGGTCCTGGTGAGGGAGGCTTCCCGTAGTGCGTCGCGAATGGCGCTCATCGCCCATCCCCCACCGTGCGCGGAGGCGTCGGTGAGGGCTCCGCTGACGCCCGCGCCCCCGGCGAGGGAGACCACCACGAGGTCGGCGAAGCCCGACAGGGTGCGGCGCATCTCCTCTCGGCGCTTGGTCGCCTCGTCGTTGAGGGACAGGTCCGGAGCGAACCACATGAGCACGAGGAAACCGGCCCACGACAGCAGGGAGACGAAGGTCGGGGGCAGCACGCCGAAGAAGGCCAGGAGCATGCCGACCAGCGGGGGAAAGACCAGGCCCACCACGACCCCGGACACCTTCTCCGCGAGGTAGCCGCCCGCAGCCCGGTCGCACACGCGCAGGTTCCGTACGGCGCGGGGGCCGGGGAGTCCCGCCGCCCGCAGCAGGGGGACGCCCACCCGACCGATGCGGGAGAGGAACCCGTCCTCTTGTCGACGTGGTCTTTCCACGGGGGTCGGTTCGGGGTCGCTCAGACGTTCGGCCAGGCTCGGTCGGGCCCAGCGGGCCGCCGCCAACGCCCACAGCGCCAGGCCCAGTGCGGCGCCCGCCAGGGCCGCCGCGGTCACAGGGTTCACAGGACGGCCTCCTTGGCCGGGTCGGGGGCGAGGACGCGCGGGCCGAGGGAGAAACGGGACATACGCGTCATCCACACCACGGCGGTGGCCCACAGGGCGCCGATGCCCGCCAGTACCGTCTGGCCGAGGAACCCGTCGAACGGCGCGAGGTACTCGGGGTTGAACAGGAGCAGGAACGCCCCCATCCCGAGCGTGGCGCCCATGATGATGCGCGATGAGGTGCGCAGCCGCGCCCGGCTCGCGGACACCTTGACCAGCATCGCCGCCTGGTCGCGGGCGGACTCGGCCAGCGCTCCGAGGAGGACGCCCAGGTCGGTGGCGTGGCGGGTGGCCGACATGGACAGGGCCGAGGCGACCAGGTCACCGGTGGGGTTGTCCACGGTCTCGGCGAAGACGTGCAGCGCCTCCTGGGGTTCACGGCCGCCGCGCATGTCGTCGGCGAGCCGGTGGACGGCCTCGCGCAGTGGTTCGGGGGCGATGGGCGCGGTGGCCGCGATCGCCTGGTGCAGGCCCGAGGAGCCGGCCATGAGGTCGCGGAGCATCTCGGTCCAGGCGGCGACCGCCTCGACCCCCTCGACCTGTTCCTTGTGTTCGGCGTCGCCGCCGAAGAGTTGCGGGGCCCACCAGAGTCCGGCGGCGGCCAGCGCCCCGGCCACGGGCCAGCCGGTCAGGAACCAGGCACCCACACCGGCGGCGACCGCGAAGACGACCTTGCCCGGGCGCGGGAGCCGCAGGGGTCTACGGTCACGGGCGCGCTCGGCCAGCAGCGGAGCCGCCCAGAAGCACAGCAGGAACACACCGAGGCCGATGACGCCGCCGGCGGTGGCGAGCAGGAGCGTGTTCACCGACCCCACCCCGCCGTCCGCGCGAGCAGGGTCTGGGGGTCGAAGCCGTGGTCCACGAGCACGTCGAGGGTGTCGGGGCTGGGCGGGGCGGCGTCCAGGCGGCCCTGGCGCGAGGAGTAGCGGTAGATCTCGTTGGAGACCACGTTCTGCCCCTCCGCGCCCACGACCTCGCGGACGCTGGTGACTCTGCGTTCGCCGGTGGGCAGGGCCGACACGTGCACGACCAGGTGCACCGCCGACGCCACCAGGGAGGCGGTGGCCTCCAACGGCAGACGTTCGGCGGACTGGGCGGCGTAGGCGCCCAGCTTGGTGAAGGCGCCCGCGGAGCCGGCCGCGTGCAGCGTGGTGAGGCTGCCGTCGTTGCCCTGGCTCATGGCGTTGAGCAGGGGGACGGTCTCGCTGCCCCGCGTCTCCCCGACGATGACGCGGTCGGGTGACATGCGCAGCGCGGTGCGGACCAGGTCGGCGATGGTGATCTCGCCGACGCCCTCGATGTTGGCGGGGCGGGACTGCAGCGCCACGCAGTCCGGGTGGGCCTCGCGGTCCTTGTCCAGGCCCAGTTCGAAGACGTCCTCGATGGTGACCAGGCGTTCGGTCGGCTCGATCTCCGAGGCGAGGGCGCGCAGCAGTGTCGTCTTGCCCGCGCCGGTGCCCCCGGTGACGACCATGTTGCGGCGCGCGGCGACGGCGGCCCGGAACAGGGAGACCAGTGCCGGGTCGAGGGTGCCGAGTTTCTCCAGTCGGCGCAGCGACGAATGTGTGTGCCGGTGCCGGCGGATCGACACCGACGGCTGACGGGAGACCGCCATGACCGCGTTGAGGCGCTCGCCGCCCGGGAGTTGGAGGTCGAGGATGGGCGCGCCCGGGTCGAAGCGGCGTTCGCCGCTGGCGGACTCGGCGGCCAGTCGGCGGACCAGGACCACGACGTCCTCGACGTCGTCGAACAGGTTCGCGTGCAGGCGGCGGGTGCCGTCGGCGAGGCGCACCCAGGCGTCCACACCGTTGATGTTGATGTTCTCGATCTCGGGGTCGTCGAGCAGGGGTTGGAGGGGTCCCACCCCGGTGACCTGGGCGAGCGAGGCGGCGGCGATGGCCGACTCGGTCTCGGGGGCCAGCAGTGCGCGGCCCCGGGCCAGGGCCGCGCGGGCCTCCTCGTCGAGGATGTTGGCGATGATCCGGTCGGCGCGGGCGCGGTGCTCGGCCGGGGTGTCGGGGTCCTCTCCGCGTGTCTCGTCGGTGATGCGCCTGGCGGTCTCGGCGGACACGTAGGCGACCCATCGGGCCTCGTTCCGGCCGGCCTCCGGGTCGAGGAAACGGTCGAGGTCGGACACGCCGATGTCGTCGGGGTGGCTCATACCGTCACCTCCGGTGCCCGCGGCATGGAAGGCGACGGCTGCTCCGGTTCGGTGGCGTCGAGTTCCGTCGCCAGGGCGCCGACCGCCTTGAACAGGGGGCGGCGCCGGGGCCGGGCGAGGTCGCCCTCGCCCCGTAGGAACCGGGCGGAGCGGTCATCGGCGGGAACGCGTCCCCACACTGCCGGGCCGAGGACGTCCGCGATCTCGCCCACGCCGCCCCTGCCACCCGAGACGACCACGCGCAGGTCGCGGACGGGGAAGGTCGGCGAGAGCAGGTGCTCACGGGCGCGACGCAGCTCGGTGAGCCCTTCGGAGACCACGAGCACGGTGTGGTCGGCCCGCGCGGCGAGGGCGTGGGCCGGGGAGGACGTGGTCAGGCGCCCCAGGTCCAGGACGACGACCGGCGCGGCCATGGTGGAGAACGACAGCGGTTGACGGCCCAGCAGACGCACCGCGCCCTCGGCCGGTTCGCCGGTCACCGGCGCCGGACAGACCCGCAGGCCGCCGGGCAGGGTCTGGGTGTGTTCCTCCAGGTCGGCGCTGCCCCGGCGTAGGGCGGCGGCGAGACTGGTGAGTCCGGGTTCGGTGGGCACGCGCCGCCAGACCGAGAGCGCTCCACCGGCGGGGTCGGCTTCCATCAGGACCCCGGGCTCCTCCCCCGGCCAGACCCCGGCCAGGGCCATGCCCACGCTGGTCACGCCCGGGGATCCGCCCAGGGAGAAGAGGGCGACCGTGCGGGTCATCATTGCCCTCCGCGCGGGTGGACCTGGACGAGGCTGATCCGCCCGGCCGCCGCCGCGTCGGCGATGCGCGCGGCGTCGGCGGAGGAGACCAGCAGTTCGGCGTTGACGGCGCCCTCGACCCCGGGGTCGGGGGTGAGGGTGCGCACCAGGGCGAGGTAGGCCTGAGGTGCGCCCTCCTCGGTCTCCTCGCCGCCACCGACGATCACCGAGACGTTGGCGCCTGCACCGAGGGATGCGGGGAAACGCCCGGGCTGGAGGGTGGCGCCGACCAGGGCCCGGTCGGCCTCGGGGAACTCCGCGTCACTTCCGAGCCCGGCCTCGGGGACGACACCTCCTTCGACCACGGGCAGGGTGAGGGTCTGCCCGACGATCTCCTCCATGCGTCCGGCGTCCACGAAGGAGATGTCGGAGGAGATGGTCATCTCGGATACGCGCAGGTCGGAAAGGGTGAGGACGTGGCCGGCGGACAGATCCTCGTCGGCGACCACGACCCCGGTCCGGTCGTCGAGGCGTTCCAGGGCGAGGACCCCGCCGAGTGCGCCCGCCGTCGTCAGGGTCAGCGCCAGGACCAGCCAGCGCCAGCGCTTGGGGCCTCCGCCGGAGAGCCGTACGGTGGGGGGTTGTTGCGCGGGGCGCCCCGCCCGGAGGGGCGGGGCCGTCGTCGTCTCGACCACGTCTGTCTCAGTTCTTCTCGGTGTTACCAGGTGTCCGTGGTCACTGGGTGTCCGTGACCAGTCCGTGGGATTCACGGACGGTGAGGTCGACCTCGGAGGTGCTGACGAGTCCGTCCAGAGCGCCGCTGTCACCGTTGGAGAGGCTCCACTCGGTGTCCCAGAGCACGTGGACGGTGACCGTTCGGGTGGCCTCGCCCTTCGCGTCGGAGGTGTCGGAGGCGGAGGTGTAGACGTGCCCGCAGTCCGGGGACTCGGAGTCGGCTTCGTGCGTCGTCGTGTCGAAGGGTGTGCCGGGGCCCTCGCACTCCACGGTGGTGCCGTCGCCCATGGTCCAGACGGTGCGCATGGGGGCCGCCGTCACGGTCAGGGACTCGGAGCCGAGTTCGGCGGAGACGGATTCGGCGTCCCATCCCTCGGGCTCGACCCACAGCCACAGCGGAGCGTTGACCAGGATCAGGGAGTCGGTGCCCGGGGAGGTGGCGATCGTCGGTTCGGGGAGTTCGAAGGAGGCCATGGCCTCCTCCAGTGTCGCGAAGGGGTCGGTGCCCTCCTCGCCCTCTTCCGCCTCGGCGAAGATGGCCTCCCAATCCATGGCGTCCCAGTCGATGTCGTTCTCCCAGTCGACACCGATGTCGTCCCAGTCGATGGCGTCCCAATCGACGTGGTCGTATTCGCTCGACCCGGTGCCGGCGTCGGCGCCGCCGGACCCGTCGGTGCCGGGCGTGCCCGGGGTCCCTCCGTGCTCCAGCAGCCACCGGAACCGGATCTGGCAGCCGTTGCCGCCGGAGCTCCCGCACTCGACACTGCCGAGGAAGGAACCGTCGTCGGCGTGGGCGGGTGAAGCGGCGTTCAGGACGGCGAACGTCAGTACGGCGGCGGCCGTGGCCGCCGTGGGGGGTAGTGGTCTCAACATGATCCTGCTTCCCAGATGCGCAGTTCGGACACGCGCCAGGCGAGTCCGTCGTGGATGAGCGTGGCGTCCACTCGTCGTGCTCCCGCCGTTCCCCCGGTCCCACCGGTTCCCCAGGCGGAGTCGTCGACGCAGTCGTCGACCACCGCGCGTTCGGGGCCCTCGACGTCGATGGTGGGGTCCAAGACGGGTTCCCCCTCGGTCTCGCCGCCGGCGGCCGCCTCGGCCAGGGCCGTTCGCATGAGCTCGCGCGCGCTTCCCACCGCGTGGTCGTCGAGGGCGCGCGAGGCCTCCTCGTCCCCGTGGGAGGCCGCCACCACGGCGTCCCACATCCCGGTGTAGGCGGCCAGGGCGGCCTCCTCCTCACCGGAGGGGGAAGCGGTGGAGGGTGCGGCGTCGGGGGCTTCATCGGCCTCCGGGGCGGCTATGGAGCAACCGGTGACACAGAGTAAGAGCAAAACGGCTACGTAAGCCGTCATATGGGCCGAGCCGGAACTCATCGCGGCCTGATCCCTTCGATGTACTCCGCAGGCGATGCGGAACCGAGGCGGGGTGGGGACGGGGTCGGAGAGCTCCATCCCGTGGGACAGGAGCAGGGGAGCGAGAACGAGTCAGATGTGGTTTTCCGTGTGTTTTGTTATGTCTTTGCCAGCCGAAAGCCTACCCAGCAC
>NZ_DYZD01000172.1 GCF_020741345.1 Nocardiopsis listeri
GGGCGCGTTCGGCCCCAACTTCGCCTCCATCGACTACGACGGCGGCGGTGCCTCGGCGATGCTCGCCAACGGTGACGCCGCGATGTTCCTGATGGGCAGCTGGGACCTGTCCCAGCAGCAGGAGAACCACCCCGACTTCGCCTCCGGCGACCTCGGCTACGTTCCCTTCCCCACGGTGGAGGGCGGTGAGGGCGAGGAGGGCGCCGTCGTCGGCAACCCCAGCAACTACTTTTCCATCAACAACGACAGCCTCAACCCCGACGCGGCCGTCGACTTCCTGGTGGAGACCGTCACCTCCGACGAGTACGTGACCGGCCTGATCGACGCCGGCCAGGTGCCCGCTGTCGAGGGCATCGAGGACCAGCTCGCCGACAGCGAGTACGCGGACTTCGCGGTCTTCACCCACGGCATGGTCTCCGACGCCCCCGGCTTCACCCAGTCCTGGGACCAGGCCATCCCGCCGGCCGCCGCCGAGGCCCTTCTGACCAACCTGCAGTTGCTCTTCCTGGGCGAGACCACTCCGGAAGACTTCGCCGAGGACATGGAGTCCTTCCTGTGAGGTCCACCTCCGCCACGGAGCGGCCCGGGTTCGTCTGGGTCGCTCCGGCCCTGCTGTTCTTCGGCCTGTTCGGTCTGGGCCCGGTGTTGATCGTCATGTACCTGAGCCTGACCGACTGGAGCGGTCTCGGCACCCCCGAGTGGGTGGGTCTGGACAACTGGGTCCGCCTGGGCGAAGACGAACAGGTGCGATCCAGCCTGGGCATCACGCTGTTCCTGACCGTGCTGTGCTGGGCCACCCAGACCCCGATGGCGTTGGCCTTCGGCTCGTGGGCGGCCGGCACCCAAAGGTCCCGGGCCGTGGTGAGCTCGATCTTCTTCCTGCCCCTGCTGCTGTCCACCGCGGCCATCGCCCTGCTCTGGAAGGCCATCCTCGAACCCCACTACGGGTTGCCCGGCCAGATCGGGCCGCTGTTCGGGTTCAACGGCAACATCCTGGGCGACTCGACCCTGGCGCTGTACGCGATCGCGTTCATCGTGCTGTGGCAGTTCCTGCCGTTCCACATGCTGCTGTACCAAGCGGCGGCCCGTCAGGTGCCCAAGTCCCTCTACGAAGCGGCGGAACTGGACGGGGCCTCCCCGTTCCAGCGGTTCCTGAGGATCACCGTCCCGCAGCTGCGCCACACCATCGTCGCCTCGTCGGTGCTGATGATCGTGGGGTCGATGACCTACTTCGAGACGGTCCTGCTGCTGACCAACGGCGGTCCGGGCAACGCCACCCGGATCCTGCCCCTGTACATGTACTCCCAGGGCTTCGTCTCCTTCAAGATGGGCTACGCGAGCGCGATCGCGGTCGTGCTGGTCGTCCTGGGAACCGGACTGTCGCTGCTGGTCGTGCGCGTGACCGGATACTCCCGTATGACCAGCCAGAGGGAGGGCATCTGACATGGCCCCGAACGTGAAGGACAGGCCGGTGCTCCGGCCGCGCCGTCGATCCGGTGGACGCCCCTCCTACTGGTCCGGGCTCGGTGCCGCCTTCTGGCTCGTCATCGTCGCCATCCCGCTGTACTTCCTCGTCGCCACCAGCCTGCGCGGCTCCGGCGACTACATGTCGGAGGGGCCGCTGGCCATCCCCGACAGCCTCACCTTCGACAACTACGTCAACGTGTTCGAAGTGGGGTTCCTGAGGTTCTTGGGCAACAGCCTCGTCGTGGCGCTCGGCGCGGTCGGCCTGGTGCTGCTCGTGGCGGTCCCGGCGGCGTTCGGCATCGTGCGCAGTCGCAGCCGCGTCGTTGCCACGACCTTCTCGCTGTTCCTGCTGGGGCTGGCGGTACCCGCCCAGGCGGTGATCATCCCGGTATACCTGCTCATCACGAGGATGAACCTGTACGACACCCTCATCGCGGTCATCCTGCCCACCGCGGCCTTCAGCCTGCCGATCTCCATCCTGGTGCTCACCAGTTCGCTGCGCGACGTGCCCGGGTCGTTGTACGAGGCGATGGCGTTGGACGGCGCGACCAACCGGCAGGTCTTCCTGCGTCTGGTGCTGCCGCTGTCGCGACCGGGAGTGATGACGGTGGCGATCTTCGTCGGTCTCAACGCCTGGAACAACTTCATCTTCCCGCTGGTGCTGACCCAGTCCGAGTCCACGCGGGTCCTGCCACTGGGGTTGTGGGCGTTCCAGACCCAGTACGGAACCGACGTCCCCGGGCTGATGGCGGCGGTGCTGCTGTCCTCGCTGCCCATCCTCGCCCTGTACCTGTTCGGACGCAGACAGTTGCTCGGCGGGCTGGCCGCCGGGTTCGGAAAGTAGTCCGACCGGCGCGCGAGGGGGTGTTCCCGGAACCAGGCGTCCCGGGAACACCCCCTCACCCTTGGCACGGGAAGACCCCTTGACGCTCCGGCCGTGACCGTCTCAGGTTCACTTCGCCGTGACTCGGCCTCCACCGTTCTCTCCGCTACCGCCCCCGTGCCGGAAAGGTCGGTGTCCCAGGGTGTCCGCCCCCGCCAAGAACCTGCTCTTCTTCGCCACCCTGTGGCGCTCGCATCGATGGCTCACCACGGCCACGGCCCGCAGCGTGGTCTCCGGACAGGGCCCGGCCGAGGGGATGCCCGCGGCCGAGATCAGGTTCCGCGACGTGGGGTTCTCATACCCCGGGATGTCCACAACGGTCCTGGACGGACTCGACCTCACCGTCGCGGCCGGAAGCTCGCTGGCCGTGGTCGGCGTCAACGGGGCGGGCAAGTCCACGCTGGTCAAGCTGCTGACCAAGATGTACGAACCCGACTCCGGGAGGATCCTCGTCGACGGGCACGACCTGGCCGGCATGGCGGCCGACACATGGCGCGAACGACTGTCGGGCGCCCTCGTCGAACGGCTCCCCCAGGGCCTGGACACGCAACTGGACAACACGTGGGCCCAGGGGGTGGAGCTGCCGGAGGGCCAGTGGCAAAAGGTCGCGCTCGCCCGCGGCCACATGCGCGATCATCCCCTGCCACTGCTTTTGGACGAACCCGCGTCCGCGCCGGACGCCGAGACCGAGCACCTGTTGTTCGAGCAGTACGCGCAACGCGCCCGTGCCCTCGGCGACCGGGACCACATCACGCTCCTGGTCTCCCACCGTTTCTCGACCGTGCGCATGGCCGACCTCATCGTCGTCCTGGACGGGGCGCGGGTGATCGAGCAGGGCACCCACGAGGACCTCATGGGACTCGGCGGGCGCTACGCCGAGCTGTACGGAATCCAGGCACGCGCCTATCGCGCCCAGAGCACGGGCGAGTAGTCTTCTCGCCATCCCGGCCGAAAAACCGCGTATCCGGAGGAATCCGTGACCACCTCACCGGTCCTCGACCAGCTCATCGGCGGCCTCGCGGGTGGTGACGTCGAGATCCTCGACCTCACCACCCGCCTGAGCTCCGACACGCCCGCGCTGCGGCTCCCCGAACCCTTCACCGACCCGATCGACTTCCGGTTGGAGCAGGTCAGCGCCTACGACGAACCCGGCCCGTACTGGCGCCATCACAACATCCACACCGGTGAGCACATCGGCACCCATCTGGACGCGCCCGTCCACTGGGTGACCGGCAAGGACGGTCTCGACGTCTCCCAGATCCCGATGAGCCGCCTGGTCGGCCCGGCCGCGGTCCTCGACGTGAGCGCGGAGGTCGCCAAGGACCCCGAATTCCTGCTGGAGGTCGACCACATCCGCGCTTGGGAGACCGAGCACGGAACCCTGTCCAACGGTTCCTGGTTGTTGTTGCGCACCGGCTGGGACCAGTACGGACACGACCGGGAACTCTTCCTCAACACCGACGAGGACGGTTCCCGCACACCCGGGATCTCCGCCGACTGCGCGCGTTGGCTGGCCGAGGACAGCCCGGTCTCCGGGATCGGCGTGGAGACCGTGGGCATCGACGCGGGTAACGCCATGCGACTGGACCCGCCGTTCCCGGTCCACCACCACCTGCTCGGCAACGACCGGTACGGGGTGACGTCCCTGCGCAACCTGGCCCACCTGCCGCCCACCGGCGCGGTGGTGGTGGTCAGCCCACTTCCCATCGTCCACGGCACCGGCAGCCCCGCCCGGGTGATCGCCTTCGTGGACCGCAGGGGCCGGTGAGGACGCCCGTGAACGTCGCCGATCTGGTGGGAAACACCCTCGCCCGGCTGGGTGCCGGACACGTGTTCGGAGTGGTGGGCAGCGGTAACTTCGACGTCACGAACGCGCTGCGCCGCCACGGTGTGCCGTTCACCGCGGCCCGGCACGAGGGCGGAGCGGCGGTGATGGCGGACGCCTACGCGCGGATGTCGGACCGGCTGGGGGTGCTCACCGTCCACCAGGGGTGCGGGCTCACCAACGCCCTGACCGGGATCGGTGAGGCCGCCAAGAGTCGCACCCCGTTGCTGGTCCTGGCCGCGGACACCGCCCCGGCCTCGGTACTGTCCAACTTCGCGGTGGACCAGGACGCCCTGGCCCGGGCGGTGGGAGCGGTGCCCGAGCGGGTGCACTCGTCCGCGTCGGCGGTCACCGACACCGTGCGCGCGTTCCGCACCGCGGTGCACGAGCGTCGCGCGGTGGTGCTCAACCTGCCGTTGGACGTGCAGGCGGCGCCCGCCCCGCGGGACGCTCCGGCGACGGTGGCCCCACCTCCCTCGCCCGCTCCGGTCCGTCCGGCGGCTGAGTCGGTGGCCTCCCTGGTGGAACTGCTGCGCACCGCCGAACGTCCGGTGTTCGTGGCCGGCCGCGGCGCCCGAGGCGCGGGCCCGCAGATCGCCGCGCTCGCCGCGCACGCGGGTGCCCTGTTGGCGACGTCGGCGGTGGCCGCGGGGTTGTTCGAAGGTGAGGAGTTCGCTCTGGGCATCTCCGGCGGGTTCGCCTCGCCCTTGGCCGCCGAGCTCATCACCGACGCCGATCTCGTGGTCGGTTGGGGGTGCGCGCTGAACATGTGGACGACGCGACACGGCAGGCTCATCGCGCCGGGCACGCGGGTGGTGCAGGTGGACGTGGAGTCCGCCGCGTTGGGCGCGCACCGGCCCCTGGACCTGGGGGTGCTGGGCGACGCCGCGGCCACCGCCCGGGACGCCCTCGCCGTGCTGCGCGCCATCCGTTCGGAACCGGCGACCAAGCTGCGCACCCCGGAAGTGGGCGCGCGGATCGCCGCCCGGGCGCGCTGGAACGACGTGCCGTTCGAGGACCTGGCCGGCCGGGCCTCCTCCACCGAGGAGCGTGTGGACCCGCGTTCCCTCACCATCGAACTCGACCGGATCCTGCCCCGCGAGCGGGTGGTGTCCGTCGACTCGGGCAACTTCATGGGGTACCCGTCCGCGTACCTTTCGGTGCCGGACGAGTACGGATTCTGCTTCACCCAGGCCTTCCAGTCGGTCGGGCTGGGCCTGGGCACCGCGATCGGGGCCTCCTACGCCAGGCCGGAACGCCTGCCCGTGTTGGGCACCGGCGACGGTGGGTTCCTCATGGCGATCTCCGAGCTGGAGACCGCGGTACGACTGCGGATTGCGCTGGTGGTGGTCGTGTACAACGACGCCGCCTACGGCGCGGAGGTGCACCACTTCGCGCCGCGGGTACCGGGCTCGGAGGACGCCCCGGACCTTGGCACCGTGATCTTCCCCGACACCGACTTCGCCGCCCTGGCCCGCGGATACGGAGCGAGAGGGGTGACGGTGCGCCGTGTGGAGGACCTGGCCGCGGTGACCGAGTGGCTGGAGGGTGACCGCACGGCGCCACTGGTCGTGGACGCCAAAGTGGCCTCCGACGGGGGTTCTTGGTGGTTGATGGAGGCCTTCGGACACTGAGTCGACGAACCTTCAGGCTCCGAGGGCCAGGCGGATGCCCAGGGCGAGCATGACGACGGCGATGATCCCGTCCAGTGTCCGCCAGGCCCCGGGACGTGCGAAGAAGGGACGCAGCAGCCGGGCCCCGAACCCCAGGGCGAAGAACCACACGAAGCTGCCGGTCAGCGCCCCGACCGACCACCACCAGCGGGCGTCGCCGACCTGCTGGTTGGCCAGTGACCCCAGGAAGACCACTGTGTCCAGGTACACGTGGGGGTTGAGCCAGGTCAGGGCCAGGGCGGTGAGAACGGCGGCGCTCGGCGAGGGGCGCGTGCGGGTGGCGGTTCGCAACGTGGTCACCGCGCCGCCCTCCCGTGCGGGTTCGGGCTCCTCCGTGGCCGGGACCAGCGCCTGGGCCGGTCCCGGTTTCAGCGCCCTGTACGCGGCGAGCAGCCCGTACACGATGAGGAAGCCCGCGCCGAGGACCCGGATCACCACGAGCGCGGCGGGCATGGCCTGGACCAGGCCGCCGACGCCGACCACACCGGCGGCGATGAGGATCGCGTCGGAGAAGGCACAGACCAGGACGACCGCCAAAACCGTGCGGTGGTCCCCCTCGATCCCCAGGCGCAGGAGATAGGCGTTCTGCGCGCCGATCGCGACGATGAGGGCGAGCCCGGTGCCCAGACCGAGGAGGGCCGGAAGGAGTGTTTCGTTCACATCCAGAAGCCTCCCCGACCACGGGCCTGCAGTAAAGCTAAAGTTTCTTAGAACCCTTAAGAGACGCTTAGGAGGGGCCGCGGATGCCGTTCCAGTTCGACCATCTGAGCACACTGACCGCGCTGATCGACGAGGGCACCTTCGAGGCCGCCGCCGAACGGCTGCACGTGACCTCGTCGGCGGTGTCACAACGGATCCGGGCGATGGAGCAGAACGCCGGCAAGGTGCTGGTGCGACGGTCCAACCCGGTCGCTCCGACCGAGGCAGGCAACGCGGTGCTGCGCTACGCGCGCCAGGTGTTGCTGCTGGACCAGGAGGTGCTGTCCGAACTGCGCCAGGGCGGGGAGGAACGTCGCGACCACGTGCCGCTCGCGGTGAACGCCGACAGCCTGTCCACCTGGTTCCTCGAAGCCCTCGCCGAACTTCCGGTCGAACTCGGCGCGGTGTTCGAAATCCACCGTGAGGACGAGGAGCACACCACGAGCCTGTTGCGGTCGGGCTCGGTGATGGCCGCGGTGACCTCCACCCCCGAGGCGGTGCAGGGGTGTTCGGTCGAGGGTCTGGGGGTGCTGCGCTACCAGGCGGTGTGCAGCCCGGAGTTCGCCGCACGCCACGGACTGCGCGGGGTCGAAGGGCTCGGCGAGGCGCCGGTGGTGAACTTCGACCGCAAGGACGAACTACAGGACCGTTTCCTGCGGAACCTGACCGGCGAGGGTTCGACCGGACCGCGCCACCACATCCCGGCCTCTGAGGACTTCGCCCGCACGGTGCTGCTGGGCCTGGGCTGGGGCGCGGTCCCCGAACGGCAGTGCGCGCAACATCTGGAGAGCGGGCGACTCCTGGCCCTGGCCCCGGAACACCCGGTGGAGGTACGCCTGTTCTGGCAGCGCTGGAACCTGCGCTCTCCCCTGCTCGACCGGATCACCGAATGCGTACGAAACGGAGCCGCGGCCCGACTCCACCCGATGTGACGTCGGTGAGTCCGACCCGTTCAGGCCCCGACGGGACGCCGCTTGCGCATCAGGGCGGCCGAATCCGCGCCCCGCGCAGCCGCCAGGACGGTGGCCCCGGCGCCCGAGGAAGCGGGTCGGTCCCGCGGTGAGGGCGATACTCGCCCGCGACACCGAACTCGGCCCCGACCTGCGCCGATCGAGGACGCGCACCAGCACCCTCGCGACCTCGTCGGGGGTCTGGAAGCCGTTGCCGTAGCCGTCGGCGCCGATCCCGTCGAAGAACTCCGACCCGGTCAGCCCCGGGGAGAACGCCAGAGTTCGCAGGCCGCTCCCCCGTGTCTCCCACCACAGCGCCTCGGTGAGGTTCAGTACGAACGCCTTACTCGCAGAGTAGACGGCCATACCCGGGATCGGTTGGTAGGCGGCCGCGCTCGCGACGTTGACCAGGTAACCGCCGGGGGCCGCGCTCAGGCGGTCGACGAACGCCCCGGTGACATCGACGAGGGCTGTGACGTTGAGGGCCAGCAGGGCCTCCATCCGTTCGGGGTCCTGATCGGCGAAAGCCCCGTCCGAGCCGACGCCCGCGTTGTTGACCAGGCTGGTCACACCGAGGCGACGGCGGTCCACCTCGGCCGCCAGCGCTCTTCCGGCCCCCGGGAGCCCGAGATCGGCGGGCACGGTCTCGACCCGGACGCCGTGCGCCTCACGCAGTTCGGCGGCCAGGGCGTCCAGTCGTTCGGCCCGGCGGGCGACGAGGACCAGGTCGCTGCCGCGTTCGGCGAGCCTGCGCGCCAGGGCGGCACCGATCCCGGAGCTTGCGCCGGTGATGAGCGTGGTCTGGGAAGTGTGGTCGATAACCATGACGACACCATACGCCTAAAATGACACTTAGTGCCATACTCAACATCAAGTGACTTTCCGGTAAGGTGAATGCGTGAGCAGTGGAGTGGCCAAACCCGGCCTACGAGAGCGCACCCGCCGTGCGGTACACCGAGAGATCGCCGAAGCCGGCATGGAGCTCTTCCTCGAACAGGGCTTCGAGGAGACCACCATCGATCAGATCGCCGAAGCCGCCGGGATCTCCCGGCGTTCGTTCTTCCGCTACTTCGCCACCAAGGAGGACGTGGTTCTGGGCGGCCTGATCGACCGGGGGCATCGTGTCCGGTCCGCCCTCATCGCACGCCCGCCCGAAGAAGCACCCTGGGCCGCGGTGCGCGCCGCCCTGCTCGCGCTGCGCGAGGAGCCCGGAGCCGGATCCGAGACCGAACTGCGCATCGGCCGGATGTTGTTCGAAGCACCGTCCCTGCGCACACGCCATCTGGAGAAACACCTCGCCTGGCAGGAGATGCTCGTCCCCGAGCTCTCCCGACGGCTGCGCACCACGACGAACCTCGACGGACCGAGCGCCGACCACCGCGCCACCGCGATCATCGCGACCGCTTTGACCTGCCTGGACGTCGCCACCGAAACCTGGGTACACCGTGATGGCGACGTGCCCCTGGAAGACCTCTGGGACGAGGCGGTAACCGCCGTCCGCGCCTGACCCCAGCGACGATCAACCAGTAGATCTTGTCCCAACCCCAGGCCCATTTCGACGCCTTGACCGGGGCGTCGGAGTGGGGTGTCGAGGCGGGGGTGCTGTCGGTGGTGGGTTATCCACAGGTCCGGTTCTTCAGGCTGGTGTGGGGTCGGTCGGGCGTGATCCCATTGATCTTGGGGGAGCTTCT
>NZ_DYZD01000173.1 GCF_020741345.1 Nocardiopsis listeri
TCCGGCACCTGGTGGGAGCTGGTCAAACAGATCGCCACCGACACCATGGCCTACGTCTGGTTCGACGAGGACGGTGTTCTGCGCCTTCGCCCTTACGACTTCGTCACCCCCGATAGCCCGCTGATCCCGGACCCGGACCTGACCGTCACCGCTGAGCGGGACATCGCCGACATCTCGGTGGAGGAGGAGATCGACTCCGTCGCCAACCGCATCGAGGTCGGCTGGTCGCCGCTGCAGCAGAACTCCTCGCAGCAGACCGAGCTGTACGAGTACAACACGGTCTTCTCGATCCAGTCGGGCGCGACCTCGGAGCTTCGGATCGACTTCCAGGGCCGGCCATGGGGCATGCGCGCACCGGCGCTGTTCGCCGGGGCCACACACCCCACTCAGACCCAAGCCGGGTCGGTGGTCAAATTCGTCACCTCGACGGGCACTCTGGCACCGGTGGAGTGCGAACTTGTGCACGACGACGGCCACCCGCTTTTCCGGTTCCACAACCGGGGTGGCAGTACCGCTTACGCGGCTCTGACCTCGGCCCTGACCGCACCCAGCTTCCGGCCGGTTCACCAGGAAGCACAGACCCCGTCCGCCGCGCCACGCGGCCGGCAGAACCTTTCCAGCATCGCCCGGTACGGGGTACAGGCTCTAGAGATCGGGGCCAGCCCGTGGCTGCAGAACGTGGTGTGGGCTGACCAGATCAGCTTGCGGCTGGTGGCGTGGACGGCGTGGCCGGTCCCCCTCACCGGACAGATCGCCATCTTGCCCGACCCCAGGATCCAGATCGGTGACGTCGTCCACATCCAGGACCAGACCGGTGTGCGCATCGACGGGACGTACCGGGTGCTCGGCTACACCGTGTCCGGATCGGGTGCGGCCGTGACCATGTCGCTGGACGTGCGCCCCCTGTCCCGACCTGATCAGCCCCAGGATTCGGGGCTGTCCACCGAGCCGATCCTCGACCCGACCGTGGCAGCGTCGCTGCCCGGATAGGAGACCCATGTCTGAGATCACCCCAGAGCCCAACATCATCGCGGACCCGTCCGACCCCAGGTGGACACCCCCCGAGGGTAACCGTGTCGACGTCGCGGCCCCTGGTACTCCGGCCGCCGAGAACGAGAGGGGCTGACGTGCCCGATGACAGAGACCAGCTGCCTCCCAGACCCCTGGGATACACGGTGACCATGGGAGACGTGTACGGCGAGCTGCGGCAACTTTCAGGGCAGCTGTCCACGTCCATCACCCAACAGGAGATCCTGCGGACTCAGATGCAGGACCACGAGACCCGGCTCCGCGCCCTGGAAGCGTGGCGGTACGCACTCCCAGTGTCGGCGATCTCAGCAGTTGCCGCAGCGATCGCCGCGATCATCAGCGTGTTCGTCGGCTGATAACCCCACTTACCGGCCCCGCCCCGTGCGGGGCTTCGTCATGTCTGGAGGCACAGGCTTTGGTCACCATCATCAGCCGCACCGGTTCCGGAGGGTGGAACGCCCGCTCCCCCCGGAACCGCACCACCACCACCTGGTCAAGGCGCACCGGGTTCACCGTCCACTACTCGGCCGGGCCCACCACCCAGACCCCGCGCCAGATCCAGGACTTCCACATGAACGGCCGCGGGTGGAGTGACGTCGGGTACAACTTCCTCGTCGACAAGGATGGCCGTATCTACGAGGGTCGTGGCTGGCTCACCGTCGGCGCGCACGCCGCCCCGCACAATACGAGCCACATCGGGGTGTGCTTCATCGGGCGGGACGGCGACGCCACCACAGCGGCGAAGCGGTCCATCCGGGCCCTGTACGACGAAGCGAACCGGCGGGCAGGCAAGACCCTGTCTCGGACGTGGCACGGTGGCCTGTCCGGCAACAGCACTTCGTGCCCGGGTGCGGACCTGAGGTCGTGGGTCCAGGCAGGCATGCCCGCGTCGGGTGGTGGGTCCACGCCCCCGCCGCCGAAGCCCGGCACGAAGGCGCCCGCGTGGCCGGGGCCGATCCTGATCCAGCCGCCGGTGAAGAAGACCGAAACCGCGCGCCGCTGGCAGGCGCAGATGCGCGGCCGCGGATGGTCCATCGACGTCGACGGCTGGTACGGGCCCGCGTCCGAGCGGGTGTGCCGACAGTTCCAGGCCGAGAAGAAGCTCAGCGTCGACGGCCGGGTGGGACCTGACACCTGGCGTGCCAGCTGGGAAGCCCCCATCACCTGATCCCGATCAGGACTCGATGATCGACCACCAAGAAGCGGCCGAGGGATTTACGTGGAACACGTGGCGCCGCCGAGGATCCATATCGCCCCCGTGGACCTCGACGATTTCGCCGCTCTTCGCAGCTTCAGCGAGCTTCGCAAGCAGTTCTTCGGTGTCAGTCTCTTCCGCCAGCCGGATGTTCCCCGCCTGGCCGTTGATCAGCAGGTGCTTTGCCATGACCAAACCGTAGCGCCTGCATGTCCCAATAGTCCCGCGAAACTAGGAAGTGTGCCATGCACGAAGCACCCACCCCTGCTGTCACCCCGGAGCGTGACGCCCGGTCCCGCGCGGCCCGGACCCTGCTCCACGGCCTGGCAGTGACCGTTCTCGTCGGTGCCGCCACCGCCGTCACCGAGCTGGCGACCGGCGGCGGGGTCCTCACCCTGGCCACAGTCGGCACGGCCGCTGGCACCGGTGCGCTGATGGCCGTGGCCGCCTACGTACAGCGCCGCGTCGAGGGTCGACGCGGGTGATCCCTGCGCACCTGCACGCCTGGTGGGGTGGCCCTGACATGCCGCCTCACCTGGCCGCTCTCCTACAGCGGTGGCGTGACCTGCACCCAACATGGGGGTTCACCCTGTGGACCCCAGAGACGACCCCGTTCCTGGGTGAGCATCAGGACCTGTTCGACCACCCGCAGACGTGGTCGCCCAAGAGCAACCCCTGGCAGTGGCGGGCGAACCTGGCGAGATACCGGATCCTGCACGACCTCGGCGGCGTGTGGGTCGACTGCGACCTCGAACCCCTCCGACCGATCGACGACCTCCTCGGGCACGAAGCGTTCATCGCCCGCGAGGACACCAGGTTCATCAACAACGCCTTCATGGGTTCCGCTCCCGGGTCCGCCTGGCTCGCTGATGTACTCGCCGGGCTCCGCTCCAGCGTGCTCTCCCAGCCGCGCGCCCGGTCGAACCGGCAGACCGGAGCCCACTACCTCACCCGAGTAGCCCGCCGACACCCCGAACTCCACGTGCTCCCGGCCGAGCTGGTGTACCCGTTCCACTGGTCCGAACTCGACGCCCGGAACCGGCCCGCCGCCGAGGGCGCCTACACCCGGCACCACTGGTGGAACAAGACCAAGCAGGCCGAAGGCGAGGTGACCGCGTGATCCCCTCCTTCGAGAAGCTCGACCAACTCAAGTCCTTCACCCCTCGCGCGGAGCGGGAGCACCTGTACTACCTCGCCAACCAGGTCGACGCCGACCTCGCGATCGTGGAGCTGGGAACGTACCGGGGGGCCTCGGCGTGCTGGTTGGCCGCTGGTGCCCAGTCCGGGTACGGGGCGCACGTATGGACCGTCGACCCCCATGATCTGCCGGGGCGGCGCCGCCCGACCGGCCGCAACGGCGGCCAGACCGACTACACCGATCCGCGGATCCGGCGGCACGCCCGCCACCAGATCGCCTCCGTCGGGCTGACCGACCACATCACGATGGTGCGCGAGTTCTCCACCATCGCCGGAGAGCAGTGGCAGGGCCCTAAGGTCGGCTTGCTCTTCATCGACGGCGACCACCGCCAGCACGCCGCCCGGCGGGACTTCCGGGCCTGGGAACGCCACCTCCACCGTGACGCCCTGGTGGTGTGGGACGACCACGCCGACACCCACCCCGGGGTGGTGAAGGCGGTTGCCGCTCTTGTCGACAAGGGCGCCATCACCTCACCCGAGATGCTCGGCCGCCTGGCCGTGACCCGGCCCCTCGGCCGTAGAAAGGAGACAGCCCAGTGAGGTTGTCCGTGTCCGTGATGGCTCACCGGGTCCGTGAGGAGCAAGTCGCCGAGCTGACCGCGTCGCTCGACCGCGAGGTGGAGGTTACCTGGGACAAGCACGCCAAACCGAGCAGTCAACCGGCCCGCCGGTGGGCGACCGGCCGAAGGGCGTGGGAGGCCCACGACCCGACAGCGACGCACCACCTGGTCATCCAAGACGACGCCGTCGCTGTGCCCGACCTGATCGCCGGACTCGAGCAAGCTCTGGCGTATGTGCCGGATGGTGCGGTCGCCTCGGCGTACCTGGGTACGAAGCGGCCAATGCCGAACGAGATCATCGCCCTGGTCGACCAGGCCCGCGCCGAGGGCGCATCCTGGATCGTGGGGCGGTCGCTGAACTGGGGGCCGGCCATCATCGCGCCGACGGCGAGCATCCCGGACATGCTGGAGTGGGCCGACCGGCAGCGTGGTGTCGCCTACGACAAAAGGATCGGCCTCTACTACCGGGACATCCTGAAGCAGGCCACCTGGTATACGTGGCCGTCCCTGGTCGACCACCGTGAGGGACCG
>NZ_DYZD01000174.1 GCF_020741345.1 Nocardiopsis listeri
TGTCCATCGCCAAAAAGCACGTGGGCCACAACCTGGCTTTCCTGGACCTGATCCAGGAGGGCAACATCGGCCTGATCAAGGCGGCAGAAAAGTTTGACTGTGCACGCGGTTTCCGCTTTTCCACCTACGCCACCTGGTGGATCCGCCAGGCCATCACCCGCGCCATCGCCGACCAGGCGCGCACCATCCGCATCCCCGTGCACATGGTGGAGACCATCAACAAGATCATCCGGGTCCAGCACCGATTGCACCAGCAACTGGGCCGCGAACCCAGCCTCGCCGAGATCTCCGCCGCTGCGGGCTTCGGCGGTGAGCGTGTCCTGGAGATCCAGCGCATGGCCCGCGAACCGGTCTCCCTGCAGGCCCCCATCGGGGAGGAGGAGTCCGACTTCGGCGACTTCATCGAGGACTCCGACGCCGTCGTACCGGTGGAGGCGGCCGCCTTCACTCTGCTCCAGGAACAGCTGCGGGTGATCCTGGGCGATCTGTCCGATCGTGAACGGCGCATCATCCGACTGAGGTTCGGATTGGCCGACGGGCATCCGCACACCCTGGAACAGGTCGGTCGGGAGTTCGGGGTGACCCGGGAACGCATCCGGCAGATCGAGGCCAAGACCCTCGCCAAACTCCGCCACCCCTCACGGGCCGGAACCCTGAAGGACTTCCTGCACAGCGGTTGACCGGCCTACAACGTCCGGGAACGGCCCCGGGTTCCCCGACGTCCGGGAACGGCCTCATGTGGCCGAGATGGGACGAACCACCACCCCGACCAGGCTCCTGCCCCTACGGTCGTGGTGTGAACGCCCTGCCGACACCCTCCAGGCCCCGACCGTCCCCAGGCCGGCGTCCGCTGCTGGTGGTGGGGGCGGCCGTCGTCGCCGTCGTACTCATCGGGGGGGCCATCGTGCTCCTGAACAAGCGACCGCTCGAACGTATCGGCTACTTCGCCGACTGGAACGTGGCCAACCGCGGATTCACCATCGAACGGCTCAGGCAGAGCGGCGCCCCCGCGCACCTGACCCGCCTGATGTGGGCCTTCGGCGACATCGACCCCGAGGGGCTGTGCCACATCCCCGAGGGCGACCACGACCAGCCCTGGGAGCTCTACCAGCGTCGCTACGACGCCGACGAGAGCGTCGGAGGGGAGGCCGACGAGTACGAGCAGGAACTGGCCGGCGGCCTCAACCAGTTCCGGCAACTGCGCGCCCTGCACCCGGACCTGGGCGCGAGCCTGTCCCTGGGCGGGTGGAACTGGTCGGTGCACTTCTCCACCGCCGCCCGCACCGAGGAGTCCCGGGAGGCCTTCGTGTCCTCCTGCCTCGACCTGTGGCTGCGCGGGAACCTGCCGGTGCGCGGGGACGAGCCCCAGGGCGGTGACGGGGTCGCGGCGGGTGTCTTCGACGGCATCGACCTGGATTGGGAGTGGCCGGGCGGACAGGGCAACTCCGCCAATGTCGAACACCCCGACGACCCGGCCAACTTCACCCTCCTGTTGGCCGAGTTCCGCCGTCAGATGGACGAACTCTCCGCCGAGACCGGCCAGGAGTACGTCCTGTCCGCCTCCCTGCCCGGCGGGGCGTCCCACAGCGAGGCCTACGAGGCGGAGATCTTCGACCACGTCGACTTCGCCACCGTGCAGGGCTACGACTTCTCCGGCCCCTGGAGCGAGAGCACCGCCCACCACTCCAACCTCCACGTCCCCGAATACAACGACGAGGCCAACAGCGTGGACCGGGCCGTCCGCCGCTACCTGGACCTGGGCGCCGATCCCGGTCGGCTGGTGATGGGCGTTCCGGCGTTCGGGCGCGGCTGGCAGGGCGTGCCCCCGGACGAGGACGGCCGCGACCAGGCCGCGGAGGGGCCGGCGGACGACGACTACGACGGCCCGACCCGCCCGTTCAACGAGCTGGAGGAGATGGAGGGGCGCCGCTTCCTCGACGAGGAGGCCGGCTCCTACTGGGTGTACGACGGCGACGAGTGGTGGACCTACGACAACCCCGACGTGATCGCCCTCAAGGGCGAGTACGTGCGGGAGGAGGGCCTGGCCGGAATGATGGTCTGGAACCTCGACATGGACGCCGACGGCGACCTGGTGCGCGTCATGGACGAGTCCCTGGAATGATCCGCTCCGAGGCGGTGGACGGGTGGTCGCGCGGCGTGGTTGCCAGGACGACGTGCGTCACGCCACGCTGATCACATGGCCGACCCGAGCAGCACCACCGCACGACCCGATCTCGCCTCCCTGCGCAGGGACCTGGAGGAATCCGTCCAAGGGACCGTCGCCCTGGACGCGGGAACCCTCGCCCTGTACACCTCCGACGCCTCCAACTACCGCCGCGTCCCCCTGGCCGTGGTCATCCCGGAGACGGTCGAGGACTGCGTGGCGGCGGTCCGCGCCTGCGCCGCGCACGGGGTGCCGGTGATCCCGCGAGGGGGAGGCACGTCCATCGCCGGCAACGCCATCGGCACCGGCGTGGTCATCGACACCTCACGCCATCTTCGGCGCATCGTCGAGGTCGACCCCGCCTCGCGCACCGCCACGGTCGAACCCGGGGTGATCCTCGACGACCTGCGGGCAGCGACCGCCGAACACGGCCTGACCTTCGCCCCCGACCCCTCCACGCACAGTCGCTGCACCATCGGTGGCATGGTCGGCAACAACGCCTGCGGTTCGCACTCGGTGGCCTGGGGCACCACGGCCGACAACATCGTCGCCCTGGACGTGCTGCTGTCCGACGGGACCCGGATGACCGTAGGCTCCGGGCACACCGCCGAGGAGTTCTCCGAACTGGCCGAACGCCCCGGCCGTGAGGGTGAGATCCACGCCGCCCTGGCCCGCCTGGTGCAGACCCACCGCGCCGAGCTGCGCACCGCCATGCCCGAGTTCCGCCGTCGCGTCTCCGGCTACGGACTGGACCGGCTGCTGCCGGAGAAGGGGCGCGACGTCG
>NZ_DYZD01000175.1 GCF_020741345.1 Nocardiopsis listeri
CCAAGAGCAAGTTCGACAACAAGTACGGCATCCGCCACTCGCTGCCGGACGGCATCATGCGCGCCACCGACGTCCTCATCGGTGGCAAGGTCGCCGTGGTCTGCGGTTACGGCGACGTCGGCAAGGGCTCCGCGGACGCGCTGCGCGGACAGGGCGCCCGCGTCATCGTCACCGAGATCGACCCGATCAACGCCCTCCAGGCCGCCATGGACGGTTTCCAGGTCGCCACCCTGGAGGACGTGCTGGACACCGGTGACATCTTCATCACCACCACCGGCAACTTCAACGTGATCATGGCCGACCAGATCGCGCGCATGAAGCACCAGGCGATCGTCGGCAACGTCGGCCACTTCGACAACGAGATCGACATGGCCGGCCTGGCGAAGATCCCGGGCATCAAGAAGAAGGAGATCAAGCCGCAGGTCCACGAGTGGACCTTCGAGGACGGCAAGTCCGTCCTGGTGCTCTCCGAGGGCCGCCTGCTCAACCTGGGCAACGCCACCGGCCACCCCAGCTTCGTGATGTCCAACAGCTTCACCAACCAGGTCATCGCGCAGATCGAGCTGTTCACCAAGACCGACGAGTACCCGATCGGCGTGTACACGCTGCCGAAGATCCTCGACGAGAAGGTCGCCCGTCTCCACCTGGACGCGCTCGGCGTCAGGCTGACCGAGCTCACCAAGGAGCAGGCCGCCTACATCGGCGTGGACGTGTCCGGGCCGTACAAGCCGGACCACTACCGCTACTGATGGCCCGCCGGCGATGACAACGCCCTCACACGAGGTAGCGGACCTCGGCCTCTCGGAGGCCGGGGTCCGTCGCGTGGCCTGGGCCGAACGCTCCATGCCCGTACTGCGCAGCGTCCGCGAACGGTTCGCCGCCGAACGCCCCCTCGAAGGGCTGCGGGTGGCGGCGTGCCTGCACGTCACCGCGGAGACCGCCAACCTGCTGCGCGCCCTGAGGGCGGGCGGCGCCCAGGTGTGGCTGGCCGCGTCCAACCCGCTGTCCACCCAGGACGACACCGCCGCCGCGCTGGTGGCGGAGTACGGGGTGGGCGTGCACGCCTGGGCCGGGATGGACACCGTCGCCTACGACCGCAACCTGGTCACCGTCCTGGAGTCCCGTCCGCACCTGCTGCTGGACGA
This sequence comes from Nocardiopsis listeri, assembly GCF_020741345.1. Taxonomy (GTDB): domain Bacteria; phylum Actinomycetota; class Actinomycetes; order Streptosporangiales; family Streptosporangiaceae; genus Nocardiopsis; species Nocardiopsis listeri_A. The sequence goes on from NZ_DYZD01000175.1 coordinate 1,146, forward strand.
CGGCTGCGACCTGGTGAACACGGTCCACATCCACCGCCCCGAACTGCTCGAAGGCGTGCTGGGCGGCTGTGAGCAGACCACCACCGGCGTGATCCGGCTGCGTCGAATGAGCGCCGCCGGAGAGCTTCGGCTTCCGATGGTGGCGGTCAACGACACCCGCACCAAGCGGATGTTCGACAACCGCTACGGCACCGGGCAGTCCACCGTCGACGGGATCCTGCGGGCCACCAACACCCTGCTGGCCGGTCGGACCGTGGTCGTGGCCGGCTACGGCTACTGCGGCCGTGGGCTCGCCGAACGCTTCCGTGGCATGGGTTCGAACGTGGTCGTCACCGAGGTCGACCCGGTCAAGGCCCTGGACGCGGTCATGCAGGGCTACACGGTCGCCGGCATGGACGAGGCCGCGTCGGTCGGCGACGTGTTCGTCACCGCCACCGGAAACCGTGAGGTGATCAGAGGAGAGCACCTGGAGCGGATGCGGGACGGCGCGATCCTGGCCAACTCGGGCCACTTCGACCTGGAGATCGACCTGCCGGCCCTGGAGTCACTGGCGGTGCGGGTGAACCACGGCGTGCGGGAACAGGCCGACGAGTACGTGTTCGAGGACGGGCGCAGCGTCCTGCTGCTGTCGGAGGGGCGCCTGGTCAACCTCGGCGCCGCCGAGGGCCACCCGGCCGCGGTCATGGACATGTCCTTCGCCGTGCAGGCACTGACCACGGCGTGGCTGGCCGGAGCCCACGAGGAACCGGCCCCGGGCGTGATCGAGGTTCCGGAGGAGATCGACAACGAGGTCGCACGACTCGAACTGGCGGCGCTGGGCGTGGGGATCGACACCCTCACGCCCGAACAGGAGGCCTACCTCAGCTCCTGGCGTCCCTGACTCACCGCGGTGGTCCGGGGTCGTGGGGCGGGGCCTGACCGTGGTCGCCACCGGGCCACCGCCACGGCGCGGGGGTCTGCGGGTAGCGGCCCGGCCGCGGCGGGCCGGCGGGGTAGGGGTTCGACTGTCGCCATCCGGCCGAGTTCGGGTCCGTACCGGTCATCTGGTGCAGGCTGCGGCGGCGCCGTTCGGCCAGTACCGCGGCGAGGAAGACCGGGGGAGTGGTTCCCGGCGGCGGGGGCGGGCTGACCTGAGCGGCGACCGTGTCGGCCAACTGCGCGCCCATCTCGTGCCGGGTGTGTTCGGCCAGTTCGCCGTAGCGCAGTACGTACTGGCGGGCGGAGTCCGCGGTCTCCGGGGACAGCCCGGAGAGTTCGGCCCCGGCGGCCCATCCGGCCAACTGCGGCGGCATCGGGACCTCCTGTCGCCTGTGCGAGGCCGAGCGCTCCTCCACCACCATGGTCCCGGCCACGAAGTCACCGACGCGGCGGCCCTCCCGGTTGATCATCGAGGTGATCAGCGCGACCACGCCCGAGGTCATCCAGAACTCCACGACCCCGCTCAGCGCGCGGGCCAGAGCCTGACGGAACCGTTCCGGCGAACCGTCGGTGCCGACCACCCGCAGGCCCAGTGCCATCTTGCCCAGGGAACGTCCGCGCGAGAGCGTCTCGAAGGCGGTCGGGTACCCGACCAGGATGAGGATCGTCAGTCCCAGGTAGATCGCCGCGGTCGCCGCAGGGTTCACGGAGACGCCGATCCACATCACCACCACGGCCAGCGCGAGCAGCGCGACGACCTGCAGGATGACGTCGATGGCCAGGGCGGCGGCCCGGGTCGCGAACCCCGCGGGGCGCAGCTCCAGCACCACCGCGTCCCCCGTGACCAACGGCGTCACACCGTAGACGTCACCGCGGGTATCGCCGCCGGGGTAGGACACCTGTACACGCTCCCTCGCCGGGTGTTCTGGAACCGTTCCACCGACACTACCCGGACCGAGCCGGCGCCGGTCGCGGGGGAGCACGGTGGCCCGGTCAAGATCCAGTAGTGTCCAATGCGTGGATATCGACGTGTTCTCCGCAGTGCACGCGCAGGAATGGGACCGACTGGACGAACTGGTGCGCAGGCGCCGTTCGCTCACGGGCGAGGAGATCGACGAACTCGTCGAGCTCTACCAGAGGGTCTCCACACACCTGTCGGTGGTGCGCACCTCCGGGCAGGACCCGGCGCTCTCGGGCCGGCTGTCGTCCCTGGTGGCCCGGGCGCGGTCGGCGGTGACGGGCGCGCACTCCTCGGGCTGGGCCGACGTCGGCGGGTTCTTCACCCGAGGGTTCCCGGCCACGCTGTACCGGCTGCGCTGGTGGTGGATCGGGGTCACCCTCGCAACCGTGGCGGTCGCGACCACCACGGGGTGGTGGGTGGCCGCCGACCCGGACGTGTTGGCCGCGCTGGGCACCCCCGAGTCCATCGCCCGCTACGTCGAGTACGAGTTCGCGAACTACTACACGGAGAACCCGGCGGGTTCGTTCGCCGCTCAGGTGTGGACCAACAACGCCTGGGTGGCGGCGCAGGCGATCATCTTCGGGGTGGCCTTCGGCCTGCCGACCCTCTGGGTGCTGCTGATGAACGCGATCAACGTGGGCATGGCCGGCGGCATGATGTTCGCCCACGGCCGCGGTGACGTCTTCTTCGCGCTGATCCTCCCGCACGGTCTGCTGGAGCTCACGGCGGTGTTCGTCGCCGGGGGCGTGGGCCTCAAGATCGGGTGGTCGCTGATCTCCCCGGGTGAACGCACCCGATTGCGCGCCCTGGGCGAGGAGGCCCGCGCCGCCATCGGCGTGGCCCTGGGGCTGGTGTTGGTGCTGTTCGTCTCGGGACTCATCGAGGGCCTGGTGACCGGCTGGATCACCAACACCTGGACCGCCATCGGCATCGGCGTGGTCGCCGAGGCGCTGTTCTTCCTGTACGTGTTCACCGTCGGCAAGCGCGCCCACGAGGCGGGGGAGACCGGTGACATCGAGGACGCCCCCGCCGCTCTCCCCGTCGCCGGCTAGGTGAGATCTCCTCCTGACAGGATCGAGGTCATGAGTGAATCCCCCCGCTGGTTCAAGAGCAGCTACAGCGCGGCCGTGAGCTGCTGCCTCGAAGCCGCCAAGACGGAGACGACGATCCTGGTGCGTGCCGTGGACCGGGAGCTGGGGGAATTCTCGGGCCGACTCGACACGGCATGTCGGATGATCCCGGGCATGCTCTGCGCCATGCGGTCGGCCCCGAACCGTGGAGAGCCCCTCACAGCGCACGAAGGAGGCGCTCCCGTGAGGGGAGCGCCTCCTTTCGACCCCTGGGTGTTACAGCCGCCCCTGGGCCTTGAGGTTGATGTAGGCGTCGGCCAGGGCCGGGGCGATGCGCTCGGGGTCGGCGTCGACCACCTCGGCGCCCATCCGGCGCAGTTCGGCGCTGATCCGGTGTCGCTCGCTCATGGTGCGTTCGGCCGAGGCAGCCCGGTACAGGGCGTCGGCGCTGCCCCGTTCGGTCGCCATCTCCTCCACCTTCGGGTCCTTGATCCCCGCCACCAGCAACAGGTGGTGCGAGGACAACAGCGGCAGTCGTGGCAGCAGACCCTCTTCGAGGGCGGTCGCGTTGAGGTCGGTCAACAACACCACCAACCGGCGACTGCGGCCCTGGGAGAGGACCGTGCCGACCAACCCCGCCGGGTCCGACTCCACCAGCTCGGCCTCCAGCGGCGCCATGGCCTCCACCACCCGATGCACCTGGCTGCCCTTGCCCGAGGCCCTCACCTGTGCGCGGACGGCCCGGTCATAGGCCATGAAGTCCACCCGGTCGCCCGCCTTGCCGGCCAGCGCGGTGAGCAGCAGGGCAGCGTCCATGGCGTGGTCCAGCCGCGGGGTGTCGCCCACGCGTCCGGCGGAGGTGCGTCCGGTGTCCAGCACGATGAGGATGCGTCGGTCGCGTTCGGGTCGCCAGGTCCGCACCACCACACCGTCGTTGCGGGCGGTGGCACGCCAGTCGATGGACCGGACGTCGTCCCCCGGCACGTAGTCGCGCAGGGAGTCGAACTCACTGCCCTGGCCGCGCACCATCGCGGTGTGCCGGCCCTCCAGTTCGCGCAGCCGGGACAGCTTGCCCGGAAGGTGCCTGCGGCTGTGGAACGGCGGCAGTGTCCGCACCACCCAGAGCGACCGGAGGGTGCGCTGACGTCCGGCGAGCCCCAAAGGACCGATGCTGCGCACGGTGACCCCGGCGGAACGGGCGTCGCCGCGGCGGGTCGGGGTGAGAGTGGTCGTGACCCGACGTCGTTCACCCGCGTCCACGCGAAGCGGCTGCGCCTTGGGCGCGCTGTGCGAGCTGGGCGGCCAGGCGTCGCGCACCGAACCGCGCAGACGGCGCCCGGTCGGGTTGCTCACCAGGACCGAGACCGAAGCGGAGTCGCCCAGGCGCAACGAGGTGTCGCCTTCCCGGGACAGCCGCATCAGGCGAGGGGAGGTCGCCAACGCCACGTCCAGTACGACGAGCAGCACCACCAGACCCACGGCGACGTAGGTGACGGTCCCACCGATCTGACCGGAGATCGCCACCGCGCACGTGGCGAGGAACGCCAGGAGCACGGCCCGGCCGGTGACCACCATCAGCGCGGCACCGGGACGGAGGCGAGAACGCCGTCCAGGATCCCATCCGTGGTGGCGCCCTCCAGTTCGGCCTCCGGGCGCAGCCCGATCCGGTGCCGCAGGGTGCCCTTGGCCAGGGCCTTGACGTCGTCCGGGGTCACGTAGTCACGTCCCGACAGCCAGGCCCAGGCCCGGCTGGTGCGCAGCAGCGCGGTGGCGCCACGAGGGGAGGCGCCCAATTGCAGGGACGGTGAGAAACGGGTGGCCCGGCACAGGTCCACGATGTAACCGAGGACCTCAGGGGCCACACGCACCTGCGCGACGGCGTTGCGGGCCGCCTGCAGTTCGGCCGCCCCGGCGACCGCGGTCACACCGGCGGCGGCCAGGTCGCCCGGGTCGAACCCGGCGGCGTGCCTGCCCAACATGTCGATCTCCGCGTTGCGTTCGGGCAGCGGGATCGTCACCTTGAGCAGGAACCGGTCCAGTTGCGCCTCGGGCAGAGGGTAGGTGCCCTCGTACTCCACGGGGTTCTGGGTGGCCGCCACCATGAACGGATCCGGCAGCGCCACCGGGGCGCCCTCCACGGTGACCTGCCGTTCCTCCATCGCCTCCAGCAGGGAGGCCTGGGTCTTGGGCGGGGTCCGGTTGATCTCGTCGGCCAGCAGCAGGTTGGTGAAGACCGGGCCCTTCATGAACTCGAACTTCGCGGTGTGCTGGTCGTAGACGAGCGACCCGGTCACGTCGCCGGGCATCAGGTCGGGGGTGAACTGGACCCGCTTGTTGTCCAGGGACAGGGCGGCGGAGACCGTGCGCACGAGCAGTGTCTTGGCGACACCGGGCACGCCCTCCAACAGGACATGGCCCCGGCACAGCAGTGCCACGACCAGCCCGGTCACCGTCTCGTCCTGGCCCACGACCGCCTTGGCCACCTCACGGCGCAGGTCGGTCAGTGCCGCCCGCGCCTCGTCGGCGGAGGGCAGTGCCTCGGGTGTGAACGCGCTCACGTGCCGTCTACCTCTCTCGATCCCTTGTCGGTTCTGGTCTGTGGGGGAAGGCGCGACCCTTCGATCCCGGTCCTTCGGTGCGTCGCCCGGCGTCGCAGTTCACCGCAGTTTCCGGGTGAGCTCGTCCAACGCTTCGCCGAGCCCGAGCATGGCGCCGTCATCGGCCACGTACGGGTCGTTCGGCCCCGGGTACAACAGTTGTTCCAGGTGACGTGGGTCGTCCCCGGTGCGCGAGGCCAGCGTCGCCACCACGGTCCGTGGTTCGGAGTCGGCGTTCAGCCCCAGCTTGGGCACCGAACGTTCGAGGAAACCGTTCCGCAGCGCGGCCACCACCCGATCCCGCGCGTTGCGCGACCGGTACAGCCCGGCCCGCCCCTCGGTGGTCTCCGAGGCGCGCACCACGACGGGCAGCGACTCGTGGACCAGGGCGCCCATCCGCCGGCCTCGCCACAGGGCGAGCAGCAGCAACGTCAGCGCGAGGGGCACCACGGACCACAGCAGTCCGGCCGGGAGCAGGTCGACGATGTCGGAGCCGCCGGCCTCCTCGGGTACGTCCGGGCGCAGCCACACGACGTTCTCCGCCGACGCCAGGTTCAGCGCCAGCGCTGCGTTGCCGTCGGCGTCCAGGTCGCGGTTGGACAGGAAGGTTCCGGTGCCGACCACGGTGGTGGTGCCCCCGTGTGGAGAGTCCGCCCTGATCAGCGCGGACCCGCCGTCGGACGGGTAGCAGCCCTGGGCGACCACGCCCTCGTCCGCCGAGTACAGTTCGCCGGCGACCTCGGCGGACCCCGCTGAGGCGGCGGCGGGCAGTGCGCATTCCGGTTCGAGGGAATCCCCGTCGTCGGCCCGCCCGGTCACGTCGGTGCCCGGTGCGAACGCCTCCAGGGAACGCAGGGAGGGCTGTACGAGCACGGTGTCCGTGGCCAGTTCGGCGAGCGTGTCCACCTCCTCGGGCAGCAGCCGGTGGTCGAGGAACACCAGTAGCACGGTGTCCTCACCCGCGCGTTCCACGGCCCGCGCCGCAGACGCGGAGTCACGGGCCACGGTGACGTCGGAGTCCTGGCCCAGGAGCCGGGCGAAGGCCCGCGCCCCACCGGGTTGGGGGCTGTCCGGTTCGAGGTGGCCGGAGGGGAACTGTTCGCCTCCCAGGGACAGCAGGACCCCCACTAGGAGCAGGGCGGAGAACAGGGCCGCGGGGACACGTACCGAGCGCCACAGTCGTCGGAGGCCGGAGTCGTGCTCGGGTAGGGGGCGGCCCTCCCGGGTCGTGGCCTCGGGGGCGGCCGGAGCGGTCGCCGTCATCGCGCCTCCTCCACGGTCTCGCCCCCGGTGACCACCGGACGGGCCGCGCTGAGCCGAACGTCCAGTTCGCGCAGGGTGCGGGCGGAATCCGCGGTGGCGACACGGTCGCCGTAGACCACGTCGTTGAAGATACGGGCGCCCTCGCGCAGCCCCTCGGCCTCTCCGGGCAGTACGCCGGCGGCCTCGGCCGCGAGCTCGGTGGCGGTGCGACCGGCCCGGGGAGCGATGATGGTCCGGTCCTCCAGGTCCACACTGATGGCGCGCAGCCGTTCGATGACCGCCCGGGCGAACTCGCCGGCGGTCTCGTCTCGCTCGGCCGTGGCGCGATGGTCGGCCGCCGAACGGACGGTCCCCTCGTGGACGAGGGCGTCGAGACGGCGGTTGCGTCTCGGACGCAGGTACACGATCAGCACGATCACGGCGATCGCCACGATGAGCAGGAGCAGGGCGGCCCACACCTGGCCGGGCAGGAACCCCTCACCGGCGGTGAGCAGGGAGTCGACCCACTCCTCCAGCCAGGCCAGGAAGCGATCGATGATCGAGGGTTCGTGCTCGCCGTAGAGAGGGTCGGAGAGTTCCTCGATGGCACGGCGTCGACCCTCGTCCCGGGTCACCTCCAAGGGCGCGATCGTCGCCGGCCTCACGCGCGCGGCTCCGGCAGGTAGATCTCCGGGCCGCTCGACTCGCCCCGTTGGGCGGCCTGGTGCAGCTTCAGGTCGAGCCCCTCACGGCGCATCCGCAGGTCGACGTAGAGCAGGGTGTTCACCCCGGCCACGAACGGTTGGGTGACCGCGTAGATCAGCACGGTGAGCAGGTAGGTGATCGCGCCGGCGAGGACCATGGGCCAGGCGGCGTCGGGCGCGGTCACGCCGATGATCCCGGTGACCATGCTCACGGGGGTGCTCAGGATCATCTGCACCACCATGACGATGAGCCCGGTCAGGAGCCAGTAGCCCAGGGTGCGCCACCAACTGCCCCGCGAGAGGCGCCAGGAACGCGCCATGGCCTGGAAGGGGCCCACCCGCTCCAACACGACCATCGGCATGGCGAAGTACAGCCGGATCCAGATCCAGACCGCGGGCGCGATGACCAGGACCGCTCCGAGCAGGCCGACCAACAGGCCGACGGCCACCCCGGCCCCGCCACCGGAGGAGTAACCGACCATGACGCCGACGAGGATCGCGACGAACATCGCGAGGAAGAACAGCAGGCCCATGGCGAACCCGATGAGCAACCTCAACAGGGAGAGACCGAGGATGGCGCCGATCCGGCCACGGGCGGCCTCCCACGCCTGCTTCGGGGTGAGCCTGTGGCCCAGGACCGCCATGCCCGCGACCGCGGCCAGGAGGCCGAGCAGGATCGCCGCGCCCAGGTAGACGATCAGCTCACCGAGGTACATGAGCCCCATGACCAGCGGAGAGAACGGGAAGAGCGGCGCGTCCGGGTCGACCGCCAACGGATCGGCCATGACCTCGTCCAGGAACGTGGTGTAGTCGTTCAGGAAGAGCGTCGAGGCGACCGAGCTGAGGATGGTCGCCACCGCCATGACGACGAGGGCCAACCCCATGGTGGTCTTCGGATTGTTGCGGACGTAGCTGAACGCCCCGTTGAAGATGTCACCCAGGCTCATGGGGCGCAGCGCCACCACACCGGGCTTGGGGGCGGCGGGGCGCCCGTATCCGTATCCGTGCCCGTACCCGGCCTGTGGGCCGTTGCCGGGTGGGGGACCGTAGGAGGGCTGTCCGTAGGGGGGAGCCTCTCCATGCCCGGGCGGTGGCCCGTAGGAGGGTTGTTCTCCGTATCCGGGCTGTGCGGGTGGTGCGAAGCCGGGTCCGCCGGCCCCTTCCGCGGGAGGCGTCGCCCCCTGTCCCGGAGCGGCCCACCCGGGGGTGGTGGGGCTCGGGTCAGGGGAACCCGGGGTCGGCCGCTCGGACCCGCCGGAGCTCCCGGAGCCGGGCGACCGCTGTTCCTCGGTGCCGTCCGGGCTCTCCCCGGACGTGTCCCGGTGGCCGTCCTCCTGGCTCATCCGTTCCGCCCTCCGTGAGGTTCGGTTACTCTGCGCGAGCGTATTCGCGCCAATTCTGATCTGTCGGAAACCAACCTACCGGTCGGTTCCACCGCTCTTCAGTGGCGTCGGAGTGTGTCCCATGACAACCGACGCACTTCATTCCTTTTGTATGCTTTCTGTTACCAACCGGCCAAGTCACGTAGCCTTCAGGTCTTCCTTGCCAGGGGCGACACCGCCGGTGGTCGAAAGCAGTCCAAAAGGGCCCAACACCGTTGACCGCTCTTCCCACCGTGTCCATAGCCGGCAAGGTTGGAGAAGACGTAACGCGGTTCCCGCCGACCCCGAACAGAGGATCACGGGAACCGAACCACTGACGCCGCTTGAGTGTTCCAGGAGAGAGGAGTAGGCGCCGAAAACCCCGCGTCGCCCAAAGCGACGCCGGCCCGACGGCGCCGGACACACCGATGAAGGGACGTGTACTGGTTGTCGACGATGACCTCGCCCTCGCCGAGATGCTGGGGATCGTACTGCGGGGTGAGGGGTTCGAGCCCTCGTTCGTCCACGACGGGGACAAGGCCCTGGAGGCCTTCCGCGAGACCAAGCCCGACCTGGTCCTCCTCGACCTGATGCTTCCCGGGGCCGACGGCATCGACGTGTGCCGTCAGATCCGCGCCGAGTCCGGGGTGCCCATCGTCATGCTCACGGCCAAGAGCGACACCGTCGACGTGGTGCTGGGCCTTGAGTCGGGGGCCGACGACTACATCGTCAAGCCCTTCAAACCCAAGGAACTGGTGGCCCGCGTACGCGTGCGTCTGCGCCGCACCGAGGAGCCGGCTCCCGAGGTCCTGCAGATCGGCGACATCAACATCGACGTCGCCGGGCACGCCGTGCGCCGCGACGGCGAGCAGATCAGCCTCACCCCGCTCGAGTTCGACCTGCTGGTGGCCCTGGCCCGCAAGCCGCGTCAGGTGTTCACCCGTGAGGTGCTGCTCGAACAGGTCTGGGGCTACCGACACGCCGCCGACACGCGCCTGGTCAATGTGCACGTGCAGCGTCTGCGCGCCAAGATCGAGAAGGACCCCGAGCACCCCGAGGTCGTCGTGACCGTACGCGGTGTCGGCTACAAGGCCGGTACCGCCTGATCCGACCGAGATCACCATGACCGTGTCCGAACCCGAGGAGGGGCGACAGGCCGACCCCGAAGGGGAACGGCCGGTCCCCTCCTCAGGGCTGCCCGCCTCCGAGGACGCCCCGAGCGAGTCCAACTCGGGCCTGACCCGTGCCTACCTCCTCGCCCAGCGCGCCGCGCGCGCACTGGTGCGCGGGGTGCACACCAACTGGCGCCGTTCGCTGTACCTGCGGGTCATCAGCACGACCCTGGTCCTGTCCCTGCTGGTCCTGGTGGGACTGAGCTACGTGCTCATCTCCGAGGTCCGCGGCGGATTGTTGGAGGCCAAGGTGAACGCGGCGGTCAACGACCACCGGGCCGGCCTCAGCTACGCCGTGGCGGAGCTGCAGGAGAACGAGACCAGCGACCGCGACCGCCTGCTCAACAACATCGCGCGCGAGCTGACCAGCCGCAGCGGTGAGACCGGGCTGTACGGCGTCATCGTGCTGCCCTCGGTCAGCGACGAACGCGGCTGGGCGACCGTCGACGAGGACACCGTCAACGAGAGCGTGCCCGAGCGCCTGGTCGAGCAGGTCCGCCACTCCGAAGTGCCCGATCAGCAGTACCACACGTACACGCGGATCGAGACCGAGGACGGTTCCGTCGAACCCGCGCTGGTCGTGGGCGCCCAGCTCACCCACGCCTACGAGCTCTACTACGTGTTCCCGCTCCAGCACGAGCAGGAGATCCTGGACCTGGTCCAGAACACGGTAGCGCTCGTCGGTGCCCTGCTCGTGGTCCTCCTCGGGTTCATCGCGTTCATGGTCACCCGCATGGTGGTCACCCCGGTCCGATCCGCCGCGCAGTCGGCCGAACGGCTCGCCTCGGGCGACCTCGCCGAACGCATGACCGTGCGGGGCGAGGACGACATCGCCCGGCTCTCGATGTCCTTCAACGACATGGCGGGCAACCTCCAGGAGAAGATCCAGGAGCTGGAGGAGCTGTCCAAGGTGCAGCGGCAGTTCGTCTCCGACGTCTCGCACGAACTGCGCACCCCGCTCACCACCATCCGTATGGCCGGTGACCTGCTCTTCGACGATCGAGAGGCGCTCGACGGCTCCCACCGACGTTCCGTGGAACTCCTCCAGAGCCAGGTGGAACGCTTCGAGGAACTGCTCTCGGACCTGTTGGAGATCAGCCGGCACGACGCGGGCGCGGCCACCCTGGGCATCGAGTCCTCCGACATCCGCGACTCGGTGATGAAGGCGGTCGGCGACGCCGAGCAGATCGCCGAACGCCGGGGCATCAAGGTGATCCTGCGACTGCCCGCCGAACCCTGCATCGCCGAGTTCGACACCCGACGCATCAACCGCATCCTGCGCAACCTGGTGGTCAACGCCATCGAGCACAGCGAGGGGCGTGACGTCGTGGTCGCCGCCGCCGGCGACCGTGACGCCATCGCCGTGGCCGTTCGCGACTACGGTGTGGGCCTCAAGGAGGGGGAGGAGCACCTGTGCTTCGACCGCTTCTGGCGGGCCGACTACTCCCGGGTGCGCACCACCGGAGGCACCGGGCTCGGCCTGCCCATCGCAAAGGAGGACGCCACCCTGCACGGTGGTTGGCTCCAGGCGTGGGGCATGCCCGGCCAGGGCTCCCAGTTCCGGTTGTCCCTGCCCCGACGCTCCGGTGCCGAGCTGCGCGGTTCTCCGCTGCCGCTGGTGCCGCCGGAGATCGCCTTGGGCCGTAACAACTTCACCTCCCTGGGTGAAACGTCCGCCAAGATGCGCGGTGGCACCGAAGACGAGGAGGCCCCGTGAGCCAGAAGGCACGAACGGTCGCGTCGCTCCCGCGGGCGCCCTACCCGGGCGTATCGGCCCGGCGGCGGCTGTCCCGGAGCGCGCGGAGCCTCGGAGCCGCCGCGCTCGCCTGCGTGGCCCTCGCGGCGTGCGCCACCGTCCCCATGACCGGCCCGGTGGTCCCCGGCGAGGGCGGCGACGTCTCCGGCGACCCCTATGACGGCTACGTGCGGCTGCTGCCGGCCGGACCGCAGCCCGGTGTGGCACCCGAGGGCCTGGTCGACGGGTTCCTCAAGGACATGGGCAGCTTCGAGGAGGACCACAAGGCGGCGCGCAGCTACATGCTGCCCGAGACCGCCCGGACGTGGTCCCCCGACGGCGGTGTGAGCGTGTTCAACGACCTCGACGCCGCCGACTTCGACGCCGAGATCAGCAACGACGGTCTCACCGCCCGCGTCCTGGTGCGCAGCAACCTGGTGGCGACCATCGACGAGAGCGGCAAGTACGTCCCCACTCAGTCCTCGGCCACCCTCCTGGAGGAGATGTTCACCCTGGCCAGGGAGAACGGCGACCCCGAGGGCGAATGGCGGATCCAGGACCTGCCCGACGAACTGCTGCTGAGCGCGCTCGACATCGAACGCACCCATCGGCCGTTCAACCTCTACTACTTCAACGCCGAGCGCACGGCCCTGGTACCCGACCCGGTCTACCTGCCCGTGAGCCCGGACCAGCCGGCCGAACGCCTGCTCCGCAAGCTCATGGCCGGCCCCACCGACTGGCTCGCGCCCGCGGTGTCCTCCGCGTTCCCGGAAGAGGCCACCACCCGGCTGGAGGTCGACTCCCAACACGCGGTGATCGACGTCAGCGGCGTCGCCGAGATCGACGAGTACGACATGGCGGCCCAGATCGCCTGGACGCTGCGCCAATTGCCCGAGGTCCAGGAGTTCACCCTCAAGGTCAACGGAGAGGAGGTCGCCTTCCCCGATTCCGACGGGGAGAGCGCCGACCGGCCGCGCCCCGGCAGCGACCTGTGGGCCAGGGTGAGCCCCGGCGCGACCTCCTCCGACATCCGCGGCTACTACGCACACGCGGGGCAGCTGTGGTCGGCCTCCGACTGGACCGCCGAGAACTTCGGCGACGCCGAACCGGTCCCCGGCCCGCTCGGCCGCGGTGACCTGCAGCTGGATCGGTTCGCGGTCTCGCTCGACCAGAGCACGATCGCCGGCATCACCCTCGGCGGGAGCGAGGTCGTCACCAGCCTCGCCAGCCCGGGCGCCCAGACCCAGGAGGTCCTCGACGAGGGCCTGTTCACCGACCTGTCCTGGGACATCGACAACAACCTCTGGGTGGTGGAGGAGACCCGGGACGAGGACGAAGAGAGCGAGGACGACGAGGAGGACACGGATCGGGAGCCCGAAGGGGACCCGAACCTCAGTGGTTCGGGCGCCGAGGAACCCCCCGAACCGGGCGACAGCACCCTGTGGATGCTCCGTGACGGTGACGAGGTCGTCCGCGCCCAGGTGAGCGGGTTGCGCGACCACTCCCTGGTGAGTTTCCGGATCTCCCGGGACGGTGCGCGCGCGGTGGTCATCACCGAACAGGACGGCGAACGGGCGCTCAAGGTCGGCCGGGTGGTCGAGGACCAGGACGGTCAGGTCTCCGTGGGCGAGTTCATCACGCTCGCCCAGGGGCTGGAGGACGTCACCGCGGTCGCCTGGCGCTCCAGCGACCAGCTGGTGGTGCTGGGCAGCAGGGACGGTGGTACGCACCAGGCGATGCTGGTGGCGCTGGACGGCGGCACCCCCGCGGCCAGCGCGGGCACCCCGGCCGCGGGCATGGTCACCATCTCCGGAGCGCCCGGACAGCCCCTGCTCGCCGGTTCCGACGACGGCAACATCTGGGCCTCCAACGACCCGCTGAACTGGCAGAACGTCGTCGAGGGCGGAGCGCCCACCTTCCCGGGCTGATCCGCCGAACAGACGAACGGGCCCGGCCCGACGACGGCGGGCACGCGGTCGTCCACGGGCCGAAGAACGGGGCCGGTGGACTCGCTCGACCCCGCGTGGCGCCGATTTCGGGGAGACTCGTGCGACCGCCCACTCCACGCCGCCCGAAACCGCGGGTGGTGGGCGCGGAGTCGTCCACAGGTTCGAAATCGGCACTGGTGGAGTGGTCCCCGGTCCCGCACCCTTGAGGGCATGGACCAAGACGGCGCACCCTCACGGGGGTGGCTCCCGGCCCTGTCGTCCGGGCTCGCGCGCCACCTGTCGGCCCTGCTCACCGCACTCCTCGACCTGCTCCTGCCACAGCGCTGCGCGGGCTGCTCGGCCCCCCAGGGCCCCCTGTGCCCCGACTGCCGGACGTTGCTCGCCCGGAGGCCGCGCCCCTGCGTTCCACGGAAGGGCTGCCCACCGACCTGGGCCGCGGGCGGGCACGCGGGGCGGGAACGTCGGGTCCTGCTCGCCTACAAGGAGCACGGTGACGGGCGGCTGGCCGGTGTGCTGGGGGAGAGGCTCGCCAGGACACTGTGGGCCTCGGGCCGCGCCGGGCCGGACGTGCTGCTCGTTCCGGTTCCGGGCCGCTGGGGGACCGGGGCGGGCAGCGGTCGGGTGGCGCGACTGGCACGGGAGTGCGTCCGCGGCGCGGGCCCCCGCGGGGCGGCCGGAACGGCGCCCGTCCTCGAGTACCGGCACCCGGTCGGACCTCAAGTGGGTCTGGGGCGGGCGCAACGTCTGACCAACCGGACGGGGGTGTTCGCGGCCCGCCCGCACACGCGGCTCGAACACGGTGGACGGGTCGAACTGGCCGGCCGACCGGTGGTGGTCGTGGACGACGTCCTCACCACCGGGGCGACGCTCACGGAGGCGGCCCGCGCCCTGCGGACGGAGGGCGCCCGGGTCCTGGGCGCGGTCGTGTTGGCGGAACGGGGACGCTCGTCGGAGTCGTCGACCTCGGACCCGGGTAATGTCCGGAGGCCAAGGTTTTACAAACCCTCCTGAACAGGTGAAAGATGCCTTTCTGTAAGGCTTTGCGGGCTCGATCGGCGTGGCGAGGGTCCGTTCGCCACCTGACATACGGGCCTGGACAGGTTACGGTCCAGGTATGGCACCCGTCCGGGTCCGTGGTTGCGTCGGAATCTCTGAGCCTCCGGGAACACCGGGGAGCTCCTCCGGCAAGCCGATGCCAGGCGCAGGCGAAACGGCCCACGTAAGGCGACTTTTCGTCGACCGATCACGGTGCGCCTTAGAGGTAAGTCCTGCCCCGCGGAGGGTCCCGATGTCCCTCATGACAGGGAGAAGAGCAGTAGTCGCGATCAAGAGCGGCGACACTCTCAGCAGGCGGATGTGGGGACGAAGACCAGGTCGGCCGGACGGGTGGCATGCCGACGTGCGGGGGTCCGACGTGTCCGGGGTGAAGATCCCGTGGACGTGGGCCCCCTGCCGTTCCCAGAGCCGGGACGGCCTCCTCTCGATCCTCGCGGCGTCCCGCGAGCGCGTGGGCCCCGTCGTTTCCGACGTCCTTCGTACCGACCGTACCGACGTTCACTTCAGGTCCTTCACCGGGGGCCGCGTGCTCTTTCCGCCGCGGATTCCCATGGCCGATTCAGGCGATTCGCCCGGACATGTCCCAAACCTGGGGAAGGTCCTTATTCGCAGCTCACCGGCCCCGGGCAATCATGTCCATGGGGCGGGTGATGACCCTGTCCCTGATGGGTATACGCACTTTCAAGCGGGCCGTACGCCGGCTCGTGACACCGACGGAAGGGGGCCAACGCGTCACACCCCTCCCTACCCGGGGAGGGAGTAGAACCAGCCTGGCCGTCGCCTTCACGACGGCCATGCGATGAAGGGGGTCCTATGGACATCATCGTCAAGGGTCGACGCACCGGTGTGAGTGAGAAGTTCCGACAGCATGTCGAGACCAAGCTCGACAGGCTCTCCAAGTGGGAGCGCAAGGGCATGAGCGTCGATGTGGAGGTGTCCCAGGAGCGCAACCCCAAGCTCGCCGACGTCCGCGAGCGGGTTGAACTGACCATCCACTCCGATGGCCCGGTCATCAGGAGCGAGGCCGCGTCCGTGGACCGTCACGGTGCCCTCGACCTCGCCCTCGACAAGATCGAGGCCCGTCTTCGCAAGTCCGCGGACCGCCGCAAGGTCCACCGCGGCAACCGCACTCCCGTCTCCGTGGCGGCCGCGACCGCCGACCTCCCAGGAGACCTGCCCTCACTCGCCCCGGTCGGTGGAACGGCGCCCCCTGCCCGGCGCAGCGGGGACGAGGAGATCGACGGCGTCGAGGTCGACGGCCGCTTCTCCGACGAGTTCGTCGAACTCGACACCCAGGGGGACGCTCCCGTGATCGTGCGGGAGAAGTTCCACCGGGCCAAGCCGATGAGTATCGACCAGGCGTTGATGGAGATGGAGCTGATCGGCCACGACTTCTACCTCTTCCACGACGAGGTCAAGGACACCCCGAGCGTCGTCTACCGCCGGAAGGGCTTCAACTACGGAGTCCTGCGGCTGGTCGACTAGAAGAATTCCGGCCTCGCTCTCGGATCCGACGAAACCGGGGGTGAGGACGTAGCGGTCGCGGCGGGTCCGTCCGGACCCGCCGCGTTCCTGAGCGAAGGTCCGGCGGTGTCCCCCTCCACCGGACCTTCGAAGCGGCGGGAACTAGCCTTCGGAACCCTCGATGCCCTTGGAACCGTCGGGTCGTTCCTCCTCGGTGGCCTGCTTGATGCGGTGCAACGGTGTCTGGTGGGGTTCCTCCGACTCCACGCGCGGCGGGTCCAGCACCACATCGGAGAGGATGTCGCAGGACACCGCCACCACCAGCGCGGCCAGCATCAACAGACCGCCCGCCACCAACAGCCACAGGGAACCGCCGAGGACGATGGCCAGACCCCCGAGGGCGAACCCCACGCAGGCGAGCGCCACGACGATCCATGAGGCCGCGCTGCCGCGGTGGCCGTTGCTCGGTGCCAGCGCGCCGCCCTGGCGTTGGAACCCTCGGATGCGCCCCCGGCGCCTTTGCTCGTCGTCACTGGGATGGTGTCGTTCCCAGGCGAGTGCGGGGTCGTCCTCCTCGGCGGGGCGGGAGCGCCTCCCGTGCGGGTTCTCGACCACGGACTCGATCGCGTCGGCCGGGGTTCGAGGTCCCGGTGGGCGCTCGCTCTGGAAATCCCGCGCGGTGGCCCCTTCGTGCTTCCTGCGGCCCGGCATGGCTCCTCCCTCGGTAGTGCCTTTCCGGCCGGGTGCCTTCGCGAGGAACGTGCGGGCACGAACCCGCGTTCGGAACACCCTGCACCCATTGCACTACCCGAAGAAATACGCGAGTCTGCACGAACATCATCAAAATGGCGGGAACATCCACCCCCGTTCGAATCGTTTGTCGGTAGGACGGGGAGAGGGTCGGGGTCCTCTAGGATGTAGGCCCGAGGACCCAGGGTTCTCCCCTGACCTCCCACACGAAACAAGTGCGGTCAGCGGGCCAAGATCTGACCCTCCACATGAGGTGGAGACGACCGCGATCTGCGAGGAGCGCATAGGAAGTGCCAGGCATACTCGACAAGCTCCTGCGCGCGGGTGAAGGAAAGATCCTGCGCCGGCTCAATAAGTACAAGGATCAGGTCAACCTCCTCGAGGATGATTTCGTCGATCTGAGTGATGACGAGCTGCGCGCCCTGACCCAGGAGTACAAGGAACGCTACGAGGACGGGGAGTCCCTGGACGACCTGCTCCCCGAGGCCTTCGCGACGGTTCGCGAGGCGGCCAAGCGCACCCTGGGCCAACGGCCCTTCGACGTTCAGATCATGGGCGCGGCCGCTCTGCACCTGGGCAACATCGCAGAGATGAAGACCGGTGAGGGCAAGACCCTGACCGGAAGCCTCGCGGTGTACCTCAACGCCTTGGCGGGCAAGGGCGCACACGTCATCACGACCAACGACTACCTGGCCCGACGCGACGCCCAGAACCTGGGCCGCATCTTCCAGTTCCTCGGGCTCGAGGTCGACGTCATCGGACCGCAGATGAGCGCGGCCGCGCGCCGCAAGGCCTACCAGGCCGACATCACCTACGGCACCAACAACGAGTTCGGCTTCGACTACCTGCGCGACAACATGGCGCTGTCGCTCAAGGACACCGTTCAGCGCGAGCACTACTTCGCCCTGGTCGACGAGGTCGACTCCATCCTCATCGACGAGGCGCGGACCCCGCTCATCATCAGCGGTCCCTCCGAGCAGAACTCCCGTTGGTACTCCGAGTTCGCCAAGATCGCTCCTCGCCTGAAGGCCGAGGAGGACTACGAGGTCGACGAGAAGAAGCGCACCGTCGGCATCACCGAGTCCGGTGTGGCCAAGGTCGAGGACTGGCTGGGCATCGACAACCTCTACGAGGCCGTCAACACCCCGCTGATCAGCTTCCTCAACAACTCCCTCAAGGCCAAGGAGTTGTACCGCAAGGACAAGGAGTACATCGTCAAGGACGGTGAGGTGCTCATCGTCGACGAGTTCACCGGCCGTGTTCTGGCGGGACGTCGCTACAACGAGGGCATGCACCAGGCCATCGAGGCCAAGGAGCGCGTCAAGATCAAGGACGAGAACCAGACTCTCGCCAAGGTCACGCTCCAGAACTACTTCCGCCTCTACGAGAAGCTCGCCGGCATGACCGGTACCGCCCAGACCGAGGCGGCGGAGTTCACCCAGACCTACGGCGTCGGCGTGGTGCCCATCCCCACCAACAAGCCGATGATCCGCGAGGACGTCAAGGACGTCGTCTACAAGCACGAGGACGCCAAGTTCCAGGCCCTGGCCGAGGACATCGCCGAGCGTCACGAGGCCGGTCAGCCCGTCCTCGTCGGTACCACCAGCGTGGAGAAGTCCGAGCTGCTGTCCCGGATGCTCAAGCGCGAGGGTGTCCCGCACGAGGTCCTCAACGCCAAGAACCACGCCCGTGAGGCCGCGATCATCGCCCGCGCCGGCAAGCTCGGCAGCGTCACCGTCGCCACGAACATGGCCGGTCGCGGTACCGACATCATGCTCGGTGGCAACCCCGACTTCCTCGCCGACGAGGAGCTCCAAAACCGTGGCCTGAGCCCGCTGGAGACCCCGCAGGAGTACGAGGAGGCCTGGCCGGAGGCCTTGGAGAAGGCCAAGGCCGAGTTCGAGGACGAGCACGAGAAGGTCGTCGAGGCCGGCGGTCTGTACGTGCTGGGCACCGAACGCCACGAGTCGCGCCGGATCGACAACCAGCTCCGTGGTCGTTCCGGACGTCAGGGCGACCCGGGTATGTCCCGCTTCTACCTGTCCCTCCAGGACGACCTGCTGCGTCTGTTCAACTCCAGCCGTCTGGAGGTGTTCATGAACCAGCTGAACATCCCGGACGACCAGCCGATCGAGTCCGGCATGGTGAGCAAGGCGATCGCCTCCGCCCAGGGCCAGGTCGAGTCACAGAACTTCGAGATCCGCAAGAACGTCCTGAAGTACGACGAGGTCCTCAACCGCCAGCGCAAGGTGATCTACGCCGAGCGTCGCAAGGTCCTGGAAGGCCAGGACCTTCGCGCGCAGGTCATCGAGATGCTGGAGGAGGTGCTCCGCGGTTACGTCGCCGAGGAGACCGCCCGCGGCGACGCCGACGAGTGGGACCTCGACAAGCTCTGGCGGGCGTTCAAGCAGGTCTACCCGATCAGCTTCACCGTCGACGAGTTCGTCGAGGAGAACGGTGATGTCAACACGCTGACCAACGAGCTCATCGCCGACAGGGTGGTCGAGGACGCCAAGGCCGCCTACGAGGCCCGTGAGGCCGAGCTGGGCGAGGAGGCCATGCGCGAGGTCGAGCGCCGCGTCATCCTCCAGGTGATGGACCGCAAGTGGCGTGAGCACCTCTACGAGATGGACTACCTCCAAGAGGGCATCGGCCTGCGCGCCATGGCTCAGCGCAACCCGCTGATCGAGTTCCAGCGCGAGGGCTTCGACATGTTCCAGCAGATGCTGGAGGCCATCAAGGAGGAGTCGGTCGGCTTCCTCTTCAACGTCGAGGTCCAGGTGCAGAAGAAGGCCGAGCCGAGCCTCACCGCCACCGCCGCCGCGCAGACCGCCGCGACGGTCGGCGGGACCGCGAGCGCGACCGCCGTCGCCACCGCGGTGGAGGAGGACGAGGAGGCCGCCGAGGCGGAGGCCCCCGACACCGAGGCCCCGGTCGAGGACGTCGTGGTCCCGGGCTTCGGCGAGGACCGGCCCGGCCGGCTGCAGTACTCGGCCCCCAGCGAGGACGGCACCGTCGAACGGCACAGCGAGGTCAACGACGAGTACGCGGGCACCGCACGCAACTCGCCCTGCCCCTGCGGCTCCGGTAAGAAGTTCAAGAAGTGCCACGGGGACGCTTCGGCCAAGTAGCCGATAGTTCCCGGACAGAGATCGAGCGCGTGGGCGCGGTTCCCCGAGGGGGCCGCGCCCACGCGCTCGTCCGGGTCTTTCCTGTCGACCGGGAAGGCGGCTCCGGGCGCGTGGGCGGACCGGAGCCTGGGAACCCTAGGAGGTCTGGGTGACCTTGTTGAGTCCGCGGGGGACGTCGGGGTC
>NZ_DYZD01000176.1 GCF_020741345.1 Nocardiopsis listeri
GCTCCGACCAAGAGTCGATGGTCGTACGCGGCCGCCAAGGGGCTCGACGAGCTGGTCGCCTACGTACACGGGTCCGAGTCCGGCGTACCTTGCGTCATCACACGGTTCTTCAACGTGGTCGGCCCGCGCCAGACGGGGCGCTACGGCATGGTCGTCCCCCGGTTCGTCGACCAGGCCCTGGACGACGCGCCGATCACGGTGTACGGCACGGGTACGCAGCGCCGCTGCTTCGGTTCGGTCTTCGACGTGGTGCCGGCCCTGACCCGGCTCCTGGAGACCCCGGAGGCCTACAACCAGGCGGTCAACCTGGGTGGACACGAAGAGGTGTCGATCAAGGGCCTGGCCGATCGGATCGTGGAACTGACCGGTTCCCGCAGCGAGATCACCTACGTGGACTACGAGCAGGCCTACGGTGAGGGGTACGAGGACATGCAGCGCCGCTACCCGGACACCTCGCTGGCCGCGCGGCTGATCGGCTACGAGCCGACCAGGGACCTGAACACGATCATCGACTCCATCGTGCAGCACCGTCGTTCGGCCGAGGCCCTTCCACAGCCCGCCTAGTTCCGAGCCAGGGGAGTTCGTCGGGTGCCCCGCCGCCCGCGTTCGTCCTTGCACACGATCGGCTCACAGCCATGAGCGGGCACGAGGCCAGGTCCCCGCCTCACCGTCGGTCGCCGCCCACACCCGGCCAGGGAAACGGGTCCGGCCCGGGAAGTTCCACACCAGCCCCGCGAACCTTCGGTGCGCGAGACCGCGGCCGAACCGCCCGTCACAGGGCATGAGGCCTCTCCGCCCGCGACAGGGCACCGGCCGGCCCCGGCCCGCATCGACGAGGCCACCGAACGCTCGGCAGGGGCACGCCGGTTCAGGGCACGATCACCGTCGCCGCCACGGCCACGGTCAGCGCGAACACACCGGCGCACAACAGGATCAGGGCCCAGGGGCGGGCCACGCTCGGCGGTGGCCCGGCACCGCCCTCTTCCCGCATACCGTGTTCGGTCCTTCGCCACCTCAACCACAGGTGCAGCCCGAGACCGGCGCACATCAACAGGGTCAGGGCCATGACGCCCACCCTGAGCGGCATCGGGACCTCGGGGTCCACACCGGCACCGGGAACGAACGGTCCACGCAGGTACAGCAGTCCCACGAGGACCAGCAGGATGAGCGTGCGCTGCCAGGACAGCAGGGTGCGCTCCGGTTGCAGTCCCGGATCCCGCCGAATCACAGCAGATTCCCCAGCAGAACCACCAGGCACACCAGACCCACGACGAACGTGGTCACGAGGGGCAGAGCGCTCATCGGCAGGGTGTCACCACGGCGCATGATGTGCTGGACACGGAACCAGCGCACCGGTGCGTACACCGTCACCACCCCGGCGATCAGGGCCAGGAGCAGCCCGACGGCGGTGCGCGGCCCCTCGGCCCAACCCAGCGGAAGCAGATGCAGTACGGCGACGGCCCCGGCCAGCAGGGCCAACGCGGTACGGATCCAGGCCAGGAAGGTGCGCTCGTTGGCCAGGGTGAACCGGTAGTCGACGGCCTCGTCCTCGGGTTCTCCCGTACTCATCGGTCCCCCCGGTTTCGCGCGTTCGGCCCACGACCCGGGATCACGGTCATCACAATGAACCCGTGTCCCGCACGGCGACACTAACCCCAGGGAGGCTTGCCTCCCAAACCGATATGAAACACGTGTTGAGTCGGAAACCGACAGGCCATCAGGGTGTTCGGGGGCCTCCCGCGTGCATGCGGAACAAACGAGCGGGCACGACCGCTGTAGCACCCAGGAGGATGGCAGTTGGCCACCGGTCGACACCAACAAGACGAACGAAGAGCAGGAGACCACGTGTCCACCGTCGAACTCACCAAAGACAACTTCGCCGAGACGCTGAAGGACAACAGCTTCGTTCTCATCGACTTCTGGGCGGACTGGTGCGGCCCCTGCCGACAGTTCGCCCCGGTCTTCGAGGAATCCTCGGACAAGCACGACGACATCGTGCACGCCAAGGTCGACACCGAGGCGCAGCGTGAGCTGGCGTTCGAGTTCAAGATC
This sequence comes from Nocardiopsis listeri, assembly GCF_020741345.1. Taxonomy (GTDB): domain Bacteria; phylum Actinomycetota; class Actinomycetes; order Streptosporangiales; family Streptosporangiaceae; genus Nocardiopsis; species Nocardiopsis listeri_A. The sequence continues at coordinate 2,053 of NZ_DYZD01000176.1, forward strand.
CAGTCCATCCCGACCCTGATGATCGTCCGCGACCAGACGGTCATCTACAACGAGCCGGGCGCGCTCCCCTCCGAGGCGCTGGAGAGCCTGATCACCCAGGCCCGGGAGCTCGACATGGACGAGGTCAAGGACAAGATCGCCGAGCAGGGCGAGTCCCGACAGTAGGCCCTTCCCCGACGCCGGGCTCGGCCGCCGCCCTCGCCACCGTCCCCTCGGACGGCGGGGGCGGCCGTCGCTCGTCCGAGACCGGCCTCCGACGCCCTCACCGCATGTGGACGCGGATGTTCGAGGCACCACCGGCCTTGACCGGGCGTGGTCCGCCCCCGACCACAGTGGCTCCAACCGACACGCTTTCCGGCACGCACCCGCATCGGGGTCCCGAGGCCACCCCGGATCACCCCCGGCGGCCGCGACACCACGTCCCTCGATGACCCCTCCCGCACGTCCCGGGTCGCCGCGCCGTCCTCCTCATCACCCTGCCGCTGTGCCTGTGGTCGCTGCGGGCCATGCCGCGCTGCTTCGCCCACCGGGGCGTCTCGGGGGACGGCGGGGGCCTCACCCCGGCCCAGGACCCGTTTTTCTGGTTCGCCGGACGCACCGCCCACCCGCCGTGGACCGGGATCCGCATGGTCGGGGAGGGCCGCCCGATGAACCCCGTCCCTCGGGCACTCAAGGCGTTCCCGCGCCACCCCGTCGGAGTCACCGTGGCGCCCACCCGGTGCTCGTCCGACATCCGGGCGGTGAACGAGCCGCCCGCGAGCGTCCACGAACCGCTCACCCAGGTCGCCATCGGGCTCCCGCGCAGGCGGTACGTCGAGACACTGCGAACCGTCCAGGCACCCGGGCCCGACCCGGCCCTGTCCGTCTGACCGCCGTCCGGCCCTCGGCGACGCTCTCCCTCTAACGGGGAGGACACCGGAAGGTCACCGGGGGCTTCGCACTCCACCTCCCACGTTCACCTTGGCAACGAGGTTCGTTCACCTTCGCTTCATGCCCACCCGTTTCGATGGGTATCGAACGCGCTCCGCGGGTGTCACCCCCGGGTGAGAACACCGAGCAAGCCCCGTCCGAACCGGAAGTGGCCACATGTCTGTCAGCAAAACCGCGTCCCCTCGCGGAACCGAGTCCGGCCGTGGGGTCGCCCCCGACACCGTCCGGTACAACCGTGGGGTTCCCGACCTGGGCGCCCCCGTCTTCGACATCGCCGACCTGTCGATCCACTACGGGTCCAACAAGGCCGTGCGCGACGTGAACCTGAAGGTGGGCCCGCGCCAGATCACCGCGATGATCGGTCCGTCCGGCTGCGGCAAGAGCACCGTGCTGCGCACCCTGAACCGGATGAACGACCTCATCCCGGGCGCCCGGGTCGAGGGCAGGGTGACCTATCACGGTGAGGACCTGTACGCCTCCGACGTGGATCCGATCGAGGTCCGCCGCCGTATCGGCATGGTCTTCCAAAAGCCCAACCCGTTCCCCAAGTCGATCTACGACAACGTCGCCTACGGCCCCCGGATCAACGGGATGCGCGGCAACATGGACGACCTGGTCGAGGAGACCCTCACCAAGGCCGCCCTGTGGGACGAGGTCAAGGACAAGCTCAAGGAGAGCGCCTTCGCGCTGTCCGGTGGTCAGCAGCAGCGTCTGTGCATCGCCCGCACCATCGCGGTGAACCCCGAGGTCATCCTCATGGACGAGCCCTGCTCCGCCCTGGACCCGATCGCCACGCTCAAGATCGAGGACCTGATGTACGAGCTGGCGGCCGAGTACACGATCGTCATCGTCACGCACAACATGCAGCAGGCGGCCCGTGTCTCGGACCGCACCGCGTTCTTCACCGCGGACGTGGACGACGTGGGCGACCGTTTCGGCAGCCTCGTGGAGTTCGACGAGACCGCGACGATCTTCAGCAAGCCGGCCGACCAGCGCACCGAGGACTACATCTCGGGCCGCTTCGGGTAGACCCGACGCGCGCCGCCCGACCACCCCCTCGACGAAGTGGACCCCGCCCATGACCGCGCTCGCCTCCCCCTCACCGGTTCCGTCGCCTTCGGGTGCCCCGGACGACGAGGCCCGCACGGATCGGGCCGAGGGTCCACTGCGCGTTCTGCTGGTGGAGCCCGAGTCCGAGCAGTCGCACCAGCTGGTGCTGTCGCTGAGCGGACACGACGTGGACATCACGGTGTGCGTGGACGGCGCGGAGGCCCTGCTACGGGTGGGGCTACTGCGCCCGGACACCCTGCTGACCAGCTCCGACCCGTCGGAGGTCGATCTGGAGACCCTGGTGCGGGTGACCCGGCGGGCCACGGACATCCCCATCCTCATCGGGGTGGGTCCGGGTGACTCACAACGGGCGGTCCGGGCCCTGGCCGCGGGCGCGACGGCGTGTGTGAGCCGGCCTTACCGGATTCCGGAGCTGTCGGTACTGCTGCGCGGTTCGTTGCCGGGGACGGAGGGTCTGCCGGAGAACTCCGCCACCTCACACGCCGCGCTTCGCTCGGGCGACCTGGAACTGGACGCGCTGGGCCACCGACTGTTCGTGGACGGGCAGCCGGTCGACCTGGCCCTGCGGGAGTTCGGAATCATGGACTTCCTGTTGCGCAACAGCGGTCGCGTGGTCAGCCGCGAGGAACTGTGGACCGAGGTGTGGCACAAGCCCCTGCCCCCGGTGAACAACACGATCGCCGTGCACATCCGGCGACTGCGGCACAAGCTCGGCGACTCCGAGGCCAGCCCCCGTTTCATCCACACGGTGCGCGGGATCGGTTATCGGCTCGACACGGGGAACGGCGGATAGGCCGAAGGGTAACTTTTTTTCGCATTCCGCAAAAAGGCCCTCCGACGCGACCGGAGAGGCCGTTCTTCCATGCCCCGTGTCGCCTTTCCACAACACACGTTCAGGTGAACACAGTGGGAGTCGATGCGTCACCGAAACCATGGGCGAACGCTCCCTCCAGCCTGAACACATTTTTCATTTTCGCAGTTCAGAAGCCCAACCGGGAACGTCACCGACCGAACACGCAAGATGACGGAAACCGACGCACACGCCTCTCGTTATTGAAAAGTGACATTCGTTCATCCGGCATTCACCCTTCTTCTATCGAACGTCTTCTCATCCGATGACCCGGGGTCTTTCTGCCCGCCTAGTGTCGTTTTACGTCAGCCCCGACAGCGGTGATTCAACGAGGAGAACTACGACATGCGCAACGGGCGTTCCAAGCTCGCCGTTCTGGCGGCCATCCCCCTGCTCGCGGCGGCGTGCAGCAACGGTGACGAGGGCGGCGGCAGTGCCGCCGGTACAGAGGCCGAGCTCAGCGCTTCGCTGACCGGTGCCGGGGCCAGCTTCCCCGACCCTCTCTTCCAGGACTGGATCTACAGCTACGGCAGCGACGTCCAGCCGGGCGTGGAGATCAACTACCAGAGCGTCGGCTCCGGCGCGGGCATCGAGCAGTTCCTGGAGCAGACCGTCGACTTCGGTTCCTCCGAGGAGTACCTCGGTGACGAGGACCTCGCCACGGCCGCCGAGGCCCGCGGCTGCGAAGCGGTCCAGTTCCCGGTCGTGTTCGGTTCCGTGGTCATCGCCTTCGACAACCCGGAGCTGGACGGTCTGGTCCTGGACGCACAGACCATCGCCGACATCTACTCCACCAAGATCACCACGTTCGACGACCCGGCGATCGCCGAGCTCAACCCGGACATGGACCTGCCCGGCGACGAGATCGTTCCGGTCCACCGCTCCGACAGCTCCGGCACCACCGCGGTGTTCACGCACTACCTCTCCACCGAGGTCGAGTCGTGGGCCGACGAATACGGCGAGGGCAAGGAGCTCGACTGGGAGTCCGGCCTGGTCGGCGGCCAGCAGAACGACGGTGTGGCCCAGGGCATCGCCCAGAACCCGGGCGGCATGGGCTACCTGAACCAGTCCTTCGCCCAGGAGGCGGGCCTGTCCGTGGCCACCGTCGTCAACGAGGACGGCAACCCGATCGAGCCGACCCTCGAAGCCACCATCGCCGCCTCCGAGGAGGCCGAGGTCCCGGACGACTTCCAGTTCGCGATCGACGACATCGGTGGCGAGGGCTACCCGATCGCCGGCACCAACTGGATCTTCACCTACACCTGCGGCTACGAAGGCGCCACCGCCGACGCCATCATCGACTTCTGGACCTGGGCCCTGACCGACGAGGGCGCTCAGGACGTCGCCGGCGAGCTGGGCTACGCGCCGCTCGGTGACGAGCTGACCGAGCGCGTCATCGCCGAACTGGAGAGGACCAACTCCGAGAACGGCGGCGGCGACACCGAGGAGGGCGCCGAGGACGACGCCACCGACGGTGACGACGCCGAGGCCGGCACCGAAGCAGACGCCGAGGCCGAAGAGGGCTCCGAGGAGGAGTGACCCCTCCGGGGCCGGGACCACTGATTCCCGGCCCCATCGCCTCATCCGCACGTTGGGGCCGGAACACGGGTTCCGGCCCCGCCCCTCACACCCCGGGGCACGCAGAACAGGGGTGAACCGCTCTCCGACTCCCACGAAAGCCATCAAGGAGAAGCACAATGTCCACTCAGGCCCCCGAGGCCCCGGCCCCGGAGGAACCCCGGCGCAGTTCCCTCCGCTCAGGCAAGGGGCGCATGGCCGACCCGGTCTTCAAGTGGGTCGTCGCGGCCTGCGGAACGATCGTGCTGGTCATCCTGGCCCTGATGGTGATCCGCACCACCACCGAAGCCTGGCCCGTCTTCGCCAAGGAAGGCTTCTTCGGCTTCCTCACCGGTGAGGACTGGACCTCCGGCAACTCCCGGACCGAGATCACCGGAACCTACGGTGCCTGGCCGTTCATCTACGGCACTCTGATCACCTCGGCGATCGCCATCGTCATCGCACTGCCGCTGGCGATCATGGTCGCCTTCTACATCACGCACCTCGCGCCGCGACGCCTCTCCAAGCCGCTCTCCTACACGGTGGAGCTGCTGGCCGCGGTGCCCAGCGTCATCTTCGGCCTGTGGGGCCTGCACTGGTTCCTACCGAACGTGCTCCGCCCGTTCTTCGAGTTCCTCGGGAACACGTTCGGGTGGTTCTTCCTCTTCGAGGGACCGATCCGCGGCGTCGGCTACCTGCCCGCCGGGATCGTCCTGGCCATCATGATCCTGCCGATCATGACCGCCATCATCCGCGAGGTCATCGTGGTACACCCGATCGACCAGCGCATGGCCGCCTACGCCCTGGGTTCCACCCGGTGGGAGGTCCTGCGCAAGGTGGTGCTGCCCGCCAGCTTCTCCGGCATCGTGGCCGCCGCCATGCTGGGTCTGGGCCGCGCTCTGGGCGAGACCATCGCGGTCCTGATGCTCATCGGTGGCGCCCAGTCCTGGGGTTCGAGCCTGTTCAGCACCGGCAGCAGCATGGCCTCGCACATCGCCGCCACCTTCGGTGAGGCCGGACCCGAGGCCAGGACCGCACTGATGGCCATCGGTGTCGCCCTGTTCCTGGTCACGATGATCGTCAACATCCTCGCCCGCGTCATCGTCTGGCGCCTGGGGCGCATGACGGGAGACGCCGCCGTATGAGCACCATGACCTCGACTCCCCCGCGCAAGCACGTCCCGCTGAACCAACGCCCCCCGGGTTCCTCGTTCCGACGGTTCAAGGACCGCAGCGCCACCGTGCTCCTGACCGGTGCGATGGTCCTCGCGATGATCCCCCTGGTACTGATCATCTTCGAGGTGACCCGTCGCGGCATCGGCGTGGTCGACCTGGACTTCTTCACTCAGACCGAACCCCCGCCCCGGCGTGAGGGCGGCGGCTACGCGGCCGGGTTCTTCGGAACCCTGTACATCATGGCGCTGGCCATCCTGATGTCGATTCCGTTCGGCATCGCCACCGCCGTCTACATCGTCGAGTACGGGCCCAACCGGATGACCTCGGCGATCCGCTTCTTCACCGACGTGATGACCGGTATCCCGTCGATCTTCGTGGGTCTGTTCGTGTACGGCCTGCTGGTGATCGGCTGGGGCGGCATGGGCTTCGGTACCTTCGTGGGCGCCGTGGCCATCGCCGTGATGATGCTGCCCATCGTGACCAGGTCCGCGGAGGAGATGCTGCGGCTGGTCCCGAACGAGATGCGCAACGCCAGCTACGGTCTGGGCGCGCGCAAGTGGCAGACGATCGTGCACACGGTGTTGCCGACCGCGGCTCCGGGCCTGACCACGGGTTCGATGCTGGCGATCGCCCGAGGCATCGGAGAGACCGCACCCCTGATGCTGACCGCGTTCGGTTCCGGACTCATCGTCACCGGCTTCCAGGGCTCCCCCCAGGGATCCGTACCCCTCCAGCTCTACAAGGGCGCCGCCCAGCCCTTCGAGGCCGGCATCGACCGTGCCTGGGGCGCGGCGCTGTGCCTGTTCGCGCTGGTGCTGCTCTTCACCGTGATCGCCCGGTGGATCGGTTCCAAGGCTTCCACCGACAACACCTGATCCACCCCCTCGCAGCGGGGCCGTGTTCCATTCGGAGCACGGCCCCGCGGGCCTTTCCCGGTCCGGTCCGTCGACGGTAACCTTGCCCGGACCCTCGACCCGAGACGATCCGGAGTGTGACCCCGATGTCCCAGACCACCGAGTACGCCGCCACGTTCGCCCTTGTGGACGTCGACGGCGACGGTCTCATCTCCGCGCAGGAGCTGACCTCCCTGATGCGCAACCTCGGCGACGAGACCACCGAGGAGCAGGCCGCCGAGGTGGTGCGGACGATGGACTCCGACGGCGACCAGCGCATCTCCCTGGAGGAGTTCGCCCGTTACATGTCCCAGAACAGGGGCTGACCAGGATGGAAGCACGCCACCACGCCGTCCTGTGCGACGTGGACGGCGTCCTTCGCATGTGGCCCGAGGACGGAGGCATGCCCGCCGTGGACCGGCGGTACGGGCTTGCCGAGGGCACCCTCGCCGGCACCGCCTTCCACCCCGACCACCTGCTTCCGGCGATCACCGGTCGGGTCACCGACCAGGAGTGGCGAGCCGGCGTCGCCGCCGCGTTGGCCGACCGCTGTGGTGGACCCGACCGGTCCCGCGCCCTGGTCGACACCTGGACGGCCGTGGTGCCCGCGGTGAACACCGAACTCGCGGATCTGCTGCGGCTGGTGCGCCGGGTGGTACCCGTGCTGCTGGTCTCCAACGCGACCGGCAGGCTGGAATCCGACCTGTCCGAACTGGGCCTTGACGACTGCGTCACGGACGTGGTCAACAGCTCCCGGGTGGGCGTGGCCAAACCCGATCCGGCGATCTACCGGGCCGCACTGGGGCGGGCGGGGGCGGGGCCTTGGGCCACGGCCGGCCCGGCCTCGGTGTTGTTCGTGGACGACACCCCGAGGAATGTGGCCGCCGCCGAGGAGATCGGGTTCACCGGAGTCCTCTACCGAAGCATGGACGACCTGCGTCCCCACCTGGAGGCGCTGCTCTAGGAGGACCGTTCCGCCAGGGGTTTCGAGGCGAGATAGACGGTGTCGGGGACGCCCCGGGCGACCGGGACCTCCACGACCTCCACCACGTCGAAGCGGGCGCGGAGCAGCTTCTCGAAGCTCTCGACGGCGTTGGCGCTCCAGAACGAGAGCACCCCTCCCGGGGCCATCAACCGGGTGAGCCGTTCCAGACCGGCCGCCTCGTACAGACGGTTGTTGTTCTCCACCACGGTCCAGTCGGGCCCGTTGTCGGTGTCCAGGCAGATGACGTCGTAGAGGGCGGGGTCCGGCTCCGCCGCGGCTTTGGCCAGCCAGGCCACGATGTCCTCGTTGTACACCCGACAGCGCGGGTCGTGGTGGACGAAGTCGGCGGCCTCCCCCAGCTCCTCCTCGTGCCAGGCGATCACCTGGGGTTCCAGCTCCACCACGTCCACCCGCGCCACCCGTGGGTGGTCGAGTGCCTCCCGGGCGGAGAAACCCACACCCAGCCCACCGATCAGCACGCGCGCGTGCGAACGCCCCTGAGGTAGGGCGCTCAGGCCGGCGCGAACCATCTCCCGTTCCGAGGTGCCGTCCCGGGTGTCCATGAGGAAGACCCCGTTGGAGTAGATCTCGTAGTGCGCGCCCACCCGGCGCAGCACCAGGTCGCCGCCGGTCTCCCCGGTCACGCGGGCCAGGGTGACCGTCTCTTCCTCCGGCACGAGGTGCCCCGTTCGCTGGTTCATGGCCCCCATTGTGCCCGTCTCGGACGGAAAGGGCCCGCGGATCGAAAGATGCGCCCTTCGGCGGGCGAAGAGGGTCGATCGTCGGAGGGCGAGGGCCGAGTGGCCGAAGCAGACTGGGGACGCACGGTCACCCGAGAAGCCGGGTGCGGGCCCTCGCTCCCGGCTCCGGCCCGCCCCGAGCAGGAGAACCCCACATGCTCACCACCACGTCGGTGCCAAACGTGCTGTCCCGAACACCGCTCTTCCAGGGGCT
>NZ_DYZD01000177.1 GCF_020741345.1 Nocardiopsis listeri
ACGTCTCCGGGGGACGCGTTCGGTGGGCGGGGTGTCGTGGGCGTCGCTCAGGACAACCTCCTGACCACGGAAAGGGGCAGGCGCTTCATCAGGAAACCGATCGGCACCCATGGCCACGCGGGGACGTAGGCCTTGACCTTGCGCTTCTCGATGGCGGCCACCATGGAACGTACGCCCACCTCGGTCTCCACCATGAATCGGGTCTTTTGCCGAACGTGCTCGTTCATCTCCGAGCGGATGTAGCCCGGGTAGATCACCGACACGTCCAGACCGGGGACGCGCTCGGAGCGCAGACCCTCGGCGATGGCGGCCACACCCGCCTTGGTGGCGGCGTAGACGGTCATGGCCTTGCGCATGCCGCGCAGGGCCGACATCGAGGAGATCAACACCAGGTGGCCGCGGCCCTGCTCGCGGAAGATCTCCATCGCCGCCTCCGACTGGGCCAGGGCCCCCACGAAGTTGGTCATGGCGGTCTGTCGGTTGGCGTCGTAGCGGCCCTTGCCGAGCGCGGCGCCCTTGCCCAGTCCCGCGTTGACGATGACCCGGTCCACCGTGCCGAACTCGGCCGTGAACTCCCCGAAGACCCGGAAGACGGCCTCGTCGTCGGTGACGTCCAGGGCCTTGAGCACCACCCGGCGGTCGGGGTGGGCGGCCGAGATCTCGTGCTTGAGGGCGGCCATCTTCTCCGTGCGCCGGGCGCACAGGCCCAGGTCGTAGCCGAGGGAGGCGAACCGGCGTGCCATCTCCGCGCCCAGGCCCGCCGAGGCCCCGGTGATCAGGATCGTTCCCTTGCTCATGCGTGCTTCTCCGTGCTGCTCTTCGTAGTGGGCCCGTCCCGGTCGAGCCTTTGGGAGGTGTCGAGCTCCGGGGGCGGGCCGAGTCCATGGCGTTGACACTACGACCCGGACCGGTGGAACGACCGAGGCCGGTCACGGTATCCGTGCACCGCGTGCCCTGTCGGCGCCGGGTACCCCCGAGCGACCACGGTCGTCCCCGGACGCCTCTAAGATGCGGTGCGTGACCCAACAGACGACACAACACGGCGACTCCCACCCGCACGAGGGCGCCGTCCGCGAGATCCCGACCGGCCGCAACGCCACCAAGCTCGTCTACGCCCCGGAGAAGGACGGTCTCGCCGACGCCGGCGAGATCGTGTGGACCTGGGTGCCCTTCGAGGAGGACGCGAGCCAGGGCAAGGACCGGCCCATGTTGGTGGTCGGGCGCAAGGGCCGCCACCTGCACGGCCTGATGCTGTCCTCCCAACGGCCCGACGACCACGAGCGCCAGGACTGGCTGCCCATCGGCTCCGGCCCGTGGGACCGTGAGGAACGCGACTCCTACCTGCGGGTCGACCGCCTCTTCGAGTTCGACGAGGGCGACATCCGACGCGAGGCCGCCGTGATGAACGAGGACATCTTCTGGAAGGTCGCCGCCGTCCTGCGCGACCGCTACGGCTGGCGCTGACCCCTTCCGACCTCGGGAACGTCTCGGCCTGTGGACAACTCCCGCGGTGGTCGCCAGGGCGCTATACGCTGGGAGGAATCCCCCCGGCGGCGGTGCTCTTCGATGCCGCAGGCGCCACCGGCCGGGGCGGCCTCCCGAGCAAGGAAGCCAGAACCAGAGATGACAGTCAGCAGTGACATCGAGCGCGAGGTCCACGATGTGGCCCGACGCGGCAAGGACGCGGCCGTCGACCTCGCCACGCTCAGCCGGGCGACCAAGGACGCCGCCCTGAACGCGATCGCCGACGCCCTGGTCAAACGGGCCGACGAGATCACGGCCGCCAACGCCGAGGACGTCGAACACGCCCGCTCCGAGGGCACGAGCCCGGCCATGATCGACCGGCTCACCCTCACCCCACGGCGGATCGAGGCCATCGCCGACGCCGTGCGCGAGATCGTCGATCTGCCGGACCCGGTGGGCGAGTCGGTACGCGGGGGCGTGCTCCCCAACGGTCTGGACCTGCGGCAGATCCGAGTGCCACTGGGCGTCATCGGGATCATCTACGAGGGCAGACCCAACGTCACCGTCGACGCGGCCGCGCTGTGCCTGAAGAGTGGGAACGCCGCGCTGCTGCGGGGGTCGTCCTCGGCCTACAACTCCAACACCGCCATCGCGCGGGTGCTGCGGGACGCACTGGAGGGCACCGAGGTGCCGGTCGACGCGATCCAGCTCGTCCCCGGGCGCACCCGTGAGTCCTCGACCGCGCTGATGCGTGCGCGCGGCCTGGTCGACGTACTCATCCCACGCGGCGGTGGCTCGCTCATCCAGGCCGTGGTGCGCGACTCCACCGTTCCGGTGATCGAGACCGGTGAGGGTCTGTGCCACGTGTACGTGGACGCCGACGCCGACCTGGACAAGGCGGTGGCCATCGCCACCAACGCCAAGGCGCAGCGCTGCTCGGTGTGCAACTCCGCTGAGACGCTCCTGGTGCACGAGGCGGTCGCCGAGGCGTTCGTGCCACGGGTGCTGGAGTCCCTCGCCGCGGCCGGTGTGACCGTGCACGGCGACCCCCGGGTACTGGAGATCGCCGCGGCCCACCCGACCGAGGCCACCGTGGTCGAGGCGACGGAGGAGGACTGGGCGACCGAGTACCTGGACATGGACCTGGCCGTACGGGTGGTGCCCGACGTCGACGCGGCGTTGGCGCACATTCGTGAGTACTCCACCCAGCACACCGAGGCGATCATCACCGATTCGCTCGCCACCTCCCGGTACTTCGTGGCCCGGGTGGACTCGGCCGCGGTGATGGTGAACGCCTCCACCCGTTTCACCGACGGTGGCGAGTTCGGGTTCGGCGCGGAAATCGGTATTTCCACCCAGAAACTGCACTCCAGGGGTCCGATGGGTCTCACCGAAATGACATCGACCAAGTACGTGGTCACCGGTGACGGTCACCTGAAGTGATCACACGACGGGCGTCGTGGAACCGTGTGGAAGGGCCGTTCGGGGAAGGCGGATTCTAGGGATCGTCGCAACACGTGAGGTCAGTTGCTTGATTCGAGTAGCTTAGCCAGACGCTCGGCTGGGGTATCCCAGCCGAGCGTTTTGCGTGGGCGCCCGTTGAGCTGGACGGCCACCGCCTCCAGATGCTCACGGGTGTGCACC
>NZ_DYZD01000178.1 GCF_020741345.1 Nocardiopsis listeri
ACCTCTTCGGCGCCGATCTTCTCCCCGCCCCGGTTGATCTGGTCCTTGGCGCGTCCGGAGACGACGAGGTTGCCGGAGGGGTGTCGGCGCACGATGTCGCCGGTGCGGTAGAAACCGTCGGCGGTGAAGGCGCTCTTGTTGTGGTCGGGGGCCTTGTAGTAGCCCCGGATCGTGTAGGGGCCGCGGGTCAGCAGGTGGCCGGGGTCGCCTTCGGGGACCGGGCGGTCGGCGTCGTCGACGACGAGGATCTCGTCGTGGGCGCTGATGGGGCGCCCCTGGGTGGCGGTGACGACCTCGTCGGGGTCCCCGTCCCTGGTGTAGTTGACCAGCCCCTCGGCCATACCGAAGACCTGTTGCAGGGCGCAGCCCAGCACCGGGGTGACGCGTCTGGCCGCTTCGGTGGGGAAGGTGGCGCCACCGACCTGGAGTACCCGCAGCGACGACAGGTCGCGGTCGGTCTGGGAGCCGTGTTCGACGGCGTCCATCCACAGCATGGCCACGGGCGGCACGACCGCGGTGACGGTGACGCGTTCGCGTTCGATCAGCTCCAGGCAGGTGGCCGGGCTCGGGTCGGGGGCCAGGACGACGGCGCCACCGGCGTGGAAGACGCCGAGGAACCCGGGTGAGCTCATCGGAAAGTTGTGGGTGACGGGCAGGGCGCCCAGGTACACGGCGTTGGTGTCCAGGCCGCAGATGTCGGCGCTGGCCCGCACCGAGTACAGGTACTCGTCGTGGGTCCGTGGGATGAGCTTGGGCAGCCCTGTGGTGCCACCGGACAGCTGGAAGAACGCCACGTCGCCGGCGTCGGGTTCGGCCAGGACGTCGGGGTCCGGTTCGGCGCGCAGGTCCGCCAGGGCGGTCAGGTCGTCCGCCTCTCCGGGGTCGCCCACGACCACCACGTGTTCCAGCGCCGGAACCCGGTCGCGCACCTCGGCGGCCATCGCGCGGCAGTCGAACGACCCCTGGGTGTCGGTGGTGACCAGGGCGACGGCCTCGGAGGTGCCGGCCAGGTGCAGCAGTTCACTGCGACGGTGGGCGGGCAGCGCGTAGACCGGCAGGGCGCCCAACCGGAACAGCGCGAACACCACCTCGAACAGCTCGGGCACGTTGGGCAGGTGCAGCACCACACGATCGCCCTCGCGTACGCCGAGCCGGGACAGGCCGGTGGCCAGGGCGTCGGCGCGCCGGTCGAGTTCGGCGTAGGTCCATCTGGTGTGACCGGCCACGACGGCGGTGCGGTCGGCGAACCGGGCGGCCCGATCCCGCAGGAACGCGGGGAAGGTCTCGCCGGTCCAGTACCCGGCCGCGCGGTAGGCGGCGGCGAGCTCCTCGGGCCAGGGGTTCCAGTCGGCGGGGTCGATGGTGCGGCGGGAGCCGTGGTCGGGGGTCATCTCAGACGGTTCCGTTCACTCCGAGGGCGAGCAGGAGGGTGCGCAGCTTCGCGGAGGTCTCCGCGAGTTCGGCCTCGGGGTCGGACTCGGGCATGACCCCACCGCCGGCGAACAGGTCGACGGTGGTGCCCGCGACGTCGGCGCAGCGGATGGTGACGACCCATTCGCCGTCGCCGCGGGCGTCGCTGTGGCCGACGGCGCCGGTGTAGAAGCCGCGGTCGAAGGGTTCGAGGTCGGTGATGGTGTCGAAGGCCCGACCCGTGGGAGTGCCGCAGATCGCCGGGGTGGGGTGCAGGGCCGCGGCCAGGGTGTGGACGGGCACGTCGTGGTCGATGAGTTCACCGTTCACCCGGGTGGACAGGTGCCACATGGTGGCGGTCTTGACCAGTTCGGGTTCGGCGGGCACCGACAGGGTGCGACAGAACGGCCGTAGGGACTCGGCGACCGCCTCCACCACCACCGCGTGTTCGTGGCGGTCCTTGGCCGAGGTGAGCAGGTCGACCGCGTTGCGTTGGTCCTTGGTGGGGTCGGCGCTGCGCGGCGCGGATCCGGCCAGGGGGTTGGAGAGCACCTCGCGTCCGCTCTTGGCGACCAGGAGTTCGGGGCTGGCGCCGATGAGCGTGCGGGTTCCGGAGTCGCGTTCGGGCAGGTCGGTGGCGAAGACGAAGGCGGTGGGGTCGCGCCAGACCAGGTTGGCCAGGACGGTGGCGACGTCGATCGGCTCGTCGCCCTCCACTCGGAGGCTTCGGGCCAGGACCACCTTGCGCAGCTCGGCGTCATCGGCCATGAGCTTGACCGCGCGCTCGACCGCGGCCACGTGTGCTTCGGGTTCGGGGACGGGGGTCACCCGCCACCCCTCCCCCAGCGGCCGCCAACGGTTCTCGGGTGTCGGCCCTTCGGTGGGCGAGGGCGCGCGACGCACGGTCCGGGGGACGACCAGGTGTGCGGGGCGGGAGGTGTCGAAGGGGATGGCGCCCATGGCGACCGCGCCGGGGCCCGCGTCCGCGAGGGTGGCGGGCAGGTCGTCGATCCGATCCAGGGTGTGCAGGGCACCGGTGCCGTGGAGGGCCCCGGTGGCGGTGGAGAAGAACGCGTCCCCCGGCCGATAGGCCGACAGGAGTTCACCCGCGGAGGCCGCGGGGGCGGCGGTGCGCTGCTCGGGCATGGGTGGGGGCCTTTCTGTGTCAGGCACGTGGGGCGTCCGGGGTGGGACGGCCGGGGAGGAGCCGCCGGGCGGGGTTCTGACCGGGGCCGTGGGGCGGTGGACTCAGCGGAGGGTGGCGCCACCGTCCACGTACAGCTCGTGCATGGTGATGTGGCGGGAGGCGTCGCACAGTAGGAAGCGCACGGCCTCGGCCACGTCTTCGGGCAGTCCGAGGCGGCGCAAGGGGATGCCGACCTTGAAGAGGCCGGGGTCGCCGTCGATCAGCGTCTCGGGGTCGGGGGTCATGGCCCGGAGCATGGGGGTGTCGGTGGATCCGGGCGAGACGACGTTGCAGCGCACTCCCAGCGGGGCCAGTTCCAGGCCGAGGGACTTGGTGAACGCCACGGCGGCGGCCTTGGACGCGGCGTATGCGGCCATCCCGGACCTGGGCACCCCGGCTGCGTTGGAGGCGACGGTGACCATCGCGCCGCGACCGCGCGGTCCCATGCGTCGGGCGGCGGCACGTCCGACGTTGAACACACCGGTGGCGTTGACCGCGATCAGGCGTTGCCAGTCCCGGTCGGAACAGTCCACGGCGGGGCCCGTGGCCAGCACCCCGGCGGCGTTGACGACGGTGGTGACCGGCCCCAGGAGCGCTTCGACCTCGTCGAAGAGGGCCTCCACGCGGACGGGATCGGTGACGTCGGCGGTGAACGCGAACGCCTTGTGACCGGTCGTCGTCAACCGATGAAGGGTCTGGTCGAGGCCGACGGTGTCGACGTCGACGACCGCGACCCTGGCGCCGTGCGCGGCGAGGTCCAGAGCCACGGAGCGACCGACCCCGCCGGACGCTCCGGTGACCACGGTGACGGCACCGTCGATCCCGTTCACGTTGAACCTCCCCTTCCGACCGCACTGACCTGCGAAAAGTAAGGCAACCCTAGCCTTATTTAGGGAAACCTAACCTAAGTAATCCGCGGCAAGTTTGGAATGAGAGGCGGGGGCGTGTCAACAGATCCCCCGGGGAGACCTGGGTCACACGGGGGCGTTCGCCGAACCGGGAAACCGGGGCGCGCGACCGCCCCCACCAAGCGACGGCGCCGGGTTTTCGCAGTTCGAGGCGGCGAAGGACCCAACCAGGGCGATGGCGCACGCGGACCCCGAAGGTCCTGCGCGCACCCACCGGGAGAGGGTCGAAACCACCCGACGGTGAGGTGGTTGTCACCTGAGGCCACGCTCCAATCGGAGTCCGGCACCTCCACAACCCCGGGTCCGACCGCCTGGCAAGGGTGACCTAACCTGTTGGAGGCCGCCCCCGAAACACGTCGCGCCCTGCCACGAACCCGAGGAACCACCTTGAACTTCAACTCACTGTCCGCCCTGGCCTTCCGCGTGGTGGCCGTATTCGAAGCCTTCACCTGGGCCGGACTTCTGGTCGGCATGTACTTCAAGTACCTGGGCAACGGCAGCGAGCTCGGTGTGCAGATCTTCGGCCCCCTGCACGGCGGGGCGTTCGTGGCGTACGGGCTGGTCGCCCTGCTGGCCGCCTACCGACTCCGGTGGGGCGTCCGGCCGACCCTGGTGGCACTGGCCGCGTCGGTCCCCCCGCTGGGCACGCTCCTCGCGGACTGGTGGCTGCACCGGACCGGGCGCCTGAACCCCGAGCCCTCGGAGGCCGACCGAAAGCCCGAACCGGTGGCCTGAGCCCCTGCCTGAAACGAACCCCCGAACGGGTCACGATTCCATTCGTGACCCGTTCTTGTTGTTTCCACCGAGCCGATCGAACCCAGGGGTCACTCCAGCCACAGAAGGCCACTCCTCTACCTCAGAATGATCTTCCTGAGAAGGGGTGTAAAAGGTTTACCATCTGACCGGTAGCGGACAACAGAAACCTTCATTACCCCCTTTGCGTGCCGGCGGGGATCCGTGTTCAGTTGTGACCGGCAAGTAACCTCCCCGATCCGAGAAGGGCTCCCCCGCTATGTGTGAGCAACATGGACCGGCCCGTCGCACAATCCTGCAGGGAGCGGCCGTCGCCTCCGGCGCCGCCCTGGTCGCGGGTACCGGCGTGGGCACCGCCAACGCCGACGCCGACGCCCGGGCCGCCGCGGCCGAACCGTCGATGTACTTCCGCGCCGACTGGGACGCCCGGCCCCCGTCGAGCCCCGTCCAGGTCCTGGCGACCCCGCCCACCCACGTGGTGGTCCACCACACCGCGACCCCCAACAGCACCGACTACTCCGAGGCCCACGCCCTGGCGCTGTCCAGGTCGATCCAGAACTACCACATGGACACCCAGGGCTGGATCGACGCGGGCCAGCAGTTCACCATCAGCCGTGGCGGGCACCTGATGGAGGGGCGCAACCTCGCCGTGGTGGCCGTCCGTGAGGGCACCCACTGCGTGGGCACCCACGTGGCCGACTACAACGGCACCACCGTGGGCATCGAGAACGAGGGCACCTACATGGAGGAGGGCCCCACCCAGGAACTCACCGACAAGCTCATCGAGACCCTCGCCTGGCTGTGCGGCGCCTACGGCCTCGACCCGCAGCAGGCCATCGTGGGGCACCGCGACTTCAACTCCACCGCCTGCCCCGGCGACGTGCTCTACTCGATGCTGCCGGAGCTGCGCGACGCGGTGAGCGGTCTGATGGCCGCCCAGGGCATGGAGATCGGCACCGTCCACGTGGCGGCCGAGGACCGCCCGACCTACCCCGAGGTCCCCGAGGACGAGCCCCAGCGCGAGTTCTTCCACGGCCCCGGTCGCGGAGCCGACGACTTCACCCGCTGACCACCGAATGCGACGACTCCCCGCTCGTCGTCGACACACGCCCGTGAACCCCACGGGTGACAGGGGGCGGCGCCACCGGAGAGGCGCCGCCCCCTCTTCGTGTTCTTGGTGCCCGCGTCGGTCCGGTGCCCCCTTTTTCCGTCGGAGGGTGCCGCTAGGGTCGGAGCACTCGACGAACGTGGAAGGGGAACCGGGGATGGCGTTCCAGGAACCGTTGGAGGAGTTCGCGTCCACCGAGGGAACGGTGCGATGGCGGGCGACCGGGTCGGGAGAACCCGTGGTGCTGCTGCACGGCACCCCGTTCTCCTCCTACGTGTGGCGGGAGGTCGCCGGCGCCCTGTCCGACCGGTACCGGGTCCACACCTGGGACATGCCCGGGTACGGCACCTCGGAGAAACGCACCGGCCAACAGGTGTCCCTGGCCGCGCAGGGGCGGGTGTTCACCGAACTGCTCGCCCACTGGGGTCTGGATAGGCCCCGTGTGGTGGCGCACGACTTCGGCGGGGCGGTGGCCCTGCGCGCCCACCTGCTGCACCACGTCGCCTACTCCCGACTGGCCCTGGTCTCCCCGGTGGCACTGGCCCCGTGGGGGTCGCCGTTCTTCCGCCTGGTGGGCGAGAACACCGAGGTCTTCGAGCAGCTGCCGCCGGCCCTGCACCGTGCCCTGGTCACCGAGTACGTGAGTTCGGCGAGCGCCGTCGGGCTGCGACCGGACGTGCTCCGAGCCCTGGTGGACCCCTGGACGGGCGCCGAGGGACAACCCGCGTTCTACAGACAGATCCAGCAGGCCGATCAAGCGCACACCGACGAGATCCAAGGGTCGTACCCCGAACTGGACCTGCCGGTGTTGCTGGTCTGGGGCGAGCAGGACACCTGGATCCCACCGGAACGCGACCGCGAACTCGCACGGCTGATCCCGGGCGTGGTCACCCGTCCCATCGACGGCGCCGGCCACCTGGTGCAACTGGACGCCCCCGCCCGGCTCACCGCCGCCCTGCTCGACTTCCTCCGGGACTGACCGCCCCGCCCCACCAGTGCGGGGTACCGATGGGACGGGTGTGGAATGGTGTGCGGTGAGCGGCGCGCCACGTGCCGCGGACCGGCCACCACGGACGACAGGAGCTCACATGTCCCAACGAGTGCAAGGTGTCATCTCACGCGCCAAGGGGGCGCCGGTGGAACTCACCACCATCGTCGTCCCGGACCCCGGACCGGGTGAAGCGGTGGTGCGGATCCAGGCGTGCGGGGTCTGCCACACCGACCTGCACTACCGGGAGGGCGGGATCAACGACGAGTACCCCTTCCTGCTCGGCCACGAGGCGGCCGGAACGGTGGAGTCGGTGGGCGAGAACGTCACCGGCCTCGAACCGGGCGACTACGTGGTCCTGAACTGGCGGGCGGTGTGCGGGAAGTGTCGGGCGTGCGCCCGGGGCCGCCACCAGTACTGCTTCGACACCCACAACGCCACACAGAAGATGACCCTGGAGGACGGCACCGAACTCTCCCCCGCGCTGGGCATCGGCGCGTTCGCGGAGAAGACCCTGGTGGCCGCCGGCCAGTGCACCAAGGTGGACCCGGCCGCATCGGCGGCCGCCGCGGGCCTGCTCGGCTGCGGGATCATGGCCGGGATCGGCGCGGCCGTCAACACCGGCGGGGTCACCCGTGGGGACTCGGTGGCGGTCATCGGCTGCGGCGGGGTCGGCAGCGCCGCCGTGGCCGGGGCCCGGCTGGCCGGCGCGAACCGGATCATCGCCGTGGACCTGGAGGACCGCAAACTGGACTGGGCGCGCGGATTCGGCGCCACCCACACCGTCAACGCCTCCCAGACCGACCCGGTCGAGGCGATCCGGGAACTGACCGGCGGGTTCGGCGCGGACGTGGTGATCGACGCCGTCGGGGTCCCCAAGACCTACGAGCAGGCGTTCTACGCCCGCGACCTGGCCGGCACCGTGGTGCTGGTGGGGGTGCCCACCCCGGAGATGAGACTGGAGCTGCCGCTGTTGGACGTGTTCGGTCGCGGTGGGGCGCTCAAGTCGTCCTGGTACGGGGACTGTCTGCCCTCCCGCGACTTCCCGATGCTCATCGACCTCTACACACAGGGCAGACTGGACCTGGACGGATTCGTCACCGAGGAGATCGGCATCGGTGACATCGAAGAGGCCTTCGCCCGCATGGAGCGCGGCGACGTACTGCGATCGGTGGTGCGACTGTGAGTGACGCGCGAGTGGAACACCTGACCACGTCCGGGGTCTTCACCCTGGACGGCGGCTCCTGGGAGGTGGACAACAACGTCTGGTTGTTCGGTGACGACGAGGAGGTCGTGGTCATCGACGCCCCGCACGACGCCGACACCATCGTCGGGGCGGTGAACGGACGCCGGGTGGTGGCGGTGGTGTGCACGCACGGCCACAACGACCACGTCAACGCCGCCCCCGCGCTGGCCGACGCGGTGGGCGCGCCCATCCTGCTGCACCCCGAGGACCGGGTGCTGTGGGACATGACCCACCCCGACCGCGCCCCGGACGGGGAACTGGCCGACGGCCAGGTGGTGGAGGTGGCCGGCGCCGAGCTGCGGGTCATCCACACCCCGGGACACGCTCCGGGCGCGGTGTGCCTGTACGCCCCGGAGGCGGGGGTGCTGTTCAGCGGGGACACCCTGTTCCAGGGCGGGCCGGGGGCGACGGGTAGGTCGTACTCGGACTTCCCCACCATCGTGGCCTCCATCCGGGACCGTTTGCTGTCCCTGCCGGCGGAGACGGTGGTCAACACCGGTCACGGTGACTCCACCACGATCGGTGCCGAGGCCCCGCACCTGCAGGAGTGGATCGACCGGGGCAACTGAGGTCCCGGCACCCGACCATGCCCGAGCCCCGCACCGTTCCATCCGTGTGCGGGGCTCCGGCGTTCTTCACTCAGCCCAGCCGAATCTCCAGCGGGTCCTCGAAGGAGAGCATGTCCTCGACCTGTAGGGCGACCGGTTCGGTTCCCTCGGGAACGTCGAAGGCCGCACGTCCCGAGGACCGGTTACCCGGGTTGATCTGTTCGACGAAGAAGTCTTCATCACCGGGGACGTATCCGGCGGAGTGCTCGTTACCGTCGGCATCGATCAAGGACAGCGCGGTCTCGTCGAAGTAGGTGGCTTCCGTACCGCTGTTCTCCACGGTCACGTCGACGATGACGAACTCGCCCTGAGCCTGTTCCTGGGAGTAGCCGTCGCCGACGACGCCGGCCGTCTCGGTTCCGTTCACGGTGACGATCCAGCCGCCGACCTCCCCGGGTTCTCCGACACCGACCGTTTCGACGGACTCTTCCTCCGAAGCCGTCCCTCCTCCACCGGCGGAGACCCATAGTCCTGCGGTGGTCCGTACGCCTGCGGTGGCCCGTATCCCCGTGGCGGAGGGAACCCCTGGGGCGGCGTGTATCCCTGTGGCGGGGCCGCTCCGTGCGGGGGTCCGTTGCCCTGGTTCGGGCCGGGCCCATACGGCTCGGGTTGTTGCGGATCTTGGCCGTGCTGCATGCCACCCATGGCGCTCCACCTCCGGGAGAGAGGGAACCAAACCCAGGTCGGGCGGGTTCAACCTCACTCACAAGATTGAGTGTTACGCCCGAGTAAGTAGCACAAATCCCCCTAAAATTCTCACTCAAAATACGGCCGGGAATGGCTGATTTCCCGGAAAATCCAATAGACCGGGGCAACCCCGGATAGGCTTCCCGAGCAGAATCAAAGGTTTCGCCCTGAATCGGCTTCGCACGCCCCTCCCATTCCGGGATTTCATGCACTCCAGATGGGGAAAGACGGCGCGATACTCTTCCCGGGTTCCGACGCGACGTTCATGACCAGGGTCGGATCGTCGGCGAGCCCGGGACGGGCCGGCTCGTCAGGGGTGGGGAGCCGGGTCCAAGAACAGCTCCGCGACGACCTCGCCGTCGAACACCCGACCGGTCTCACGGAATCCGATCCTGCGATAGAACTCCGCGGGTCCACCCTCCTCGGGCACCCACATCACGGTGACCCGCTCGTTTCGACGAAGGTGTTCTGATCCTCCCGGACCTTCACCTTGAGGGCGGTGGCGACGTTGTCGGGGGTGATCTCCACGGCGCGGAGAGAGAGGGGTGTACATCCGAACACCGTAGAGGTCCACTCCGACGGTTCCCACCCGTTTTCCACGCCCGGGCGCGGGTGCGGGTGCGCCCCGGGGCGACACGGCCCCGGGCGCACATCACCCTGTCGAGGATCAGGCGGCTTCGTCGACGGCGGCCGACCAGTGCAGGGCCTGGCCGACCTGCCCGAACAGGCCCTTGGGATGATTGCGGAACAGCGGTTCGGTACCGAAAAGCACCACCGCGGCGCCGGGTTCGGCGATCCCGCTGACCACGGACGCCTGTCCGGCCGCGTCCTGCCGACCTCCCGTGCCGTCGGCGCCGGGCCGCCAGTGCCCGGCCACCAAGGGTCTCTTTGCCGCGTAGGACTGCTCGACCGTCACGCCGTCGCCCAGGTCGG
The DNA here is from genome assembly GCF_020741345.1 of Nocardiopsis listeri. Lineage (GTDB taxonomy): Bacteria > Actinomycetota > Actinomycetes > Streptosporangiales > Streptosporangiaceae > Nocardiopsis > Nocardiopsis listeri_A. The sequence continues at coordinate 9,828 of NZ_DYZD01000178.1, forward strand.
TGAACCAACCGGGCGAGTACACGAACCCGTACCCGCCCGTGCCGCCCAGGACCCCGTCACCGTCGTCCACGCGCACCACACCGTTGGCGTCGGAGCGGCCCGCGGCCCGGGTGGCCTCCAACAGACCGACCGCCTCGTTGAACCGGGCCCCGGTCTCGCCGCGCGCCACGACCCCGCCTCGCTCCAGGAACGTGTCCAGGGCCGCCCGCGCTTCCTCGTTCAGGTCGTCGTGGACCAGACCACCGGCCACGTACAGCACGTCGATGTCGGTCCAGTCGAACCCGTCGTTGAGCACGGCGGTGGACACCGTGGTCACGTCGAAACCCAGCTCGCCCAGGGTGAAGACCTCGTCGGCGGCCCCGGCCACGGCCACCCGGACCGGCCCCAGAACGGGACCGTCCGGTTCGGTGTCGGCGGCGGTGAACACCGCACCGTGGCGTTCGGCGACCTCGACCACCGTGTCGGCGGCCTCGGCGGGCACCCACACCGTTCCCCGGCCGGCCTGGACCGGCTCCACACCGGCCTCGACCAGGTCGTTGAGCGCGGCGACGTCGGCGGCGTCGTCCAATCGCAGGTTCCAGTCGCCGTCGCCCTCGACGCTTCCGGTGGGGTCGGCGACGGCCACGGCGGTGCCGGTGGGCGGCTCGGACTCGACGGCGGTCACGGTGGCGCCCCACAGGCGACCGTGGCTCCACCCGGAGATGTCGTACATCGCCTCCACGTCGTCGCTGATGTCGCGTCCGTCCTCCAACAGGACGTTGGCCATGCCGCGTTTGGGCTGATGCATGTCCACCACGTAGGACCCGGCCGGGTAGGCGGTGCCCTCCAGCTCGAACTCCTCATCGGCGCGCTGGACGCGCACGTCGTTGGCGACGAGGAAGTCGACCAGACGGGCGGCGGCCGGCGCCGACCTCTGTTCCTCCCCCGCGGGGATCACGTAACCGCGTGGGAAGTCGGTGGTGTACACGTCCTCGGGGCCGAAGCCCGGCACCCAGTCCCGCGGCGGAACGATCTGTTCCTCGCCGTTCGCCCCGCGACGGAACACCTCGATCTGGTCGCCGACCAGCTCCTCGCGGTTGTCGTGGGCGTAGTCCAGGGTGGCCTCGATGGTGGCGGCGGAGATGTCGGTGTTGATGGCGCTGCGCCGCCGCAGTTCCTCCTCCGGCAGGTCGTAGTCGGCGTTGTTGACCCGCATCGGGAACTCGATGGTGGCCGCGGCGACCGCGCCTTGGTAGGGGGCGTACATGGGGGTGAAGATGGGCGGCCAGTCATCCCAGCCGTCCTCCCAGTCCCGGAAGGGGATCTGTGGCGGTTCCACCCCGTCGTCCTCGGGGGTGTACCCCAGGTCGAGGACGGCCTGTTCCATCTCGATGGCGTTCGCGTACGTGTTCTTGATGAACAGGTCGTACTCGTAGTTCTGGCCGTGCGGCGGGGTGGTGGGCTCGATGAGGGTGCCGTTGACGTACCCGTGCTGGTCGATCATCACCACCGGCCGGGTGTCGACCATGACCTGCCGGATCGCGGCCGACTCCGGCTGGGAGACGGTGACGAAGTCACGGTTGAGGTCGAACCCGGCACTGTTGGCGCGGGTGCCCGCCACCCGACCGTCGGGGTTGGCGGTGACGGTGAAGTACAGGCGCGAGGACTCCAGCAGCTCCTCGGTCCGTTCGTCCTCGGCGGTGGCCAACTCCTCGATGATGCGCAGCGAGGCGTCGGTGCCCTCCCACTCGTTGCCGTGGATGTTGGCGTTGACGTGGACCGGTGTCTTGTACCGGTCGATCAGGGTGTGGTCGCGGGCGGCCCTATCGGGGTTCTCGGAGATCAGCTCGCGCATGCGCCGCTGGTGGCGGGCCTCGGCGCGCGTCTCGGGTTCGGTGAGGGTGACCAGGTACAGGTCGCGTCCCTGCACGGACTCACCGATGATCTCGGCGCTGACCCGGTCGGAGGTCTCCTGCAGGTCGTTGAGTGTCGGCGCGATGTCGTGGAAGGGGACCAGCCCGAGTTTGACGGAGTGGTCGTCAGGGTTCTCGGGCGGGACGGGAAGCTCGTTCTGGCGCGGATAGGCGGCGTCCGCCTCGGCCCCGGGCGCGGACGGGGGCGCGGCCAGGGGTTCCACGGCCAGGGACTCCGCGCCGGCGGCGACCTCGTTTCGCTCCGAGCCGCCGGCGTCGTCGCGGGGTTCGGCGAGGGCGGGCACGGGTGAGGCCATCAGGCAGACGGCCACGAACGCGGCGGTGGCTCCGGCGAGTGCTACGGGGCGGGCGGTGCGGCTTCGGTCCGGACTCGGATCGGGGGGATTGTGCACGAGGCTCCTCCTGTGGTCTCCGACGTTCCTACCTGTCCGACGGGGCGGCCACAAGACGGCCGAACCCGACTTTCCGTGTTCGCTCGCGGCATCCGCCGAAATGTCGGTGCCGACGCCTAGGGTGCGCAACAGGACCCGCACCCCGGCCCCGAGCAGGAGCCCGCCCATGACGGACCACCTCCCCACCGGCACCGAAGCACCGACCGGCGCTCCCGCGGCGGGCTGGACCGCGATGTTGCAGGAGCTCTCGGAGACGGCCGGCACCTACTGGCTGACCGCCACTCGCGACGGATCCGTCCCGCACACGCGGCCGTTGCTCGCGGTGTGGGCGCGCGGCCTGCCCCACTTCGCGTGCGGGCAGGGCACTGCGAAGGCGCGGTTGCTGACCGAGGGATCGCCCGTGAGCCTGGCCGTGTCCACCGACCACTGGGACGTGGTGGTGGAGGGCCCGGTGGAACGGGTGCGCGATACCGGGAGAGTGCGCGTGGTCGCCGAGACCTACCCGGTGGTCTACGGGTGGGCCCCGCTTCCAGAGGGGGACTTGCTCGTCGGACCGGACGGCGCCCCCACCGCAGGGCCCCCTCCCTACGCGGTGTTCGTGGTGCGGACGAGCACCGTGTACGCGTTCCCCACCGACGCCACCGGCCACGGCCCCACCCGTTGGCGGTTCGCCCCACCGGAAGGTTCCTGAGGCTGCTCGTGGACGCCCTCATCCCGTGAGTGGCGGGCCTTGTGGGTGAGGACGGGTGTTCGCGGGGTAGGTCTTCCAAGAGCTCGACCCCCGACGATCGCAACCGCAACGGCCCCACCCCCGGGAGGCAGAAAGTGCGCATCGGCATCGTTCTCTTGACCCTCGTCCTGCTCTGGTCGGTGATCGGTCTGGTCGCGGCCTTCCAACGCGGCTACTTCGATTCGGCGGACACCAACTGTTCGACGCTGGGCAGCACCGCGGTGACCGTCTTCGTCGGCCCGCTCAACTACGTCGGGGTCAACCCGACCGTCGAGTGCCCGTCGCTCCCCCGGCCCTCCGAGTGAGCGACGAAGGACCCGCGCCCGGCCGACCGACGGATCCGTCACCTCGTCCTCCGGCCGGGCGACGCGGACGTGGCCGCGAGCAAGCGGTTCTACGTCGATCCGGGTCGGCTCCGCGGTCGGGGCAGGAAACGGGGTGCCGTTTGGGCCCGAGCTTCCGCAACGGGCAGGATGTCGGGTATGGATGTTCTCAGCAGCCGCGTGATGATCCACCCCACCGATCCCACGCGCAGCCGTTCCTTCTACCGTGACGTGCTCGAACTCGGCGTGCACCGCGAGTTCGGGCCGCCCGACGCACCAGGAACCGTGTTCTTCCTCGGCAACGGCCTGCTGGAGGTGTCCGGGCACGCCGAATCCTCCGGGGTGCCGTCGATGTCGCTGTGGTTGCAGGTGCGCGACGTGCACGCGGAGTACGCGCGGGTGACCGCCCTGGGCGCCCGGGGCCTGCGTCCCCCGCAGAAGGAGTTCTGGGGGTTGGTCGAGGCGTGGATCGCCGACCCGGACGGGGTTCGCATCGTCCTGGTCCAGGTTCCCGACAACCACCCGTTGCGCCGGGACCAGCGCGAGTTCTGATCCCCGTCGGGGGCCGCCGAACCGGGTTCCGTCGGCCCCCGCCACCCTGACGAGAACCCCACCTCATCGGGCGAGCACGGATCTCCCCCGGCCGGTCCGCCTGCTCCGCGAACTTCCCCTGGACAGCGGTCCCGATGTGGCGTGGGCGCCACTTCGCGACGACACGCCGGATCACGCTCCGTCACCGGCCCACTCGGCCCGGGCAGACTCTTGACCATCCGGTGCCGCCCCTCAGCGCCCCGGAAGACCCCCTCTCCCCCCTCATCCCCACAGAAGACGACACCACTCAGAGAACGGAGTCCATGTGCGAGCCCAGTGGCCGGGAGTAGGGGCGCTTGTCAACAGATGGAACGCGGTCCGCCGGGCCCGTGTCGAACAGGACCGACGGCGGGAGACCGGCCAGGCGGGGAACCTCCCCACCGACGAGGCCACCGGGGCACAGGATGAGGCCGGCGCCGGTGATCTCCTACGGATCGTCAGCGACACGTCCTGGCGCCTGTTGATCATCGGAGTGGTCGCCGGCCTTCTGGTCTACGGACTGACCCACCTGTCGGTGGTCACGCTCCCGGTGATCATCGCGGTGTTCCTGACCGCGCTGCTGATGCCACTGGCCAACCGCCTGCGTCGGCCGAACGTGCTCCGCCGCGCGGGATTCGGCCGGGGCGCGTCCACGACCATCACCCTGCTCGTCGCGTTGATCGTCTACAGCTGCGCCGTCACCCTGATCGTGACTCCCGCGGCCGCCAACTTCGGCGACCTGGTGGACAGCGTCAACCAGGCCATCATCCAGCTCCAGGCGGTTCAGCTCCCGTTCGGGCTCGATCCGGCCCTGCTCACCGAGGCCATCGACAACGCGTGGGACCAGGCCAGGTCCCTGATCTCGGACAACTCCGACCGGATCCTCAGCGGGGCCTGGACGGCGACCGCCGCCGTGTCCCGGGTCGTGCTCGGGGTCGTCCTGATCATCGTCCTGACGATCTACTTCGTGCACTCGGGCGACAAGCTCATGGAGTGGATCGCGCAGCTGCTGCCGCCCCGTTCCCGCCCGGTCCTGCGCCACTCCTCCCGCGTGTCCTGGGAGGTCATGGGCCACTACGTGCGGGGGGTGGCCCTGGTGGGCCTGATCGACGCGGTGGGCGTCGGTATCGCGCTGCTGCTCCTGATCGACACCAGCCTGGCGATCCCGCTGATCGTGCTCACCTTCGTCGGAGCGTTCCTGCCGATCATCGGCGCGTTCCTGAGCGGCCTGCTGGCCGTCCTGGTGGCCCTGGTGACGGAGGGCTGGATCGTGGCGCTGATCATCCTCGGCGCCGTGCTGCTGGTGCAGCAGTTGGAGAGCAACGTCTTCGCGCCGCGCATCTACGGCCGGGCCCTGGAGCTGCCTTCCGCCGTGGTGCTGATCGTCGTCACCGTCGGTGGTTTCCTCGGCGGTGTCGCGGGGTTGTTCCTGGCCACCCCTGTCGCCGCGGTCCTGGCCGCGCTGCTGCGCAACCGGCCGGTGACCAAGCCGGACGCCGCGCCCCTCTCAGAGCCGGACGGCACACCTGCGGCCTAGTACACCGAGGTGGATCCGGCACCTGACCCGTAGCCTGACCGCATGATCGAGCGCGAAGGTACCGACGTCGACGTCGACGTGATGCTCCAGGACCTGCGGACACTCGTGGAGGTCGAGTCCCCCTCCCGGGACCTGGTCGCTCTGCGCAGGTCGGCCGAGGCTGTGGCGGCCCTGGTCGAGCGCCGTCTGGGTGGGCGGGCCACCCTCGTGGACGGCCCGGCCGGAACACACGTGCGCTGGGCGGGCGGGGGTGAGCCCCGGGTTCTGGTGCTCGGCCACCACGACACCGTCTTCCCCCTGGGCACCTTGGAGCATCGCCCGTTCCGGGTGGAGGGCGGCCGCGCCACGGGACCGGGCGTGTACGACATGCTGGGCGGCCTCGTCCAGGCGATCCACGGCCTGGCCACCTTGGCGGATCCGTCCGGGGTCGAACTGTTGGTGACCGCCGACGAGGAGGTCGGCTCACACCACTCTCGGCCGCTGATCGAGGAGCGGGCCCGTGCGTGCGGCACGGTGCTGGTGTTCGAGGGTGCGGCCGAGGGCGGGCACCTGAAGGTCGCCCGCAAGGGCTGCGGGACGTTCGAGGTCGCGGTGCGCGGTCTGGCCTCGCACGCCGGCCTGGAACCCGAGGCGGGTGTGAACGCGCTGGTGGAGGCGGCGCACCAGGTCCTGGCGATCGCCTCGTTGAGCCGCCCGGAGGCGGGCACGACGGTGACCCCGACCGTGGCCGCCGCGGGCACCACCGACAACGTGGTGCCGGCGGAGGCCACCATCGTGGTGGACGTGCGGGTGCCCTCCGCGGCGGAGAAGGACCGGGTGGAGGCGGCGTTGACGAACCTGACCCCGCGTCTGGCGGGCGCGGAGATCACGGTGACGGGTTCGGTGAACCGGCCGCCGATGCAGGAGGAGATGGCGTCGGGATTGCCGGCACAGGCCCGGCGTTCGTTGCCCGGCGTCGAGGGTGTGGCGGTGGGCGGTGGCAGCGACGGGAACTTCACCGCGGCGCTGGGAGTCCCCACGCTGGACGGGTTGGGCGCGGTCGGCGGCGGCGCGCACGCCGACCACGAGTACCTGGTGGTGGGCTCGATGGCCGAGCGCGCGCGACTGGCCGCCGCCATGGTGAGGGCGATCCGGTCCTGAGACGGCCCGGGGCCGGGCCATCTCGGCGTCGTCCGGATCAGAGGAGTTCGGCGAGGAGGGGG
>NZ_DYZD01000179.1 GCF_020741345.1 Nocardiopsis listeri
CCGCGTGCGGTGCGGGCGGCAACAATCACGCGGCGGGGAAGGAGGAAGAACCCACCCCCACCCCGCCCAACAACCCCTAATACCCACGACGCCCCACCAACCCACCCATAGGACGCAACCCCTCCGCCACCCATCCTCTCTCCACCCATCACCCCAGGCCGCGCCATCTAACGATGAGTGAACAACACGTCACCGACCGATAATCGACTGTTGGTCGGCAACTGGGTCCGTGTTCAGTCCCATCGACGAAGGTTGCTTTCCGTCGGTCCCCCGACCGGCTTCACCCCCGAGGCGACGGAGAGCAATCCGCATGCTCACGACACATTCCCAACATGCTCGAAATCCCTTCCCCCCACTGGCACGCCGCTGTTCTCGTGCCCTTCTCACCGTGTCGACGGCCGCGGTCGTCGTCGGAGCCCTCACGCTGGTGCCCGCCACCGCCTCGCCGGACCAGGCCCAGGACTGGGACGACATCGCCTACCGTGGCGCGATCGAGGTCGTTCAGGCCGAGGACGGCCCTGGGGACGAGTCGGTGCTGACCGGCAAGGTGTTCGTCGACTCGGACCGGGACAGCGCCAGTGACGGCGAGTCCGGGCTGGCCGGGGTCACGGTGACCAACGGCCGCGACGTGGTGCGGACCGACGACGAGGGCGAGTACGAACTGCCCGTCTTCGACAACATGACGGTGTCGATCACCCAGCCGTCCGGCTACCAGGTACCGGTGGACGAGTACAACGTCCCGCAGTTCCACTACAACCACCTGCCCGAGGGCTCCCCCGAACTGCGGTACGGGGGCATCGAGCCGACCGGGCCCCTGCCCGGCGCGATCAACTTCCCCCTGGTCGAGAGCGAGCTGACCGCCGAGGCGGCACAGAGCTGTGTCATCGCCGGTGACCTGCAGACCTATGACAAGCAGGAGGTCGAGTACGCCAGGGCAGGCGCCATCAAGGACCTGTCCGAACGTGACGACTACGCGGGTTGCGGCACTCTGTTCGTGGGCGACATCGTGGGCGACGACCTGTCGCTCTACCCCGACATCAAGGAACTGACCGCCGAGACCAACGGTCCCGCCCGGTTCCTGCCCGGCAATCACGACCTCGACTTCGACGCACCGAACGCCGCGCACTCCTTCGACACCTTCCGCGCGCAGTTGGCCCCCGTCTACTACTCCTACGACGTGGGCGACGTGCACGTGGTCGCGCTGAACACGGTCGACTACCCGTGCACGGCGGCCGAGGACAGCCCCGAGGGCATCGAGGAGCACTGCGCCGACCCGGAGGGAAGCCCGTCGTACAACGGCCGGATCAGCGACGATCAGCTGGACTGGTTGGAGAGCGACCTGGAGAACGTCTCGGACGACAAGTTGATCGTGGTCGCCGGGCACATCGGTCTGCTCAACTACGCCGACGAGAGCTCCCCGGTACACCAGGTCGACCAGGTCGTCCGGGTACACGAGCTGCTGGAGGGCCGTGAGGCCGTGGCCGTGTCCGGGCACAGCCACAGCATCGAGAACCTCAAGGCCGGCGACGACGTCGAGGGCTGGCGGGACCTCTTCGGTATCGAGGGGATTCCCTTCCCGCACATCACCGCGGGTGCGATCTCCGGTGACTGGTACTCCGGCGAGGTCGGCGAGGACGGCTACCCCACGGCGATCGGCCGCGACGGTGGCCGCCCCGGCGTGGTGACCCTGGACGTGGAGGGCGACGAGTTCCAGGAGCGTTACACCGTCACGGGCGAGTCCGACGAGGTGCAGACGCAGCTCGGTCTGAACAGCCCCACCTTCCGCGAGTGGTTCGACGAGCGCCAGGAGTGGAACGACGACCCCACCGGAGAGGCTCCCGAACTGGACGAGCCTTTGGTGCTCGACCGGGCCGACCTGGCCGACGGCACCTGGCTGACGACCAACTTCTTCCTGGGTTCCACCGGTTCGACCGTCGAGGTCGCCATCGACGGAGCCCCCGTGGAGGAGGCCACCCGCACCCAACTGATGGAGGGTGAGGACGTCAACGTCGGTGTCGAGTACTCCGACCCGTACGCGGTCGCCCAGCAGCTGGTGCACGGCGGCAGCCTCGCCGACCGGACCATGCACCTGTGGCGGTTCGACCTGCCCGGCGACCTCGAGGCCGGCGCCCGCACCGCCGAGGTGACCGCGACCGACTCCTACGGCCGCGAGTTCACCGACGTCCTCGAATTCGAGGTCGTCGAGGAGCGGTAGGGCTCCCCCGACGGACAAGGGTCGTCGCCGGTGTTCGATCACGGGCGACGGCCCTTCGTCGTGGTCGGGAAGCACCGCCTTGGGCCATCCTGCGCAGCACGGTTGTCGTCCGTGGTCTCGTGTATGGCCTCTGTCGCACCTGGAGTCGATGCCCCGGGTCGATCGCGCGCCCTGACCGGAGCTCCCGTAAGCTGACCTGCCGAACCGGGACGAACCGGACCGGCGATCCAGAGAGCTCCGAGAACCGCAACGTGAAGCGTCGAGCGCCCGAATGGGCGACCCTCTCCCCCAGGCGCGAGGTCCTCGCCGTCGTGCGCAGCGTTCCCGCCGCCGGGCGGCTGCTGGACGTCACCTCGCTGCTGGCCGACGAGCGGGTCGGGGTCACCTTCACCGTCACCCCCGGTTCGGCCTCCGAGTCCGGGATCGAATCCCTGCTGCGCGCCGCCGGTGTCGACGAGGTCCTGCCCTGGGAAGAGGCCCTGCGCACCCCGCACGACCTGGCGTTGGCCGCCAGCGCCAAGGGCGAACCGCACCGGGTGCCGGCCCCGCTGGTGCTCATGCCGCATGGGGTCGGACACAACCGACGGGTGGGCACCGCCCCGGGTTCGTTGGCAAGGGCCTCCGGGCTGGATCCGAGTGAACTCCTCCACGAGGGCGAGCCCATCGCGGCGCGATTCCTGTACTCGCACCGTGAGCAGCTCGAACGTCTCCATCGAGTGCTCCCGGCGGCCCGAGGCCGTGGTGTGGTGGTGGGCGATCCGGCCTTCGATCGGATGCTCGCCGCCGGCGGACGCCGCGACCGGTACCGGGAAGCCCTGAACGTGGACGACCGTCGGTTGGTGGTGGTCTCCTCCACCTGGAACCGGGGGTCGTTGTTGGGCGCGCGCCGCGACCTGGTGCGGGCCTTGCTCTCCGAGCTCCCCCACGACGAGTACCGGGTAGCGCTCATCGCCCACCCCAACGTGTGGCGTTCGCGTGGACGGGCCCAGTTGGAGCTGTGGTTGGCCGACGAGATCGAGGCGGGTCTGGCCCTGATCCCTCCGGAGGAAGGATGGCGCGCTGCCCTGATCGCCTCGGACGTGGTGGTGGGCGACGTGGGTTCGGTGACCTACTACGCGGCCGCCCTGGGCCGGCCGGTGCTGCTCGCGGCCTTCGACACCGCCGACATCGACCCGGCCTCGCCCCTGTTGGAGTTCGGTTCTCTGTTGCCGCGTCTGGGTTCGGGGCGCCTGGTCGAACAGGTGGACCTGGCGGCACGGTCGTCCGTGGCACCGGTGGCCGACCTACTCATCGAACACCACGGCGACTCGGCGTCCCGGCTCCGGACGGTGCTGTATTCACTGCTGGACCTGCCCGAACCCGAACGCCCCGCCTACTTTCCGCCCTTGCCCGACCTGGAACCTCAGGTCGACGACATCACCGCCTGGCGGATCGACTCGGAGGCCGTCAAGGGACCGGAGGGGACGGAGCTGCGTCTGCGACGTCACCCTTCGGCGGTGCCCGCCGGGCCGCCTGAGGAGGCCGCCACCCGCCCGTTGGTGGTGGACGCCGAGGACACCGCCCTCCCTCGCCGGGACGCCGCCGACGCATGGTCGCGTCGGCGGGTACGGGGTGAGGCGGACTCGGTCTCCTGGGTGAAGGAGCGGATCGCCTCCTACCCGCGTGCCCGGTCGGCGGTCGCCGCCCTGGACCGGCACTCCACACTGTTGTTGGACCGTTCCGGTGCGGCGATGCGGGTGCACGACGTACACGGCGACCACCCCCTGGACGCCTCCATGGTGGCGGCCGCCGCCGTGGCCTGGTCACGCCGGGCCCACCCGTGGCGGGCCTGGCACCACGGGTTGCCCGTTCGTGTGGGTGGGCGAACCCTGCGTCTGAAAGGCTCCCCCCCCCCGCCGGAATTCGCTTTTCTGGGGGATGTCGAGGAGGTCTCGGGCTATCGGTAGAGTTCGCGCCGGATCTGCGCCGACTCGGTTTCCAGGTGGTAATGTCCGGCCACCTTCCCCGCCCACTCCAACCGTTTGCGGGACAGGTCGTGTTCGCCCCGTGCGCGGTCCAGTTCGGCCAGGAGCCGCGCGCCCCGCACCTGTTTGACGGGGTCGGCCACCTGGACGAAGACCTCCAGGGCCGCCTCGGCCTTGCGCGCGGCCTCGTCGGTGCGGTCGATCCCGGCCAGGACCCGGGCCAGGAGCAGTCGAATCCGGGCCCGAAGCTGCTTCCAGTCGTCCACGACCCACCGTGCCCACCGGTCCGGGCTCTCCCTTCCGAGCTCGG
>NZ_DYZD01000180.1 GCF_020741345.1 Nocardiopsis listeri
ATGCATAAGGTGGACGATCGTTTGAACGGGCGAAGCTAGGCTTCCCATGATCCTACGGTGACCACGGTTTCGGTCCGAGGTGCCCGATGGCGCTGGTGTCAGTTACCACAGACAGACGTCTTCGCGCCATCGGGTGCCTCGGGATCCGAACACGTCAGCAACCACAGGACATCACCTGCGGGCCGTGCTGAACACCGCTGTCAAGGACCGGCTGATTCGCGAGAACCCCTGCCAGATCGACGGCGCTGGCCTGGAGGACACCGAGGAACGCCCGGTGCTGTCGGTCTCCGAGGTCTTCGAGCTGGCGGACGCCATCAAGCCGCGGTACCGGTCCCTGGTGTTGCTGGCGACGTTCGGCAGTATGCGGTGGGGCGAACTGGCGGGCCTGCGCCGTCGACACCTGGACTTGGACGCCCGGACAGTGCGGGTGCGGGAAACGGTCTGGCATGTCCTGAGTTTGGTGGAGCCGTGTTTCTGGATTCTCAGGCCACGGTGCTCGATTTCTTGTTCTCAAACTCTACGGGTGTCAGCCAGCCGACCGCCGAGTGCCGGCGTTGGCGGTTGTGGAAGATCTCCAGGTACTCAAAGATCGCGTTGGCCAACTCCAACCGGGTCCGCCACCGGCGCCGATCCAGCAACTCGACCTGCATCCGCGACCAGAACGACTCGATGACCGCGTTGTCATAGCAGTCCCCGATCGAGCCCATCGAGGGCACCAACCCGGACTCTTTGGCCCGCCGGGTGAAGGCCCAGGAACCGAACTGCACGCCATGATCGGAGTGGATCACCGTCCCCGCCGAAGGTTGGCGGTTGTCGATAGCCATGCCCAGCGCGTTCGTGGTCAAAGCCGCAGTAGGTGAGGAGTCGATCGCCCACCCAACCACGCGCCGCGAACACACATCCAACACCACCGCGCAGTAGACCTTGCCCTCGCGGGTGGGGTGCTCGGTGATATCGGTGACCCACAGCTGGTCCAGGTCCTGGCGGCTGAACTGGCGGTCCACCATGTCAGCCGAGACCAGATAGATCCGCACGCGCACGCCGCCACTTCGGGCGGCCAGCAATCCCCTTGATGCCGGCTCGGGACATCAGCATCGCCACGGTGCCATGCCAGAGCTTCATCCCTCGCCCGAGGGTGAGTTCAGCGTGCACCCGCCTGACCCCGTAGACACCGTTGGATGCGGCGTGGATCTGATGGATGGTGTCGGTGAGCAGCGCGTGCCGGATCGAGCGTGCCGAGGGCCCGCGGTCGCGCCAGGCGTAGAACCCCGACTCCGAGACGCCCAGGACCCGGACGGCGACCTGGACCGGGTGGCCCTCAGCGGCCATCACCGCGATCGCCTCGAACCGTCTTTTGGGGGCACCACCTTCCCCAGCAGCTCACTGGCACGGCGGTGGATCGCCAGTTCGGCCTCCAGCTCGGCGATGCGTTTGTTGGCTGCGGCCAGCTCGGTCTTCTCGGTGCTGGTCAGGCCAGGGGCCAGACCTCGGTCGATGCGGTCCTGGCGCCTCCACGCGTAGATCGTCTCGGTGCTGATGTCCAGATCGCGTGCCACGTCCGCGACGCTGCGTCCGGATCGGACCAGGTCCAAGACCTTGCGCCGGAACTCGGCGGGGTATCCACGACGTCCCACGATGCCCTCCTTCAAGGGTCATGTGGTCCTAGGATCCAAAAATCCGACTCCGAAAAACGCAGGACACACCAGTCTCGGACGTGGGAGGGCTGTACAAGGGCAAGCCCAAGTCCAAGGCGGGATACCGGACCGTCTCCTTGCCTGAGCTGATCGTTCCGGACCTGCGGCGGCACCTGGACGAGTACGCGGCTCCGGGGCCGAACGGGTTCGTGTTCGTGGGTGTGCGCGGCAACCAGCTCCGGCGGGGCAACTTCTCGAAGTACTGGGCGGATGCCTGCTCGGCCGTGGGCTTGGAGGACGTGCACCTCCACGACCTTCGCCACACCGGGAACACCTTCGCCGCTGAGGCGGGGGCCTCCGTGCGCGAACTCATGCGGCGGATGGGCCACTCCAGCACGCGGGCCGCGATGATCTACCTCCACGTGCGCGACGAACGCGAACGCGAGATCGCGGACCGGCTGGGGGAGAGGGCGGCCGAGGAGCTGAGGGCCAACGGGGCGGACAGGGACGGAGACAAGGAAGGCGACGATCCGCCTCCGGTGGGTGCGCCTCGCTGAGCCTCACCCGCTCCAACGCCTGTGGCACGTGTGTGGCACGGCGACCCGCTCAGACCCCTAGGAACGCGAAAGGCCAGGTGTTCGAAAAAACTCGAACTACCTGGCCTTGTGTGTCCGTGGAGCGGATGACGGGAATCGAACCCGCGTTATCAGCTTGGGAAGCTGAAGTTCTACCATTGAACTACATCCGCGTGAGCGCGCCGGTGTGGCCGCCAACGGTCGTTATCCTAGCCCAACTCCGGGCCGGTTGGGCAAGTCGGCGCGGTGGCGACGCCCTTGGGGAAGGGCCGACGGGCTGTTCTCGCAGGCGGTAGGTTCGACACCGTGTTGCTCTCCGATCGTGACCTCAACAAGCAGATCGAGTCCGGGCGGGTCCGGATCGATCCCTTCGACCCCTCTCTCGTCCAGCCGTCCAGCATCGACGTGCGCCTGGACCGCTTCTTTCGGGTCTTCGAGAACCATAAGTACCCCCACATCGACCCGTCGGTGGAACAACCGGACCTCACCCGACTGGTGGAGACCGACGGGGAAGAGGCCTTCATCCTGCATCCCGGCGAGTTCGTGCTGGCCTCGACCTACGAGGTGGTGACCCTGCCGGATGACATCGCCAGCCGGTTGGAGGGCAAGAGCTCTCTCGGGCGGCTCGGTCTGCTCACGCATTCGACCGCCGGGTTCATCGATCCTGGATTCTCGGGGCACGTGACCTTGGAGTTGTCCAACGTGGCGACGTTGCCGATCAAGCTCTACCCCGGCATGAAGATCGGGCAGCTGTGCATGTTCCAGCTGACCTCACCGTCGGAGCGCCCGTACGGCTCGGCCGCCTACGGCTCGCGCTACCAGGGACAACGTGGGCCGACCCCCTCGCGTTCGCACCAGAACTTCGTTCGGACCCGGATCGTGGAGGAAGATCGGTAAAGCGGGGGTCGCTTCGAAGCCTCAAAACGTCCTTACGGTACGGTCATGATCTGACACGTTCCGTCGTCTCGTGCGCCTGACATGGAATTGTGACCCTTGTCGCCCTAAAATGTACAGTGGTATAGATCACATTGGGGCGTCCTGGGGGATCCACATCCGGCTCTACAGGTCGACGGACGTGTTTTATGGCGGTTAAACATGTTATCTGGTAGTGACATACCGCCTGAACTGTGCGTTCACATCTCGGTAAGGTGGCGCCCCGACGTGACCAGGTGATGGTTTCGCCCGTTGGCGGGCGCGCACGGGGGGCTCTGCGCGGACCACTCACCTGTGGAAACCGCAGGTTCGCGATGGGGACCGACATCCTCAGCGGGCCTTCGCGACAGGGACAGCCCCGTAGAGGAGACCGTGCCAGCAGTACGCGCAGACCACCTGTACAAGGTGTTCGGTAAGCAATCGAAGGTGGCCGTCGAACGGCTCTCCGACGGTAGCCACCGTGACACCATCGCCGACCTCGACGTGACCGCCGCCGTCATCGACGTGTCCTTCGAGGTCCAACCGGGCGAGATCTTCGTCGTCATGGGCCTGTCCGGCTCGGGTAAGTCGACGCTGATCCGGATGCTCAACGGCCTCCTCGACCCGACCGCCGGTTCGGTCGAGGTCGACGGCGTGGACATCACCGCCCTCAACAAGAAGGACCTGCTCAAACTTCGGGGCGAGAAGATCAGCATGGTCTTCCAGCACTTCGCCCTGCTCCCGCACCGCACCGTGCTGGAGAACGCGGCCTACGGCCTCGAGCTGCGCGGAATGCCGCGCGCCGAGCGTTTCGAGAAGGCCAAGGAGACCCTCGCCCTGGTCGGGCTGGAGGGGTGGGAGGACAAGCTCCCACAGCAGCTCTCCGGCGGTATGCAGCAGCGCGTGGGCCTGGCCCGCGCCCTCGCCGCCGACACCGACATCATCCTCATGGACGAGGCGTTCAGCGCGCTGGACCCGCTGATCCGCCGCGACATGCAGACACAGCTCATCGAGCTCCAAGCGAGCCTGGGCAAGACGATCATCTTCATCACGCACGACCTCAATGAGGCCATGCGCCTCGGTGACCGGATCTGCGTGCTCCGGGACGGTCGTGTCGCCCAGATCGGGGAAGCCGCCGAGATCCTCAACTCCCCGGCCAACGACTACGTGGAACGTTTCATCGAGGACGTCGACCGGTCCCGGGTGCTCACCGCGTCCTCGGTCATCGACGCCTCCGTGGCCAAGGACGACTCCGCGCCGCAGGTCGACGCCGGTACCGCCGTCGCCGACCTGTTCTCCAGCGTGTCCACCTCGGACCGCCTGCGTGTGGTCTCCGACCAGGGTGAGGTGCTCGGCATGGTGACCCGTGAGTCCGTGCTCGCCTCGCTCAACACCAACACGAACGGGGAGGAGAGCAAGTGACACCCGTCGACTTTCCGCCCTCCTTGCCCCTCGGTGAGGGGTTCGAGGCGTTCAACAGCTGGTTGAAGGCCAACTTCGGTTGGTTCTTCGACCTGAGCGGTGAGTTCATCCGCTGGGCGGTCGCCGTCCTGTCCGGGTTCTTCGTCGAACCCGCGGCCGGACAGTTGGCCTTCATCGCCGCGGTGATCATCGCCGCGCCGTTGGTGCGTTGGCGTCGGATGCCGCTGCTGGGCATCGTCGTCGGTGTCTCGTTGCTGTACGTCCTCGAAGCGCTGTTCGGCTTCGTGACGGTCATCATCAACGCCGTCCCAGGGCTCTTCCTCTGGGCGATGAGCCTGTTCGACACGGTCGTGGAGCCCTACTTCGTGGTCTCCCTCGTGTTCCTGATCGCGGTCGCCGCGCTGGGACTCGTCGAGAAGCGGACCCGGGTCCGTGCCGGGGTGGTCGCCGGCGGCTGGTTGATCATGGTGCTGCTCGGCTGGCTGCTGCTGCCGATGGTCGTCACCCGTCCGATGGCGCTGCTGATGATCCTGCTGCTGAGCCTGCTCGCGCTCTCGGTGGCCGGTTGGCGCATGGGTCTGTTCGCGGTGATCGCCTTGACCATCGTGGCGTCCGTCGGACAGTGGGCCAACGCCATGGACACACTCGGTCTGGTCCTGGTGGCCAGCCTCGTGGCCGTGGTCATCGCGATCCCGATCGGCATCCTGGCCGCCTACAACGACATGACCAGCAAGATCGTCAAGCCGGTCCTGGACCTGATGCAGACGCTGCCGGCGTTCGTCTACCTGATCCCGGCGATCTTCTTCTTCTCGATCGGCGCGGTTCCCGGTGTGGTCGCGACGATCGTGTTCGCGATGCCGCCCGGCGTACGCCTGACCGAACTCGGAATCCGGGGCATCGACAAGGAACTGGTGGAGGCGGGTGAGGCCTTCGGTGCTCCCCGGAACAAGATCCTCACCGGCATTCAGCTTCCCCTCGCCCTGCCCACGATCATGGCCGGTGTCAACCAGGTCATCATGCTGGGCCTTTCCATGGTCGTCATCGCGGGCATGGTCGGCGCCGGTGGTCTGGGCAGCCAGGTCTACCAGGGCATCACCCGTAACGACGGTGCGCTCGGTTTCGAGGCCGGTATCGCCGTGGTGATCCTGGCGATCTTCCTGGACCGCCTCACCGCCGCCGTCACCAAGAACAGCCCGCAGGCCCGTGTCGCTTCCTGACATCGACCTGCTCACACCAGCCACTAGGGAAGGGAATCCCGAAGATGTACAGCCGTAAACGCATGACGGGTCTGGCCGCCGCCGGTATGAGCGGAGTGCTCCTGCTGTCCGCCTGTGGAAACGGCGGAGAAGACCTGACCGGTGGCTCGGACTCCGAGGAGGGCGGACAGGACATCAGCATCGCGCTGATCGCCTGGGAGGAGGCCATCGCCACCACCGCCATGTGGGAGGTCATCCTGCAGGAGAAGGGCTACAACGTCGACGTCACCGACGTCGACGTCGCTCCGGCCTTCCAGGGTGTCGCCAACGGCGACGTCGACCTGTACCTGGACACCTGGCTGCCCGCCACGCACGAGCAGTACTGGAACGACTACGGCGACCAGATCGAGGACCTCGGTTCCTGGTACGACAACGCCATCCTCACCCTCACCGTCCCCACCTACATGGAGGACGTGAACAGCATTCCCGACCTGCTCGACCACGTGGACGAGCTGGACGGCCGCATCGTCGGCATCGACCCGGGCGCCGGTCTGACCGAGACCACCCAGAACAGCGCGATGCCCGGCTACGGCCTGGACGACGAGTTCGAGCTCGTGACCTCCTCGGGCGCGGCCATGCTCGCCGAGCTGGACTCCGCGATCGCCGACGAGGATCCCATCGTCGTCACCCTGTGGCGTCCGCACCCGGCCTACGCCGAGCACGACCTGAAGGACCTGGAGGACCCCGAGGGCCTGATGGGCGAGGCGGAGTCCATCCACTCCATCGGTCGCGAGGGCTTCAAGGACGAGTTCCCGGATGTCGCCGGCTGGATCGAGGGCTGGTCGATGGACGACGACGAGCTCTCCACGCTGGAGGTGCTCACGCTCGACGAGTACGAGGACGACCCGCAGGAGGGCGCTCGCGTCTGGCTGTCGGAGAACCCCGAGTTCCTGGAGCGCACCCTGGGCGATGACGCCGAGGGCCTGGAGTTCTAGCACTCGGTTCTACGCGTAAAATCGTAGATCGAGCACATATGAGACGGTCGTCCCCGTGCCGGGGGCGACCGTTTCCGTGTGCCGGTGTAGAGCCCGTGTCGATGGTCTTCACATCGATGAACGGGCGCCCGGTAGGAATTCGAGGGTGGGGGACCCGAGAGATGCACGACCAGAAGGGTTTCAAGGCGTTGGCCGCGGCCGGGATGGGCGGGGTGCTCCTGCTCACCGGATGCGCTTCGGGCGATGAGGCCGGTCAGGACGCCGAAGAGATCGAGATCGCGTTGATCGGTTGGGAGGAGGCCGTGGCGGTCACCCACATGTGGGAGGCGATCCTGCAGGAGAAGGGCTACGACGTCACGGTCACCGAGACCGACGTCACGCCGGCCTTCCAGGGGGTGGCCGACGGCGAGTACGACCTGTACCTGGACATGTGGCTCCCGGTCACGCACCACGAGTACATGGACGAGCACAAGGGTCGGGTCGAGACCCTGGGTTCCTGGTACGACAACGCCACCCTCACCCTGACGGTTCCCGAGTACATGGAGGACGTCTCCTCGATCGACGACCTGCCTCGGCACTCCGAGGAACTGGACGGGAAGATCGTCGGCATCGAACCGGACGCGGGTCTGACCCGGGTGACCCGGAACCAGGCGATGCCCGGCTACCTGCTCGACGAGGAGTTCGACCTGGAGACGTCGTCGGGCGCTTCGATGATGAGCGACCTGGATGAGGCGTACCAGGAACAGGAGCCCATCGTCGTGACGCTGTGGCGTCCGCACCCGGCCTATGCCCAGTACGGCCTGAAGGACCTGGAGGACCCGCAGGGCCTGATGGGCGAGGCCGAGGGCATCCACTCCGTGGGCCGGGACGGCTTCGGCGCGGACTACCCCGAGCTGACCGAGTGGATCCAGAACTGGACCATGGAAGACGACGAGCTTGCGGACCTGGAGGTCCTCACGGTCGGCCCCGGGGTCGAGGACCCCGCCGCCGGGGCACGCGCGTGGTTGGCGCAGAACCCCCTGTTCCTGGAGCGCACCCTGGGCGAGGCCGCGAAGGGCCTGGAGTTCTGATCCTTCGCTCCGGGGAGTCGAGTGAAGCGGGGGCCGTCCTCCCATCAGGGAAGACGGCCCCCGCCGTGTCTCCGAGTGTGTTGATCTCCATGGCTCAGGGGGCGTAGTAGCCGCCCTGGGCGCCGCCTCCGGGGCTGATCTGGCGGCTGGACTCGCGCTTGGGCAGCATGTAGGCGGCGAGGAGCCCGCCGACGAAACCGAACAGGTGCGCCTGCCACGAGACGCCGGGGTGTTGGGGCAAAACCCCCCAGATCATGGTCCCGTAGAAGATGATCACGCAGATCATGATGA
Organism: Nocardiopsis listeri; assembly: GCF_020741345.1. Lineage (GTDB taxonomy): Bacteria > Actinomycetota > Actinomycetes > Streptosporangiales > Streptosporangiaceae > Nocardiopsis > Nocardiopsis listeri_A. The sequence goes on from NZ_DYZD01000180.1 coordinate 8,096, forward strand.
CGATGTCGATGGTCTTGCGTTCGATGATGCCGCGTAGGACGGTGTAGCCGAAGTAGCCGAACACGAGTCCGCTGGCGCCGACGGTGGGCACGCCCGGGACGGAGAACAGCCACACGCCCACACCGCTCACCACGGCCACGATCAGGGTGGTGAGCAGGAAGCGACCTTGGCCGCTGAAGGCGACCAGGGAACCCAACACCAGGAACGGCAACGAGTTACCGATCAGGTGGGGGAAGTTGGCGTGCATGAACGGGGCGGTCAATATCGTCCAGGGGGCGCTCGTGTCCCAGGCGCGCAGCCCGAACTCTTGGTCGAGCCGCATGCCGGGGACGGTGTCGACGATCTCGAACACCCACATGGCCGCGAGCATCCCCGCTACGGTCAGGATGGCGGTGATTCTGGACTGCTTCACACTTTGAGCGTAAAGGAACAGCCCTTGTGGTGGTATGTCCGTCGCGGTGTGTGTGGCGAATCGAGAGGAATGTCTGACTGGTCCTCGGGGGAGTCGCTGCGGCGCTCCGGTCAGGAGGACAGGGACCGCTTACGGGGCGGGATGCCGGCGACGGCCATGAAGGACTCGACCCTGGCGGGCCGGATCATCCCGGTCAGCGGCAGGTGGCTGCGCGCGGTGCGACGGCCGGACAGGGACGGGAAGCGCTTGGCTCGCCCGGTGGTGTCGTACAGGCCCAGGGAGCGGATGCGTCCGGGCAGCAGGTGGTAGGAGCCGATCTCCTCGAAGGGGACGCTCACGACGTAGGACCCACGCTCGTAACGGAATTCACCGTCGGAGATCTCCAGCACGGGTTTCCTGATCAGGTGGCCGTGGACGGCGCAGGCCGCGCCGACGAGCACGAGCAGGACGCCGAAGGTGGTGCCGGCCCAGTGGCCGGAGCCGACCAGCACCGTGATCGAGCCCAGGATCACCAGAACGTAACCGGCCCACGTCTCAACGTACTTGCGACCTACAGGGCAGACCAGACGGACCGATTCGGACACGGCGGATGCCTCTCTCGCTGGGCGTGGCGCTGAGGATGACGGAGGTCGTCACACGGAACCTTATCCGCTTCGTGTGCGCGGAATCCTCGGTTTCGGACATCTTGATGACGGGGTTCAGGACACGTTCGTGTCCATTTTCGAGTGTCGCGTGGATACAAGGATCGATGATTGGTTCATCCTATGTTTCCTGGGGCGGAAATAGCCCTGGTGCGGTGTCATGATTTGGTGCAACTTGAGGCATATAGTGCTTCGTGTCCACTTCTCTCTTGGTAGTGGTCTGCGTCCTCGCCGTAGTTAAACATTGTTGACTTATGTGTCGGGGCTGTTCGCGGTAACCGATTAACCGCAAACCTTTCTTCGGTCGTCCGAATCCCCGGCGATTGAGGAAGTTTTCTTTGAGCCCTCTGGCCTGCGTCGATGTGAAGTGACGCGGCATGTTACCGGGGTATTGAGGAATCATGACTCGGACTTGGGCTGATGGGCGCGAACCGGTTGCGGATGGGTCACGAATCCGGCATTGGGGCTATACAGATATTTCGCTAAATGGTCTTCTGATCGACTAATCGCCTAGTTTTGTCGGGGCGTGCCCTTGGGGCATCTCCCCCGTGTCCTGTTCGCTTCAGTGATCAAGGGTGTGACTATGTTCAAGCGTCGAAAGACGCTGGCGCTCGCCGCGGCGGCGTCGTCAGCAATGTTGGTGGCCAGTGGTTGTAGTGGCGGAGGAGGGGAGGATGACGGCGGCACCAGGGAGGCCACCTGGGTCATCGAGACCCTGCCCGGCGCCTGGCAGGCCATCAGCTCCGCCGGCGGCAGCGTCTACGTCGTTCAGATGCTCTCCGGCGTGCTTCCGAGCACCGGTACCTGGCTGCCCGACGCCGAGACGTACGAGTACGACATGGACGTCCTCGCCGAAGAGCCCACCCTCATCAACGACGACCCCGACGAGGGGCCGTTCCAGTGGTCCATCACCCTCGCCGACGACGCGGTGTGGAGCGACGGCGAGCCGATGACCGCCGAGGACCTTCGCGTCACCTGGATGATGTCGGCCGGGCCCGAAGAGGGCTACTGCAACGGCTGTGACTCCCGGTCGAGCACCAACCCGGACATGATCGAGGACGTCGAGGTCGACGGCAAGACCGCCACGATCTCCCTGAAGGAGGGCCTGGCCAACGCCGAGTGGGCCGGCTTCTTCGACGCCCACAACGTCGCGGGTGGATTCCTTCCCGCGCACCTGGCGGAGGAGAACGGCTGGGACGTGGAGGACCCGGACCAGCTGGGCGAGTACTACGCCTGGTTGCACTCCGAGCGTCCCGAATGGTCCGGCGGCCCCTACCAGATCGTCGAAGGCGACCTGGAGAACGAGGTCGTGAAGGAGCCGAACCCCGAGTGGTTCGGTGAGGAGCCCGGCCTGGACCGGGTCACCTTCATGTTCAACACCGACGAGGGCACCTTCGTCAACGCCTTCAGCAACGGTGAGATCGACGGCGGCAGCCCGTCCGCGTACAACGAGGACGTCTACACCCAGATGCAGGAGCTGCCCGACTCCGAGACGACGATCGGTGAGGGCGCCGCCTGGGAGCACGTCGACCTCAACCTCAACAACGAGTTCCTCGAGGACGTCGAGCTGCGTCGCGCCATCTTCACGGCCATCGACCGTGACGAGATCGCCTCGCGCAACTACGGGGCCGGTTACCCCGAGTACGAGCTGAAGAACAACCACGTCTTCGGTAACGACAGCCCCTACTTCGTGGACCACTACGAGAACGAGACCCAGGGCACCGGAGACATCGAAGCCGCCACCGAGATCCTCGAGGAGGCCGGCTACGAGGTCGGCGACACCCTCACCCTCGACGGTGAGGAGATCGGTCCCTTCCGTCTGCGCAGCACCGACTCCGTCGTGCGCAACACCTCGCTCCAGCTCATCCAGGCCCACCTGGCCGAGATCGGCATCACCACCAACATCGAGGTGACCGACGACCTGGGCGGCACGCTCGCCGAGAACGACTACGACATCATGCAGTTCGGTTGGCAGGGAGACCCGTACTTCGTGACGTCGGGTGCCCAGTACTGGCGCAGCGACAGTGACAGCAACTTCGGTGGCTTCGACAACGAGGACGTCGACGAGCTGGTCGACGAGGCGGCCAACGCCCCCGACCTCGACACCGCCGCCGGTCACCTGAACGAGGCCATGGAGATCCTGGTCCCGGAGGCCTACGTCCTGCCGATCATGCACGAGCCG
>NZ_DYZD01000181.1 GCF_020741345.1 Nocardiopsis listeri
GACCCTCCCACTGCGCCAAGGGCAGAGCGGCACATGGTTCTCAAGGGCCCATGGCCACGGGCTTGCGGGCGCACCGGCCCGTGTCGAGGCCCCGAGCACCCCCGGCCGAGGGACGTTCGGCAGACTGGACGGCCACCCCCGCAGAACGAGGTACACGATGACCGCTCATCCCGGACCGTCCGAGCGCGGAGCACGGGGCGGCCTGCTCCGCCCGTCCCTGTCCCCCTGGGTCGAACTGCGCGAACCCGCCGCGGACCACGCCCCGGGGCGGTTGCGCGCGGTGTTCCTCGGGGTTTCCACGATCCTGCTCACCGACGGCGAGACCGCGGTGCTGACCGACGGTTTCTTCAGTCGCCCGAGCAAGCTCGATCTGGCGTTCAAGCGACTCGCCCCGAACCGGGCCCGGGTGGAGGCCGCGCTCGCGCGCTTCGGCCTCTCTCGCCTGGACGCGGTGTTCGTGGTGCACTCCCACTTCGACCACGCCCTCGACGCCCCCCTGGTCGCGGAACTGACCGGGGCGCGGCTCATCGGCTCGGAGTCCACCCACAACATCGCCGCCGGCCAGGGACTGGAACGCGACCGGTGCGACCCGGTGGTCCTGGGCGAACCGATGCGGTTCGGCTCACTCACGCTCACCGCGCTGCCGGCGGAGCACAGCCCCGGCGACATCGCCCCCGGCGTGATCGGCCGTCCGTTGCGGAGCGGGCGCGCCGGGGACTTCAAGACGGGTGACTGCTACTCGCTGCACGTGGCCCATCCCGACGGGGAACTGCTGATCCACGCCAGCGCCAACTGGCTTCCGGGTGCCCTCGACGGCCACCGCGCGGACACGGTCTACCTGGGGGTGGGCGCCCTCGGCAAACAGGACGAGCGGTTCCGGTCCGACTACTGGCACCACGTCGTGGAGCGCACCGGCGCGCGGCGAGTGGTGCCGATCCACTGGGACGACTTCACCATCTCCCTGAACCATCCGCCACGACCGCTGCCCCGGTTGGTCGACGACCTCGGCTCGTCCCTGGACTTCCTGTCCGGGCGGGCCCGGGACGAGGGCGTGGACCTGGCCCTGCCGGTCCTGGGCCGGCGCACCGATCCGTTCAGGACCTGAGCCGGTCACCTACGGGCCCGTGCCGATCCGACCGGGCACCGGCCGGAACCACCGGCGGCCCGCCCCCACAGAACTGGGGCAGCGGGCCGTGTCTCAGGAGAGCGGGTCAGGACCGCCAGGTTCGCACCACATGCAGCACGACCGCGATCACGGCGAGGATCCCCCACGCCATTCCCTCAGGGGTGGCCTCGGCCGCCCAGGCGGCGACGACGATACCGAGCGTGCCCCACCCGGCGACCTTGCGTGTCCGTTCGAAGCGTGTGGTGGGGCCTGACCGATCGTGCTCCCCCTCACCCTTCGATGCGGTCTCCGATTCCATGCGTGTGGCCAGCGAATCGGCGATCTCGGTGTCGAAGTCCGGGCCGAGTTCGCGCGCGGTGAAGATCGCGGTGGCGATCTCGTCGCGCAGGTCGGTGGCACGGGCGGGGGGTGTGGTGGCGGTCCAGCCGTGCGGGTCGGTGGTTCGAGCGGGGGGTGTGGTGGCCATGATGTCTCTCCTCCAACGGTTTTACAGGCCATAGCAGCCCGAGGGCGAAGCTCTGAGACTACGACACGGTCTCCGACCCAGGTGTAGCCACGCGGGATGGCGAAGCGGCCGTTCGCACTGGTCAGGATGCGAAGGCGAACATCCTGCGCTAACATTTCGAACATAGGTTCGACAACGGCGTCTTCCCCTTCTGCCGGTCACGGAAGGGGTGTCACCGGTGTTCGCGCATCTGCGTTCGACGTCGTCGTTCTCCTTCCGGCACGGCACCGTACCGCCCGCGGCCCTGGTCGAACGGGCCGCCCTCGATCGGCAGCCGGTGCTGGCCCTCACCGACAGGGACGGGCTCTTCGGGGTCACCGAACACCTTCGAGCCTGCGCGGAGACCGGCGTGCGCCCCGCGCTCGGGGTCGACCTGGCCCTGGCCTCGCCCGAGGGCGGCCGGGTGGTCCTGCTGGCCCGTGGCGCCCAGGGCTGGACCAACCTGTGCCGACTGGTCACCTCCGTCCACCACTCCCCCGGGCCGGTGGCCGCCACCCCCGAGCAGATCACCGAACACCGCGAAGGACTGGTGGTGCTGCTCGGCAACGACTCCGACGTGGGCCGCGCCATGACCCAGGGCCTGCCCGTGCGCGCCCGCGACCTGCTGCGCGCCTGGCGGGCTCCGGGTGTGGAGGTCGCTCTGGCTCCGCACGACCACGGCGCCGCCGGGCAACGCCGCACCGCCCGGGACCTGATCCGTCTGGCCGACGACGAACACGTACTGGCGGTGCTCACCAACGCGGCCCGCTACCCGACCGGTGAGCACGCCGGGGTGGCGCGGGCCCTGGACCGGATCCGCAGGCACGCCCCCGGCGGATACCGGCCCGAACCCCGCACCGACCGCGCGCACCTTGCCACCGGCGAGGAGATGCACCAGATCGCGGCCGGAGCGTGCGGCGGGGACACCGCGCGCGCCCGCCGCCTGGTCGCCCACACCCTGGCCCTGGCCACCTCCTGCGCCTTGGACCCCACCGCCGACCTGGGTTGGGGCCGCCTCCACCTGCCCGACCGGCACGAGGCCGCCGCCGAGCTGCGCTCCCTGGTCACCGACGACGCCGCCGCCATGGGGCGGGCCGCCGAGGAGCGCGCCCGGCGTGAACTGGAGGTCATCGACCGGATGGGGTTGGCGAGCTACTTCCTCACCGTGGCCGACGCCGCACGGGCCATCAGGGACAAGGACATCCGCTGCTTCGCGCGCGGGTCGGCCGTGGGCAGCCTCGTCGTGCACCTGCTCGGGATCTCCGCGATCGATCCCATGGAGCACGGGCTGTTGTTCGAACGGTTCTGCACCCCGAGCCGCCCCGGTCTGCCCGACGTGGACCTGGACGTGGAGTCGGCGCGCAGGTTGGAGGCCTACGACGCGGTGATCGCCGCCCACCCCGGGGAGAGCGCGGCCGTGGCGATGATGGAGACCTACCGGGCGCGCAGCGCTCTGCGCGACGCCGGGACCGCTCTGTCCCTCCCCGCGGTGGAGGTCGACCGGATCGCCTCGGTCTTCCCCCGGGTGCGCGCCTCCCGGATCACCGAGACCGCGCGCGAACTCCCGGAGCTGCGAAACCTGGACGGTCTGGACACCGCGCACGTGAAGAGGCTGTTCGCGCTGGCCGAGCGGCTGTCCGGGCTGCCCCGCCACGTGGCGATGCACCCCTGTGGCCTGGTGCTGTCCGACCACGCACTGGGTGATCGGGTCCCCACCCAGCCCTCGGGCGCCGGTTATCCGATGGTGCAGGCCGACAAGGAGGACGTGGAACACCTGGGTCTGCTCAAGCTGGACGTGTTGGGGGTGCGGATGCAGTCGTCGCTGGCCCACACCGTCGAGGAGATCGGCCGGACCGAGGGGGTGCGCCCGGACCTGGAGGCCCTGCCGGACAGCGATCCGGCCACCGCCCACATGGTCGGCGCCTCCCACACCCTGGGCTGCTTCCAGATCGAGAGCCCGGGCCAGCGCGAGCTGGTGTCGCGGCTGCGCCCCCGCGGGGTCGCCGACCTGATCGCCGACATCTCCCTGTTCCGGCCGGGTCCCATGGGCACCGACATGGTCGGCTCCTACCTGGGCGCGCGAGAGGGCACGGAACCACCCCGGTCGCCCCACCCGTCCCTGGCCCCCGTTCTGGCCGAGACCGGCGGCGCGCTGCTCTACCACGAACAGCTCCTGCGCACCCTGGACACCATGACCGGTTGCGGGGCCGACGAGGCCGAGGCGATGCGGCGCGCGCTGGCCACCGACCAGGGTCGCCGGGAGGTGCGGACCCGGGTCCACACCCTGATGGCCGAGCGCGGGCACGACGGGCGGACGGTCGAGGACACGTGGCGGCTGGTGGCGGCCTTCGGCGACTTCGGGTTCTGCAAGGCGCACGCCGCCGCGTTCGCCCTGCCCACCCACCAGTCCGCCTACCTCAAACGGCACTTCCCGGCGGCGTTCTACGCCGGGGTGATGACGCACGATCCCGGTATGTACCCGCGGCGGGTGCTGTTGCACGACGCCCGCAGGCTGGGGGTTCCGGTGCTCGCGTTGGACGTGAACGTCTCCGGTCGGCACTGGCACGTGGAGGCCGATCCCGAGGGGCGATGGGGGTTGCGGCCGTCCCTGTCGGACGTGGGCGCCCTCACCGTGGCCGAACTCGATCGGTTGCTGGCCCGGCGGCCGTTCACCGACCCGCGCGACCTGCTCGCCCGGGCCTCCCTGTCCCGTGAGTCGGTGGACGACCTGGTGCTGGCCGGGGCCCTGGATTCCCTGGCCGGGGTCACCGACGCCCCGGGCTCCCCGGACCGACGCGACGTCCTCGTACACGCCCACACCCTGGTCCGAGCGCACGGGGTCGACCGCGCGGGCGGCCACGTCGTGGGGGGCACGGCCGACCAACTCTCGTTGAGCACCGGCCCCACGGAGGTGCCTGTGGGAGCCGGGGCTCCGATGACGCACGACGAGCGCGTGGCCGAGGAACTGCGGGTGTTGGGCTACGAGCTGTCCGGGCACCTGTTGGACCGGCACGCCGAACACCTGGCGGCGCTGGCCTCGGCCCACGACCTCGTGCAGGCCGAGGACCTGCACCGGGTTCCCGAGGGTGCCCGGGTCCTGGTCGCGGGTGTGCGAATCTGCACACAGACCCCGCCCACACGGTCGGGGCGCAGGGTGGTCTTCACCACCGTGGAGGATCGGACCGGGCTGGTCGACGTGGCCCTGTTCGAGGACGCCCAGCGGCACTCCGCGGCCGCGGTGTTCGGCTCCGACCTGGTGGCGGTCCACGGTCGGGTTCGGCGGGCGGCCCCGGGCGCGTTGCCCACCCTCACCGCCACCCGGGTCCGCTCCCTCGACGAGAACGCCCCCTGAACATGGGATTACCTTTTGCCCACATAAGAGGCGAAAGGCCCGATATCAACGAGCCTTACGGCTCCTCGTGCCCGGCCCTACGTCCCGATTCACGCGCCACACCCCTGCCGGGGAGGCGTGACGGCGCCTCGGTAGGGCACTCTCGAAAGGGGGTCGGACCGCGCGCGGGCGCGCGCGGCG
>NZ_DYZD01000182.1 GCF_020741345.1 Nocardiopsis listeri
CAGCACCAGCCCCACCTGCTTCCGCTCGCGGACCGGATCCTGGCCCCCACCACGATCGAGGAACTGCGCGGACACGACGTCGTCTACCTCGCCCTGCCGCACGGGCGGTCCGCCGACATCGCCCGAGAACTCGGCGACGACGTCCTCGTGGTCGACTGCGGCGCCGACTTCCGCCTCGACGACGCCACCGCCTGGGAACGCTTCTACGGCACCCCCCACGCCGGAACCTGGCCCTACGGCCTGCCCGAACTCCCCGGTGGGCGCGAACGCCTCACCGACGCCCGCCGTGTCGCCGTCCCCGGCTGCCACGTCACCGTCGCCACCCTCGGGCTCTTCCCCGGCCTGGCCGAACAGCTCGTCGAACCCGACCTGACCGTGGTCGCCGTCACCGGAACCTCCGGCGCGGGCAAGGCGCCCAAGCCCAACCTGGTCGGCAGCGAGGTGATGGGCGCGCTCAGCCCCTACGGGGTCGGCGGCGCCCACCGGCACAACCCCGAGATCGTCCAGAACCTCACCTCCGTCACCGGAGAGCCGGTCCGCCTGTCCTTCACCCCCGTCCTGGCGCCGCTGCCCCGCGGAATCCTCGCCACCTGCACCGCTCCCCTCAAGCCCGGTGTCACCGCCGACCAGGTCCGCGCCGCCTACGAGACCACCTACGCCGACGAGCCCTTCGTCCACCTGCTGCCCGAGGGCACCTGGCCCAACACCGCCATGACCCTGGCCGCCAACACCACTCTGGTCCAGGTCACCGTGGACGCCGATGCCGGCCGCATGGTCGCCGTCGCGGCCCTGGACAACCTCACCAAGGGCACCGCCGGCGGCGCGATCCAGAGCACCAATCTCGCCCTCGGCCTCCCCGAGACCACCGGACTGCCGCTCGCCGCGGTCGCCCCCTGACGAAGGAGACACCCCCATGAGTGTCACCGCACCCCAGGGCTTCCGCGCCGCGGGCGTCCACGCCGGCATCGTCCCCGGCAACCGCCGTGACGTCGCCATCGTGGTCAACGACGGGCCCTCCCGGGCCGCCGGAGCGGTCTTCGGCGACCACCCGGACCCGGCCCCGCCGACGCTGTGGTCCCGCCAGGTCGTCTCGGGCGGACGTGTGCGCGCCGTGGTCCTCAACTCCGGCTGCGCCAACGCCGGCACCGGGCCGCCCGGCTTCCGGGACGCCCACTCCGAAGCCGAACGTGCCGCCGAACTGCTCGACGACTCCGCCGCCGAGATCGTGCTGGGCGCGGCCGGTCCCGTCGGGGCCGGCCCACCCCTGGACATCCTCGACGAAGGTCTGACCAAGGCCGTCGCCGAGGTCGGACGAGGTGGCGGCCTGGCCGCCGCCGACGCCATCCGCACCAACGACACCGTCGCCAAGATCGCCTTCCGACGTGGAGGGGGAGTCACCGTCGGTGGCATGGCCAAGGGACCCGACCCCTCCCTGGGATCGGTCCTGTGCGTCCTCACCACCGACGCCGACCTGAACCACCAGCAGTGTCAGGCCATGGTCGAGGAGGCCGCGGCCAAGGCCTTCGCGCCACTGACCGGTACCAACGACATGGTGCTGTTCATGGCCGGCGGAGCCGCCGAGGGCCCCACCGACGAGAACGTCGTCCGCGACCTCCTGGCCCGGGTCTGCGCCGAACTCGCCGCCCAACTCGACGCCGATCCCCCCACAACCGAAGACAAGCAGGTCACCGCATGAACTCCCGCACCTCACAGGATCAGGCCCAGGCCCTGGACAAGGCGGCCAACCTCATCGAGGCGCTGCCCTGGCTCTCGCGCTTCCACGGACGCACCGTCGTGGTCAAGTACGGCGGCAACGCCATGATCAGCGAGGAGCTGCGGGTCCGCTTCGCCGAGTCCATCGTCTTCCTGCACTACGCCGGACTGCGTCCCGTCGTCGTCCACGGCGGCGGCCCCCAGATCAGCGCCATGCTCGAACGCTCCGGGGTGGAGTCCACGTTCACCGCGGGTCTGCGCGTCACCACCGACGAGGCCATGGACATCGTCCGCATGGTGCTCACCGGCCAGGTCAACCGTGAGATCGTCGGCCTGATCAACCAGCACGGCCCCTTCGCCGTCGGTATGTCCGGCGAGGACGCCAACCTCCTGTACGCCGAACGCAAGAACGTGGAGGTCGACGGAGAGACGGTCGACATCGGCCGTGTCGGCGAGGTCGGTGAGGTCGACCCCGGAGCGATCTCCGCGCTCATCGCGGACGGCCGCATCCCCGTGGTCTCCAGCATCGCCCGCGCCGACGACGGCGGCGTCTACAACATCAACGCCGACACCGCCGCATCCGCTCTCGCGGTCGCGCTCGGCGCCAGCAAACTCATCATGCTCACCGACGTCGAGGGCCTGTTCGCCGACTACCCGGCCAACACCGACCTCATCAGCCGACTGAACGTGGACGAGCTGCGCGCCGTGCTGCCCTCCCTGTCCTCCGGCATGCTCCCCAAGATGGAGGCGTGCCTGAAGGCGGTCGAAGGCGGCGTCCCCCAAGCCCACATCATCGACGGCCGGGTCCCGCACTCCCTGCTCCTGGAGGTCTTCACCGACCGGGGCGTGGGCACCATGGTCGCCGACGAGGTACTCGAGGCCGAGCTGCTCGGCGGCAACGGCCACTACCCGCGCCCCTGGCGCCCCACCCACATCGACGGCACGAACCCGGGAGAGACAAAGTGACCAGCAGCGAACTGAGGGAGCGCTTCGAAGCCTCGCTCATGCCCAACTACGGGGTCCCCCCGATCGCCCTCACCCTCGGGCGCGGCTGCGAGGTCTACGACGCGGACGGCCGCCAGTACCTCGACCTCATCGCGGGCATCGCCGTTTCCGCGCTGGGACACGGACACCCCGCCCTGGTCCAGGCGGTCGCCCGCCAGGCGGCCACCCTCGCCCACACCAGCAACCTGTTCGTGCACGAGCGCGAGGTCCAACTCGCCGAACGCCTCATCGGCCTGGTCGGCGGAGACGCCAAGGTCTTCCTCTCCAACTCCGGCACCGAGGCCAACGAGGCCGCCCTGAAACTGGTCAAGCGCGCGGCCGGCCCCGCCAGGCACTACTTCGTCGCCACCGACAAGGGCTTCCACGGTCGCAGCTCCGGAGCGCTCGCCCTCACCGGCAAGCAGGCCATCCGCGAACCCTTCGGTCCCTTCGGCATGGACGTGCGTTTCGTCCCGCATGGTGACCTGGACGCGCTCACCGAGGCCGTCGACGAGCACTGCGTCGCCGTGTTCCTCGAACCCACCCAGGGAGAGGCCGGGGTCGTTCCCGCACCAGAGGGCCACCTCGCCGGAGTACGCGCCCTGTGCGACCGCACCGGAGCGGCCTTCGTCCTCGACGAGATCCAGAGCGGCATCGGCCGAACCGGCGCCTGGTTCGCCCACCAGGCCGAGGACGTGCGCCCCGACGTGCTCACCCTCGCCAAGGGCCTGGGAGGCGGCCTGCCCATCGGCGCCACCGTCGGCTTCGGCCGTTTCGCCGACGCCTTCCACAAGGGCGACCACGGCTCCACCTTCGGCGGTAACCCGGTTGCCTGCGCCGCGGCGCTCGCGGTCATCGACACCATCGAGGACGAGAACCTGCTGGAGCACGTTCGGGCCATGGGTCAGGTGCTCGCCGAACACCTCGAAGGCATCGACCACCCCCTGCTGGCAGGACAGCGTGGCAGCGGTCTGTGGCGCGCCCTCGAACTCACCGGTCCGCACGCCGCCCACGTCCAGGAACAGGCCGCGGTCCGCGGGTTCCTGGTCAACGCGGTGGCCCCCGACGCCATCCGTATCGCCCCGCCCCTGGTCATCACACCCGAGGAGATCGGTGTGTTCATCGAGGCCCTGCCGACCATCCTGGACGCCGCCGAGGCCGCCGCGACGAAGGAGCCGCAGCCATGACCCGCCACTTCCTGCGCGACGACGACCTCAGCCCCCAGGAACAGGCCCGGGTACTGGACCTGGCCGACGAGATGAAGAGGGACCGCTTCGGTCACCGGCCCCTGAGCGGGCCGCGCACCGTCGCCCTCATCTTCGACAAGCCCTCCACCCGGACCCGCCTGTCCTTCTCCGTGGGCGTGGCCGACCTGGGCGGCAACCCGCTCGTCCTGGACTCCGACACCACCCAGATGGGCCGCGGCGAACCCTTGGAGGACACCGCCAGGGTCCTGGAACGCCAGGTCGCCGCCGTCGTCTGGCGCACCTTCGCCCAGGCCGACCTGGACAACCTGGCCCGTCACATCAGCGTGCCGGTGATCAACTCCCTGACCGACGAGTTCCACCCCTGCCAGATCCTCGCCGACCTGCAGACGATCAGGGAGCACAAGGGCGCCCTGGCCGGCCTCACCCTGGCCTACCTGGGCGACGGCGCCAACAACATGGCCCACTCCTACCTGCTCGGCTGCGCCACCGCCGGCATGCACGTACGGATCGGAGCGCCGGAGGGCTTCCACCCCGACCCGGTCGTCCTCACCCGCGCCCGGGAGATCGCCGACGCCACCGGTGGTTCGGTCACCGTGACCACCGACGCCGGTGCGGCCGCCGAGAACGCGGACGTGGTCGCCACCGACACCTGGGTCTCCATGGGCCGGGAAGGGGAGAAGGGGTCCCGCGAGGCGCCCTTCCGCCCCTACATCGTCGACGAGGCGCTCATGGAGGCCACCCACCCCGGGTCGATCGTCCTGCACTGCCTGCCCGCCTACCGCGGCAAGGAGATCACCGCCGGAGTCATCGAAGGCCCCCGGAGCGTGGTCTGGGACGAGGCGGAGAACCGCCGCCACGCCCAGAAGGCACTCCTGGCCTTCCTCCTGGACGAGAACGACAAGCTGCCGGCCCGGGGATGACGAGCAACGACGGCGGCGCCACCGCCCCCATGACCAAGGCCGCCAGACACGCCAGGATCACGGACGTCCTCACCCGTGAGGACATCCGTTCCCAGGGCGAACTGGCCAAACGGCTGTCCGAGGGCGGCGTGCAGGTCACCCAGGCCACGCTCTCCCGAGACCTGGACGAACTCGGCGCGGTCAAACTTCGCACCGCCGACGGCAACCTGGCCTACGTCCTGCCCGGAGAGGGTGGCGAGCGCCTGCAACGCACCCGCCCCGACAGCCTCGACCTCGAACAGGTCTCCGGCGCACGCCTGAACCGGCTCGCCGAAGACCTCCTGGTCTCCGCCGAGGCCTCCGCCAACATGGTCATCGTGCGCACCCCGCCCGGGGCCGCGCAGTTCCTGGCGTCGGCCATCGACCACACCGACTTCCACGCCATCCTGGGCACCATCGCCGGCGACGACACCATCCTGGTGATCTCCCGCGACCCCCAGGGCGGGGATGAACTGGCCGCCGCCCTCCTCCGTCTGGCCGACCGCAGACCCTGACGGCACCCGCACCGTCCACACCGACCGAACACTCAAGGAGAAAACCATGGCCGACCAGCCCGAGGCCCTGCGCCTGTGGGGCGGCCGCTTCGAGGGCGGACCGGACCAGGCCCTGGCCCGCCTGTCGCTGAGCACCCACTTCGACTGGCGGCTGGCCCGCCACGACATCGCGGGCTCGCGCGCCCACGCCCGCGCCCTGCACCGAGCCGGGTTGCTCGACGCCGACGAACTCGACCGCATGATCGAGGGACTCGACCGGCTGGAGGTCGACGTGGCCTCGGGCGAGTTCACCCCCGTCCTGGAGGACGAGGACGTGCACACCGCGCTCGAACGCGGCTTCATCGAGCGGGTCGGCACCGAACTCGGCGGTCGGCTGCGCGCGGGACGCTCACGCAACGACCAGATCGCCACCCTGGTCCGCATGTACCTGCGTGAGGAGGCCCGTGCCATCACCGACGGGCTGCTCGACCTGGTGCGTGCCCTCGCCGACCAGGCCGGAGCCCACCCCGACGCCGCCATGCCCGGCCGCACACACCTGCAGCACGCCCAGCCGGTGCTGCTCGGTCACCAGTTGATGGCGCACGCCTGGCCGCTGGTCCGCGACGTCGAACGGCTCCGGGACTGGGACCGTCGCGCCGCCGTCTCCGCCTACGGGTCCGGTGCCCTGGCCGGTTCCTCCCTCGGGCTGGACCCGGAGGAGGTCGCCGGCGAACTCGGGTTCCCCGACTCGGTGGAGAACTCCATCGACGGCACCGCCTCGCGCGACGTCGTCGCCGAGTTCGCGTTCGTCACCGCGATGATCGGCGTGGACCTGTCCCGGCTGTCCGAGGAGATCATCCTCTGGGCGACCAAGGAGTTCTCCTTCGTCACGCTCGACGACGCCTTCTCCACCGGCTCGTCGATCATGCCGCAGAAGAAGAACCCCGACGTGGCCGAACTGGCCCGCGGCAAGGCCGGTCGCCTGGTCGGCGACCTCACCGGCCTGCTCACCACCCTCAAGGGTCTGCCGTTGGCCTACAACCGGGACCTGCAGGAGGACAAGGAACCCGTCTTCGACGCCGTGGACAGCCTCCACCTGCTGTTGCCCGCCATGACCGGAATGGTCGCCACCCTGACCTTCCACACCGACCGGATGGCCGAGCTCGCCCCGCAGGGCTTCTCCCTGGCCACCGACATCGCCGAGTGGTTGGTCCGCGAGGGGGTTCCCTTCCGGGACGCCCACGAGATCGCGGGCGGTTGCGTGCGTGTGTGCGAGGAACGCGGCATCGACCTTCCCGACCTGACCGACGCCGACTTCGGCGCGATCTCCCGGCACCTCACCCCGGCCGTCCGGGAGGTCCTCACCGTTCCCGGTTCGCTGGCCTCCCGTTCGGGCAAGGGCGGTACCGCCCCGGTCCGGGTCGCCGAGCAGTTGGAGCGTCTGCGCTCCGTCATCGAGGAACACCGCAAGGGTTTCATCGCATAGTCGCTGGAGCACGGGTGGTCACCGTTCGGCCCGAAACGTCGGCGGTGGCCCCCGAGGAATAGGGCGTGCGTCCGATCGGGCGCACGCCCTATCGCGTCCGCATCACCCGAGGTGGTGCGGTTTCCACGACCGATGTGGAATTCCCCGTACAGCGCCGGGGGCTGTGCGATAGCGTCCTGACACTGCGGGCACCACACGTGTTCCCCTCTGCACGCGCCGTCATCGTTCGCGTGGGGACCGCCACTTCGTCAGGTGCCGTTCGGTGCCCGCGGCCATGGCCGGGGGAGGAGCGCAGTGGGACAGTCCGCAGGCCCGGGGTCCGGGATCAGAACACAGCTCAACCGCATCGTGCTGATCCCGGGCATCACTTTCCTCGTGCTGTTCGTCGTGCTCAGTTCGGCCACCCTCGCCCAAGCGGTCTCACTGCGCTCCTCCGTCACCGACGGTCGGGCCGCAGCGGAGCTCGCCTCCGTGCTCACCACGCTCCAACACGAGCGACGCGTGAGCGCCGAGTACCTCGCCCGGCCCGACGCGGACCGCCGCGGGGCGTGGGCCACGGCGGCGGGGGAGACCGACACCGCCCTGGAAGGGGTCCGCGAGGTCTGGGACACCCTCGCGGTCGATCCCGACGATCCGGACCCGCGCGCGAGCGCTTTTCGGGAAGCCCTCTCCGCGGTCGAGGTCAGGCGCGCCGCCGACCTCGCCGAACCGGGGGACGCCACGGAGACCATGCGGGTCTACACCGAGGCCGCACGACTGGGCGTGCGCCTCTACGAGCACACCGTCCGCGGATTCGACGACGGCCCCGCCGCGCTCGAAGCGGCCACCACCGGCGACCTGCTCTGGGCCCAAGAGGGCTTCGCCCACGCCGACGCCGTCGTCAGCGGGGCGCTGGCCGAAGGCGACCTGGATCCGCAGCGCCGCGCCGACCTCGCCTCCCTGAACGGGGAGGTGTCCGGACGCCTGGAATCCCTGGCCGCCTCCGAGGGCGAGGCCTCGGCCCGGATCGCCGAGCTCCTGGACTCGGAGTCCTGGACGCGCGCGACGGAGATCGCCGACACCTTGGCCCACCACGAGGCCACGATCGACATAGATCCCCTCACCGGCGAACAGTCGAGCGACCGTTCCGTCCCCGGCGGGCTCGGCGACTGGCGTACCGTGGCCGACCGGACCGAACAGGTCCTGGCCGCCACGGTCGCCGATCGCGCGGTCGCGGTGGTCGAGGCCACCGAGTCCTCCAGTTCCTGGATGTTCACCCTGGCCGTGGGCGGGGGCATCACCTCGCTGTTCGCCGGTACGGTCGCCTACGGCGTCGCGTCCCGCTCGGCCGGTCGGCTCACCCACCGCCTGGCCACCCTGCGGGCCCAGTCCCTGGCCATGGCCCGCACCGACCTGCCCAGGATCGTGCGCCGTCTGGAGGCCGGGGAGTCGGTGGACCTGGACACCGAGATGAAACAGCTCGACCACGGCACCGACGAGGTCGGCCAGGTCGCCGACGCGTTCAACACCGCCCAACGCACCGCCGTGGCCGCCGCCGTCAAGCAGGCCGACATCCGCGCCGGGGCCAACCGGGTCTTTCTCGGCATCGCCCACCGCAACCAGTCGCTGGTGCAACGCCAACTCCAGCTCCTGGACCGGGTCGAACGCGAGGAGGAGGACCCCGACCTGCTCGAAAGCCTCTTCCAGCTCGACCACCTGGCCACCCGTGGCCGCCGACACGCCGAGAACCTCATCATCCTGGGCGGGGGACGCCCGGGCCGACGCTGGCGTCACCCCGTGCCCCTCGTCGACATCCTGCGCGGCGCCATCTCCGAGACCGACGAGTACGCCCGCGTCGAACTCACCTCCGTACCCGAGCTGTCCCTGGTGGGATCCGTCGTCGCCGACGTCATCCACCTGCTCGCCGAACTGGTGGAGAACGCCACCGCCTACTCCCCGCCGCACACCGACGTCACCATCGACACCGGCACCGTACCCAAGGGCGTGGCGATCGAGATCGAGGACCGTGGCCTGGGCATGACGGAGGAAGTGCAGCGCGAGGCCCAACGGACCCTCACCGACGGCCACGAGTTCGACATGATGACCCCCGGGACCGACGGACGTCTGGGACTGTTCGTGGTCGCCCGCCTGGCGCGCAAGCACGACATCGGGGTGCAGTTGCGTCCCTCGCCCTACGGAGGGACCAGGGCCGTCGTGTTGGTCCCCAACGACCTGGTGGCCTCCGGCCCCTCACACGACCTGGTCGGGGTCACCACCCTGGGCCGGTCCGGCGCGAACGGATCCGACGGCCCCGGGGCGGAAGCCGACGCGACCGACCTGCTCGCGGCCGAGGCGGGGACCAGGCCCGGACGCCCGATCCTGCGACCGGTGCCCGACCCGCAGGGCACGGGCGAACCCCGGGTCACCACCGAGCCCGGGAGCACCACCGCGCCCGCGCCGCTGCCCCGCCGCGGACGAGGGCGCGGTGCCGAGGACCGGGCATCGGAGATCGAACCCGCGCGGGTCGGTGCGGGCCCCGGTAGGGAGGGCCTGCCCCGACGCCGTAAACAGGCCAACCTGGCGCCACGCCTGCGGGACGGCGTCCCCACCGAGTCCGCGTCGGTGGCACAGCGCAGCCCGGACCAAGCACGCCGCATGATGAACGCCTTCAGCGCCGGAACCCGGCGCGGTCGGGCCGAGGAGATCGGTGCCGACGGGCTCGGACACGGAAGTGAAGACCAGGTCGGTGCAGCCGCCGACGACCACAGGGGAGAGAACGACTGAGATGGTGGGCAAGAGCAAGGCCGCGGACAACCTGGACTGGCTTCTCGATGATCTGGTCGACCGTGTCGTCGGCGCCGGTCACGCGATCGTGCTGTCGGCCGACGGGTTGCTGCTCGGCCGATCCCGGGGCCTCGGGGCGGAGGACGCCGAACACCTGTCGGCCCTGGCCTCGGCCTTCCAGAGCCTGGCGCGGGGCACCGGGCGGCACTTCGGCGGCGGCGACGTCCGACAGACCGTGGTGGAGATGGAGCACTCCTACCTGTTCGTGACCGCTGCGGGCGAGGGTGCCTGCCTCGCGGTGTTGGCCTCCGAGGACGCCGACGTCGGACTGGTCGCCTATGAGATGAACCTGCGGGTCAAACGGGTGGGCCAGTTCCTCACCGCCGCACCCCGCCGTCCCGGACAGCTGACCCCCACGGGAGGTGTCGGATCATGAGCGCCGCCTACGACCGGAGAGGCGCGCGGGGGCGGGAGCCGTTCCACGGTCGGGACCGCACCCGGCACTGGGGGAGAGGCCATCCCACCTCCGAAGGTCCCGCCCCGGGTGTGCGGACCGGTGACGCGCCCACCGGTCCGTTGGTGCGCCCCTACACCATCACCAAGGGCCGCACCCGCCCCACCGCCGCGGGCGGACGGCTGGACATGATCACCATCGTGATGGCGGTGGGCGATCACGAAGGGCGTCCCCAGGACCCCGAACGACAGGAGATCCTCGACCTCTGTCGTCGCCCCATCTCGGTCGCGGAGATCTCCGCGCGCCTGGACATCCCCCTGACCGTCGTCAGGATCCTGCTGGGCGACCTGATCGCACAAGGCGACGTCCGGACTCGGGCGGCCACTCCCATGACCAAGCTTCCCGAGAAGAAAGTGCTTCAGGCGGTACTCGATGGCATCCGCAGACTCTGAGAACCGGCCGGGCGCCCAAGAGGCGATCCCGCAGGCAGTCAAGATCATCGTCGCCGGAGGGTTCGGCGCCGGCAAGACCACCCTGGTGGGTGCCGTCAGCGAGATCACCCCCCTCAGCACCGAGGAGGTGATGACCGAGGCGGGCTACGGCGTCGACGACCTGTCGGGGGTGGAATCCAAGTCCACCACCACGGTCGCCCTCGACTTCGGCCGCATCACCATCAACCAGGACATCGTCCTCTACCTCTTCGGCACCCCCGGCCAGGACCGCTTCTGGTTCATGTGGGACGAGCTCGCCGAGGGCGCGCTGGGCGCGGTGGTCCTGGCCGACACCCGCAGACTCGACACCTGCTTCCACGCCGTCGACTTCTTCGAACGCCGACAGGTCCCCTTCGTGGTGGCGGTCAACCGCTTCGACGGCGCCACCCCCTACAAGACCGAGGAGGTACGGGAGGCCCTGGACATCTCCGCGCACGTACCGGTGCTGATGGCGGACGCGCGCGAACGTGCCTCGGCGAAGGAGGTCCTCGTCCGCCTGGTGACCCACGTCATCGACGGTCGGAGGCCCGCCTTGAGCGGCTGACCGGGGTGCCCCCGGGCAACGAGAGGGGGCCGAGCCGGTATACGTTCAGGACATACACCCCTGAATGTGGTGTTGAACGCTACAATGTCGCCGCAGCGACCCCTGATTTGTTCATGCGCACCCATCCGCCCTCTCGTCTGAATCCTGGTATGCGAAACTCTGACCGACTTCCCCCACGTGAACTGCCCAAGCGGCGCTCTGGACGTCACCGCAACCCGTTGTCCTTCGACAACTGGTTCGGAACCCCGGCTCTGATCATGGCGGTGCCGGGCACGGCCGAACAGGCCCGGGGGGCCGACGGCGAGTCGATCGGCGCCCGGATGGCCGACCTCGTTCGGGCCTACCGTCCCGAGGTCACCATCCGCTACGGACACATCGAGGGCGACCATCAGACCCTGACCGATGCCCTCACCGACCTGGACGACGGCGACGACCGTCCGCTCGCCGGTGTGGTGGTCCCGCTGGTCACCGCCCCGCACACGGCCACCAACAACGCGATCGAGGCCGCCGTCGCCGAGGTCGGCGCCAACGTCCGGGTGACCGAGGGGCTCGGCCCGCACCCGATGCTCGCCGAGGTCCTCCACCTTCGTCTGGCCGAGGCCGGGTTCGTCCGGGCCGACCGGATGCGACTCATCAGCGTCACCGCCCGCAACACCACCATGGCCGACGGCGTCGTCGTCGGTGCCGTCGGTGGTGAGGGTGCGGTGGGCGCCGCCGGTGTGACCGCGGTTCTGCTCGCCGCCCGCCTGGGCCTGACCGTCCTGCCCGCCGACCTGGAGGACGAGGCCTCGCTCGAACAGGTCATGGGCCAGATGCGCCAGGGCGGCAGTAGGCGCCCCGTCATCGCGCCCAGCGCTCTGGGACCGGAGTTCCCAGCCGAGCGCCTGGCGGATCTCGCGGAGCGCTTCGGTGCCCGGCCGAGCGCGCCGATGGGCTCCGACAGCCTTCTCGGCAAGATCGCCGCCCTGCGTTACGCGGAGGTGCTCAACTCCCTGGGCGTGGAGCAGCCGCCGACCGCCGAGGAACTGCCCGCACCGGTGGGTTCGCGCCACCGTCCCGAGGACTGAGGGCGCGACACGCCCATGGCTTGAGGGTTTCAGAACAGGACCGTCCGGGGACCCGGACGGTCCTGT
>NZ_DYZD01000183.1 GCF_020741345.1 Nocardiopsis listeri
CGCTGACCGTGTCACTGCCCATGGCCCCAAGGACTCAGTCGGGTTCGGGCAGGCGGGTGAACAACGCGGCCAGCCCCTCGCCGTCGAGCAGGTCCACGGGCCGCACGGTCTCGTTCGCGCGCACGTAGTGGAAGGCGGCCCGCACCTCTTCGGGTTCGGCCCCGACCAGGTCGGCCCAGGCCAACCGGTACGCGGCGAGCTGAACGCTCGCGG
This sequence comes from Nocardiopsis listeri, assembly GCF_020741345.1. GTDB lineage: Bacteria > Actinomycetota > Actinomycetes > Streptosporangiales > Streptosporangiaceae > Nocardiopsis > Nocardiopsis listeri_A. Next base: position 214 of record NZ_DYZD01000183.1, read on the forward strand.
CCCTCCGTTCGGCCTGGTTGCCGGGCGGGCGGCCGGTCTTCCAGTCGACCACGTCGTAGGTACCGGTCTCGGGGTCGTGGAAGACCGCGTCCATGCGACCGCGGATGAGACGGTCACCGATGACCGTCTCGAACGGCACCTCCACCTCCATCGGCACCCGACGCCCCCACTCGCTCTCCTCGAACATCCGCTGGAGTTCGGCGAGGTCCTCGTCCTCTCCCGCGGTCTCGTCGGCGGCCCCTGGCAGTTCGTCGAGCAGGGTGGCGTTCTGTCCGAAGCGCTGTTCCAGCCAGGAGTGGAAGGCGGTACCGCGCCGGGTGTGAGGGGCCGGCGGCCGGGGCAGCGGCCGCCGGATCTGGCGGGCCAGCGCGGAGGGGTCCCTGGCCAGCCACACCATGGAGGAGACCGACAGGTGATCGGGCAGTTCCACCTCGACCGGCCCCTCCCCCGGTCCGGTGGCGGCACGCTCCCGGTGGGCGAGCAGCAGTTCGGTGTCGCGTTGCCAACCGTGGAGCCGTTTGCGCAGCGCGTCGGGGGTCTTCTTCGGTAGCGCGGACTCTCCGATCCGCAGCTTGGCCCTGGCCTGTTCCACCAGGTCGGCTCCGGCCAGGATCTGCTCGCGGCGGCCGTCCACCTGAGTCTCGGGACCGGGTTCGGTCACGAGGGCGGGCGCCGGCCCGGGCACGGAACCCGGGTCGTGGTCGGCCACGGGCGCGTCGTCGTATGCGGGGTCGTACTCCGGTTCGTACTCGAACCGTGGTTCGGGACCGACGAGGTCGGGCCCGACCTCCGGTGCCGCGGTGGGCGGCGAGAAGGGTCCGGTCCCGGTGGCCGGCTCCACCACGGGCGGCTCCCGCGGCGGCCACACCGCCGAGGACTCCTCCTCGTCGTGCGGGTTGGTGTCCTCGGGGTCGGGTGGCGGCGCCCAGGTCACCACGGACCCGGCACCCCTCTCGCAGGCCTCGCGGATCTCCTCCAGGAACACCGACGGCCCGCGCGGAGTACCGCCCGTCCGCCCCCACCAGTGGCCGGTGCACACCAGCGCGTAGGAGGCTCGGGTGACCGCGACGTAGGCCAGTCGACGTTCCTCCATCAGGTGGCGGGCCTCCTCCGCCGCCTTGAACTCGGCGATGTCCTCCTTCTCCACACCGCGCAGGGCGGGCAGACTCGCCCTGTCCCCGCGCAACGGGTACGGCAGCAGGTGGTCGGCCTTGACCCAGGCCAGGGAGTCGCGGGCCTTGGCGGGGAACAACGGCGCGCGCTTGCCGGCGCTGACCCCGGGCACGATCACCACCGGCCATTCCAGGCCCTTGGCACCGTGCATGGTCATGAGCTTGACGCTGTCGGAACCCCCCACCCGTTCTCCGGGACTGAGCGCGCTCTCGTTCTCCTCTGCGGCGTTGAGGTAGCCGAGGAAGCCGCCGAGGGTGGGGTCCTCGGTGTTGCCGACGAAGCGCACGGCGTGGTCGACGAAGGCGTCGAGGTCGGCGCGGGCCGACAGAGGGTCGCGGTGGATGCGCGCCCCCACCTCGATGTCCAGCCCGAGCATGCGTTCGATCTCGGTGATGAGGTCGGGCAGGGGCTGGCCGACGAGCTTGCGCAGTCCGCGCAGTTCCTCGGCCAGTCGGCCCAGACGTTCGTAGGCGGTCTCCGAGTAGTTCTCGGCCGGGCCGGGGTCGTCGACGGCGTCCACGAGGCTGCCGCTCTCGGCGGTCAGGTCCAGGACGGTGCGGCGCAGCAGGTCCTCGTCGGCCTCGTCCTCGTGCTCGGGGCCGGAGGTGGTGAGGTCACGCCTGGTGTGCCGGGCGAGTTCGGCGGCGCGGGAACCCAGGGCCGCCAGGTCACGCGGGCCCAACCGCCAGCGGGGTCCGGTGAGCAGTCGGGCGAGTTCGTTGCCCGCGGAAGCGTCGTGGACGACCCGCAGGGTGGCGATGATGTCGCGGACCTCGGGCACCATCATGAGCCCGCCCAGACCGACGACCTCCACCGGGATGTCGTGGGCCTCCAGCGCCTCGCGCAGCGGCGGGAACTGGGAGCGTTTGCGGCACAGGATCGCGATGTCGCCGGGGCCGACGGCACCGTCGGAGGCTCCACCGGACTCCCCCTCCGGCCACGCCCGACCGTCCGGGGCGAACACCGCTCCGCCGGGGTCGTCGGCGGTGGCGTGGACCAGGCGGCGCACCTGGTCGGCGATCCACGCCGCCTCCTCTGTCTCGGTGGCGAACAGCGCGGCCATGGCGGTGCCTCGGCCACGGCGGGCGGGTCCCGGGTACAGGACGGGCACGTCGGCGGCCTCGGCGCGCAGTTCGTCGGAGACGCGTTCGGCCACGTCCAGCACGCGTTGACCGTTCCGGAAGCTCACCGACAGACGCCGCACCGGGGCCGGTCGCCCCGGAGCGACCGGGAAGTCGGTGGGAAAGCCGGTGAGATTGGCGGCGATCGCGCCCCGCCAGCCGTAGATGGACTGACAGGGGTCGCCGACCGCGGTCACCGGATGGCCCTCGCCGAACAGGGCACGCAGCAGCGCCAACTGGGCGTGGCTGGTGTCCTGGTACTCGTCGAGCAGCACCACGCGGTAGCGGCCGCGTTCGATCAGTCCCACCTCGGGGTGGTTGAGGGCGATGCGCGCGGCCAGGGCCATCTGGTCGCCGAAGTCCATCGCCTCGCGACCACGTTTGGCGTCGTTGTAGCGGTCGACCAGCGGAAGCAGCTCCTCGCGGCGCCGTTGGGCGTCCACCAGCTCCTTGGTGGGTCGGGTGGGCCTGCTCCGCATGGCGTCCACGCCCGCCTGGATCCAACGGCCCACCCCGCGCACCTGGTCGGTGGTGGTGAGGTGGTCGGCGATCTGCCCGGACAGGTCCAGGACCCGGCGGGTCACGGTGTCCGCTCCGACGTTGACGTGCCCCATGGGGCCGTCGTACTCGCCCACGATCCGGGCCGCCAACTGCCAGGACTGACCCTCGCTGAGCAGTCGTGAGGTGGGCTCGACCGCCTCTCGCAGCGCGTGGTCGGCCACGATCCGCCCCGCGTAGGCGTTGTAGGTGGAGACCGTGGGCTCACCGTCCAGCGGTTCCTCGGGGAAGAGTTCGGTGGCGCGCAACTGTTCCAGGCGCTTACGCACGCGTTCGGCCAGCTCGGCGGTGGCCTTGCGGGTGAAGGTCAGACCGAGCACCTGTTCGGGGCGCACGTGTCCGTTGGCGACCAGCCAGACCACCCGGGAGGCCATGGTCTCGCTCTTGCCGGACCCGGCGCCGGCGATCACCACGCCCGGTTCCAGGGGCGCGGAGATGACCCGGGCCTGTTCGACGGTGGGTTCGGGTCGCTTGAGGAGGCGGGAGAGTTCTGCGGGGCCGAATCTCGGCGCGGGGGTCTCGGGGGCGGGTGTGGGTTCAGACATGTCTGCCCTCGTCCTGGACCGGGCAGCAGGCGCGCACCGCGCACGAGTTGCAACCGGTGTTTCGGGTGGCCGCGAACCGGGACCCGCCCATGCCGGTGGCGACCTCGCGCACGAGGGTCTGCGCCCACCCGGGGTCGGGGTCCTCGCCCAGGGGGGGCTGGGCCTGTTCGCGTGCCTTCTTGCTGAGCGCCGCCTTACCGACCTGCACGAGCGCGGCACCCCCCGGCTCGGTCAGGCCGAGCTTGGCGAAGGCGCCCTTGAGCACGGCCATCTGGTACACGCCCAGCTGGGGGTGGCGGGAAAGGTCGTCGGCCTTGGTACCGCCGGTCTTGATGTCGACGACCACGGCGCGGCCCTGGTCATCACGTTCGAGTCGGTCGACGCGACCGGTGATCTCGATGCCGCCCACGTCCACCTTGAAACCCTCCTCGGTGACCACCAGGTCGCGATCGTTGCCGGTCTCCCAGTCGATGAGCTTGCGGACCATCTCGTCGGCGCGCTCACGCTGTTTGTCGGACTGCCACGGGCCACCGAAGTCCAGGTCGGACCAGATCTCGTCCATGCGTTCGCCGACCTCCTCGGCGCTGCCGCCCTGGGCGACCAGGACTGCCACGGCGTGCACGATGGTGCCGAGCGCTGAGGCGGAGTCGCCGGAGGAGGCGCCGGCGGCGCGTTCCAGCAGCCAGCGCAGCTGACAGTTGGTGAAGCTCTCCACCTGGGAGGGCGACACCCGGATGGTGTCCTCGGGGTCGGAGAGGGGTCGATCGTCGCTGAAGGGGGTGAGTGCGTACCACTCGGCGGGGTCGGCGCCGCGCACGCCCTCCTCGGCCAGGCGGGCCAGGTGGGCGGCGGAGGCCTGACGAAGCGGCCCCGGAGCCTTGGGGTCGGTGACCACCGAACGCAGGTCCGCGACCAGGGCGGGCAGGGAAAGCCATCGCCGCCCGGTGCTGATCGGTTCGGGGTCGCCCAGGCCGATCTCCGCCAGGAAGCGTGAGGGACGCTCCTCGGCGTCGTCACCGCCCACGCAGGTGACGTAGAGGGCGCGGCGGGCACGGGTGAGCGCCACGTAGAAGAGCCGACGTTCCTCGTCCAAGAGCTTGGAGGCCAGGGCGGCCCCGAAGGAGTCCGCCGAGTGGCTCTGGGCGTCGACCAGTTCCTCCACACCGAGGAGGGAACCGCGGAGCCGCAGGTCGGGCCACTCGCCCTCCTGGGCGCCGGCGACCACGACCAGGTCCCACTCCAGCCCCTTGGACCGGTGCGCGGTGAGGATGCGCACCGCCTCGCCCTCGGGGGCGCGCTCGGCGAGGCTGTCGCCGGGGATCTCCTGGGCGGCCAGGTCCTCCAGGAACCCGTCGGGGGTCCCCGGCGGCAGGCGGTCACAGTAGCGGGCGGCGCTCTCGAACAGGGCGACCACGGCGTCCAGGTCGCGGTCGGCGGCTGCACCGCGGCGGCCTCCGGCCCGGCTGGCCCGCAGCAGCCGGTCGGCGAGCCCGCTGTCGCGCCACAGTTCCCACAGGACCTGTTCGGCGTCGGCGCCCTTGGCGTTCAGGTCGCGCACGGTGCGCAGCGCCTTGGCGACCCGGGTGGCGGGCGCGGCGATCTCGGGGTCGACCAGGGTGAGTTCGCGCGGATCGAGCAGGGCTTCGACCAGCAGCCTGGCGGAGGATCGGTACCCGGTGTCCTGGTCGCCGCTCTCCTCGCCCTCGATCACGTCGTCCTCGGTGACGTCCTCGGTGGTCGCGTTCTCCCTGGCGGACCGGACCCGATCCAGGTCGAGCCTGCGCAGGGCCCGCACCAGCCGGCGCAGCCGGACGGAGTCGGCCTCGCCGAAGGCGCTCATCAGGAGTTCGCGGGCGGCCTCGTCGTCCAGTTCCTCCGGCCTCAGCCCGTACCGGATGAGGCCGAGCAGGGGACGGACCAGGGGTTCGGCCGCCACCGGAAGTTCGTCCGAGCCCACCACGACCGGCACCGACGCGGCGGTGAGGGCGCGGCGGAGCACCGGCAGCTGCCGGCTGGAGGAGCGCACCAGCACCGCCATGTCCGACCACGGAACCCCGTCGATCAGGTGGGCCCGGCGCAGGGTGTCGGCGATGACCGCGGCCTCCTGGGTGGCGCTGTCCGCCATCAGCAGGTGCACCTCCCCGTCGGGGACCCCCTCGGCGGGGGTGAGGTCGCGGTGGGCGTTGACCTGCCCGCGAGCGGAGGCCACGGCGGGCAGTCGCCGGGTCACCCCGCGAGAGGCCGCCAACAGGGCCGCCCCACTGCGGCGGCAGGTCCGCAACGCCACGACCGGGGCGTCCTCGCGCTGCAACGTGGGGAAGCGGCTCGGGAACTCCAGAATGTTGTGCACCTCGGCGCCGCGGAACCCGTAGATGGACTGGTCCGGGTCGCCGACCGCGATCAGGTCCCTTCCGTCCCCGGCCAGAGCACGCAACAGCTCCTCCTGGGCCGGGTCGGTGTCCTGGTACTCGTCGACGAAGACCACCTCGTGGGCGGAACGTTCCCGCTCCTGCACCTCGGGGTCGGAGAGCATGTTCGCGGCGACGCGCACCAGCTCGGCGTAGTTGAGCGTGGGCACGGGGGCGATGTCGAAACGGCCGTTCATGCGGGACAGGAACCCGGCGGCCGAGGCCCAGTCGTCGCGGTCGCGGTCGGCGGCCATCGCCGTCAGCGCCTCGGGCCCCAGCCCACGTTCCTGGGCACGCATCAGGAAGTCGCGCAGCTCCTCGGCGAAGCCGCGCGTCTCCAGGGCGGGTCGGAGCCGTTCCGGCCACTCCTTTCCGCCATCGGCGAGTTCCCACCGCAGGAGTTCACGGACCTCCATGAGCTGTTCGGGCCCGGACAGGAGCCGAGGCGCGAGGTCGCCCATGCGTTGGAACTCGCGGCGGATCAGTGAGTAGGCGTAACTGTGGAAGGTGAGCGCCAGGGGCTCGCGAGTGGTGCGGCGCAGCCGTCCGGTGATGCGTTCACGCAGTTCCTGGGCGGCCTTGCGGCTGAAGGTGAGCACCAGGATCCGTGAGGGATCGACGCCGCGGTCGTCGATGCGCTCGACGACGGCCTCGACGATGGTGGTGGTCTTGCCGGTCCCCGGACCCGCGAGTACCAGGAGGGGACCACCGGGGTGGTCGACCACCCTCTGCTGGTTCTCGTCCAGCACCGGCGGCGGCGACGCCTCATGGGCGCGCCGCACGAGACGGTACGGGGATGTGTTCACGCCTCCAGTTCACCAGAGGTGAACGACCATCCCGGACGGCTCGGGAAGAGTCGGGTACGTCCTCAGCCCCTGGTCCGCCCGTCCCAACGGGCCTTCGCCATGTCCACCCGGTCGCTTCCGGGGCGCATCGGGGTGCCCTCCCCGGCGTAGTGGGACAGAGCTCGCACCTCGTGCCCCGAGGCCGGTCGTCCGTCCGCGCGCACCACCCGCCACCAGGGCACTCCCCCGCCCCACCGGGACATGACCGCCCCCACCTGACGAGGCCCGCCCCGGCCCACGTACTCGGCGATGTCGCCGTAGCTCATCACCAGACCCGTGGGGATCCGTTCCACCACCGACAGGACGTCCTCGGTGTACTCGTCGGGTTCACCGTCTTCGGGCAACGCTTCGGTCATGGACGTGAGCCTAGCCACCGTCACCGACACCCGTGCCCGTACCGCACGAAGCCGCCCCCACGGAGGGGAGCGGCTTCCGAACCCTGAGGGTCGGCCGATTCGGCTACTCCGGAACCCTGTTGTCGTGGGCGCCCCAGGCGAGTTCGGGATCGCGCCTGCGCGCGGCCCTGGCCTTGGTCAGCCCGTAGACACCCAGGATCAGGATGGCTCCCCCACCGATCCACGCGGTCAGTGCGGCCCCGGGGATGTGGGTGAACCCGAGCAGCCACGGCAGGGCGAACAACAACACCCCGCCTGCGATCACGCCCATCTCGGTCGTCAACGCGCCGGGGCGGGTCAACGACATCGTCGCGGCGAGGATCACCCCCAGCCCCAGGATGAAGAACAGCCCTCCGGAGAACCCGTACATCCCGTGGGCGATCCAGCTCAGCCCGACCACCAGACCGAGGGCGATCGCCCCCCAGTCCGCCCAGCGTCCCTTCACACGCATAGCGCCACCTCCCAGCAGCGGGGTGCGCGCCGTTGGTCGACGCGCGACCCGTGTGGGACCTGTACCCGTTCCTCGGCCGTCCCTCCCGGGAAACGAGTGCGGGCGGCGCGGGAAGACACCCCGCACCGCCCGAAGACGAACCCTGGAACCCGGACCTAGTAGGCGGGCAGGCTCGGGTCGACCTGGTTGACCCAGGCCAGGACACCGCCGCCGACGTGCACGGCGTCGCCGAAACCGGCGGCCTTGACCGCGGCCAGCGCCTCGGCCGAACGCACACCGGACTTGCAGTGCAGGACCACGCGCTTGTCCTGGGGCAGTCGCTCGAAGGCCTTGCCGTTGAGGAACTCGCCCTTGGGGATGAGCGTCGCGCCCGGGATGCTGACGATCTCGTACTCGTTCTTCTCGCGCACGTCCACGAGGAAGATCTCGTCGGGCTTGTTGTCGAGAAGCTCCTTGAGCTCCGGCGCGGTGATGGTGGAGTCCACGGCGGCCTCGGTGGCCTCCTCGGACACCGCACCGCAGAACGCCTCGTAGTCGATGAGCTCGGTGACCGGCTCGGTCTCGGGGTCCTTGCGGACCTTGACCTCGCGCCAGGTCATCTCGAGGGCGTCGAAGATGAGCAGACGGCCCACGAGCGGCTCACCGATGCCGGTGATCAGCTTGATGGCCTCGTTGACCATGACCGAGCCGATGGAGGCGCACAGCACACCCAGGACACCGCCCTCCGCGCAGGAGGGGACCATTCCGGGCGGCGGCGGCTCGGGGTAGAGGTCGCGGTAGTGCGGCCCGTACTCGTTCCAGAAGACGCTGACCTGACCGTCGAAGCGGTAGATCGAACCCCACACGTAGGGCTTGTTCAGGATGACGGCGGCGTCGTTGACCAGGTACCGGGTGGCGAAGTTGTCGGTGCCGTCCAGGATCAGGTCGTAACCGGCGAGGATGTCCAGCGCGTTGTCCGACTCCAGACGTTCCTGGTGCAGGATGACCTCGACCCCGGGGTTCACCTCCTTGACGCTGTCCCGGGCCGACTCGGCCTTGGGCCGGCCGATGTCGCTCTGCCCGTGGATGATCTGGCGCTGGAGGTTGGACTCGTCGACCACGTCGAAGTCGATGATGCCGAGCGTTCCCACCCCTGCGGCGGCGAGGTACAGCAGGGCCGGGGAGCCCAGGCCGCCCGCGCCGACGACGAGGACCTTGGCGTTCTTCAGGCGCTTCTGACCGTCCATCCCCACGTCCGGGATGATCAGGTGACGCGAGTAACGGCGCACCTCGTCCACGGTCAGCTCGGCAGCCGGTTCGACCAGCGGCGGCAGCGACACGGTGACTCCTCATGTCTGTTCGGGTTGCCTCGCACCCACACCCGCACCGAGGGGACCACGGCGGGAGGGGCGGTGCGCGAAGCGGCTTTCACTTATACCCAACCTAACGGGTGGGGTTTTCCATTCCCACCCTGGGGACGAGTGGCGCTCGTCGCCCCGCGGGACGTCCTGACCACCCCCAACCACCCGGACCCATCGGTTCATTCCGCGCGGTACCCCTGCGATCTTGGTGGCGGCGGGTAGTGTCGCCGGTACCGTCGACGACGTTGGGAGGACCCTGTGGCATCTTCCGATCAGAGAGACACCGGACGGACGCCGGAGGCCGAGGACCCGGGTGCGAGCGTTCCCGAGGCCGACGCGGCCGAGCAACGCACCTCCGCGGGTCCGGACGAGGAGGGTCGCCGTTTCGAGGACACCTCTCAGGACGCCTTCATCGAGGCGAACGAGGCGGACGTGATCGACCAGTCGATCGACGCCGGAGAGGACGAGGACGAACGCCGTTGAGGTCTCTTGCCGTGATCGCGGTGGCCGCCACCGCATGAGCTTCGGGCCCTTCGTCTCATGTATCGGGCGCTCGTTCGATGCCCTTCTCACCTGCGATGTCGGTTTTTCGGCCCGTCATGCATCGGTGAAAGTTCACCGCACGCCGCCCACACTCAACTTACGCGGGAGTAAGATGAGTGAAAAGCCGCGGGGCGCGACACGGAGCCGAGGCCGCGCCCGCAGGTATCAGCCACGCAGATGTCGAGTGAATGGCGTGCATCTGCCATGCCGAGTTCGGAGGGTGTGGGTGTGACAGCTCCTTCAGACGCACGCGCCCGGGGCACCCGCTTGCCCCGGGTCAGGCGCCGACGTCAACTCCTGGCCGCAGCCCAGGAGGTTTTCGTCGCCCGTGGGTACCACGCGGCGGCGATGGACGAGATCGCGGACCGCGCGGGTGTCAGCAAACCCGTTCTGTACCAGCACTTCCCGGGGAAGCTGGAGCTCTACCTGGCCCTTTTGGAGGAACACTCCGAGGTACTGGTCGAGAAGCAGCGCGAGGCGCTGGAGAGCACCCATGACAACCGGCAACGGGTCACGGCGAGCTTCCAGGCCTACTTCGACTTCGTGGCGGGGGACGGTGAGGCCTTCCGGCTGGTCTTCGAGTCCGACCTGCGCAACCTCCCCGCGGTACGGGAGAAGAGCGAGCACACGTTCCAGCGCTGCGCCGAACTGATCGGTGAGGTGATCCGGCAGGACACGAGCATCTCCGACGAGGAGGCGCACCTGCTGAGCATCGCCCTGGTCGGCATGGCCGAGACCAGCGCCAGGTACTGGCTGAACAACCACGGTTCGGTGCCGCAGGACGCCGCCGAACAGCTGGTGGCCAGGTTGGCCTGGCGTGGGATCAGCGGCTGGGACCTGACCCGTTCCGATGAGGACGACTGACGAGAACGACCCGACCACGGCCCACGGCCGCGGGATTCGCCCCCGGATGCTTCGAGTGTCCGGGGGCTTTTCGGTCCGGCCCCTAGTCGGACACTCCCTTCCGCCCCGCCCTCATTCTTCGGATTGATCCCGGATCGGCGCCGAAATGGCGCTTGCATAGCACCGGCACCGGGTATTTTCTGGCCGCAGAAAACCAATTCCTTCAGGATTTCACAAACTCTCCGTAAAGCCCGGGCAATCACCACGGGGAATCGCCGTCAAAAGATTCGATCTCCCGTCGTCGGGTATCGCGGAACTGAGAAGTACCGCGCTTCTCTTCGCCGTATCCGCTCGGCACCGGCCACCGGTTGGTCGAGCGGTACCAGCGATTCGGGGGTGAAGACGTATGGACATCGGTCAGGGTCTGATGGACGCCTTGGCGGCCGTAGTGAGTTTCGTACCGCTGCTGCTGGGATTCCTGGTGATCCTCGTTCTGGGCTGGATCATCGCCTGGTTCGTGGGCAGGGGGGTCGCCAAGGGCCTCCACAGCGTCGGGCTGGACCGGGCCTTGCACCGTGGCGGTGTGGGTCAGTACTTCGAGCGCAGCCGTTGGACCGGAAGCGAGCTGTGCGGAAAGATCATCTACTACGTCGGACTGCTGTTCGTGCTGACGCTCGCGTTCAACGTCTTCGGATCGAACCCGGTCAGCACGCTCCTCAACGACGTGATCGCGTGGATTCCGCATGGCATCGTCGCGCTGGTCATCGTCGTGGTGGCCGGCATGATCGCCAAGGCGGTCAAGGACGTCATCAGTAACGCCCTGGGCGGACTGTCCTACGGTGGCCTGCTCGCCAACATCGCCGCCGTGGCCATCCTGGCCCTTGGTGTGATCGCCGCGCTGAACCAGATGGGCGTGGCCGTCGCCGTCACCATGCCGGTGCTGATCGCGGTGCTGGCGACCGTCGGCGGCATCCTCGTCGTCGGTGTCGGTGGCGGCCTCATCCAGCCGATGCAGGCGCGCTGGGCGCGCTGGCTGGACGTCGCCGAGCGCGAGACCGGCCGGCTGAGCGAGGAGAGCAGCTACAAGGCCGGACGGGATGCGGCGATGAGCCGTCCCGGTTCCACGGCGACCGAGACCAAGGAGGAGGCCACGAGCCTGCCCGGGCAGCGCGGCAAGAGCGGCGAGTCCACCCCGTAACCGCGAGGCCGCGCACGGTCCGTCGGACGGACCGTGGGCCCGAGGAGAACTCTGGAGGACATGAAAGAGGGCGGGGCCCGTGCGGCCTCGCCCTCGTCGTTTGTCGCGGTGGTGCTCCCCCGCGGTGGTGGTCGTCGCCGTCTCGGTCATTCGACGGCTCGGCTCACATGAATTCGGAGTCGTTCAGCTCCAGCCGGGAGAGGTGCTCGATACGTCGGAAACCCAGAACGACGGTCGCGATCATCGGGAGGAAAGCCAGCCAGAAGACGATGCTTCCGGGCCCCGTGAATACCATCGACACGAGCGAGACGACGAAGATCAGTACGAAAAGCGCGAAGTCGACGCGATCCTGCTGGATCAGGACGCCGACGGGTGGGCGCGCCGCCCCATGTCGACCGCTCCTCATTCGCATTCCTTTCTCGCGACCGTTCAGGCCGCTCCGCCAGTCACGGTGCCGGAGCCCGCCACCGGACCCTTGACACCGCAGATCCCACGTTGCATTCCGCAGGGCTCTGGTTCCTGGTTGGACGCGCCGGTCATGAACGGTCCCTTGGGGCCACCGTCACGTTTCAGCCTACGCCCGGTCTCGGCATTTCGCCGGGGAACCGGCAAGGGTGACTGCCGCGAGAAGCTCGCGTCGAAGATCACACCGCCTGCGATAGGACCAACCTAGCGGACGAAACCGCGCTCCTTGGCCAAGCGGCAGATAGCGAGAATTCGGAGAGTCTCCCAGTCGTAGCCGGCGTCTTCGGAGTCCCAGCCGCGTTCGAGGCAACCGTCGAGGAAGCCGTGAAGGTACGTTCCGAGAGTGCCGGCATTGAGTTCGACACCTCCGGAGACAATGCCTTCGCACACCTGTGCGGCATGCTGATCCAGCTCAGCGCACATCCAGGGCTCGAGCGGGCCCTGGAGGGGGCCGAGGCGGTGAAAGTCAAGGGTGAGTCCGGCCAGCGGGTGGCGCACGGAGGTCCCACGGGGCATGGAAGTACCTACTCGCGGTGGTCAGGAGACGGGAAACCTCCTCGACTATATGTGCTCCCC
>NZ_DYZD01000184.1 GCF_020741345.1 Nocardiopsis listeri
CGCAGAGGAGTTGGACATGTGACCTCACTCGAACGGGGCGGCCCGCGAGGGATCCACCCCTTTAGGACCGCCCCGGACGGGGTCACTCCGCGGGGATGGGCGGTGGGAAGGGGATCTGGGACAGGACCGGGATCAGGCTCTCCTCCTCGAAGTCCAGGTGGGCGTTCAGCTCCCGGGACATCCGGTCGAGTTCGGCACGGAAACGGTCCGGGTCGGCGGTGGCCAGATCGTCCAACAACCGCTCCAGCTCGCCGCGGATCCGGTCCACGACCCGGTGCTCGGCGATCAATCGCTCGACGGGTTCGCGCAGGTGCGGGTAACCCTGCACGAGATTCGGGAAGACACCGTCCTCACCGCTGTGGTGGAAGTGCAGCGACTCGCAGAACGCCAGACAGTGCTGACGAATCTGCAGGTTCAGACCCACGGGGTCGCCGGTTCCGGCGTGTTCGGCCAGGTACGCCTCGGCCTCATCACGAACCCGGTCGAGCTGACCGCGCAGCCATCCGTGCACCTCGAACAGCTTCTCGGCGAGGTTGGTGACCTCTCCGGCGCTCTCCGGGGCGGCGGGTTGGAGCTCCACCACCGGCAGCCGGCGCCCGGACCGCGATTCGTAGTCGCCAAAGCCCGGTTCGCGACGGACGATCTCCTCGAACAGGCGGTCCCGTTCTGTGTCCTCGGTGGGCACCGCGACCGCTTCGAAGCGTTCGGAGCCCAGCTCGACGACCACCATCGGGTGCGCGAGCAGGTTGCGGTACCAGTCGGGGTCGCGGGACGACCCTCCCGCCGAGGCGACGACCAACAACCGGTCGTCGATCCTCAGGTAGGCGAGCGGGTTGGTGTACTCGCGGCCCGACCTGGCCCCGGTGGTGGTGAGCAGCAGCAGGTCACCACCTTCGAACATGCCGCCGACGCGGCCGCCGTTGGCTCGGAACTCCTCCACCACCGGCACGTTGAAGGGGCTCACCACGGGTTCGGGGCGGGCATACGGCTGGGGTCGGTCGGGCCGAGCGGTCTGGTCGTTCTGAACGGTCTGGTCGGTCATGGAAGTACCTCCTGAAGTGAGTGGAGGCGGCCGACCCCGAGCACACGAGGTGTCGCCGTCGAGGGCGCTGTCCGGCCATGGCGTCGCCCGGGCGACGTGGACAGACCCGGCGGGGCAAGGCGAAGAGGGCGCGTGGACGCGTCGAGGCGAGTGGTGTTCGGGGAGGCCGCCGGTCGAAATGCCGGACGGCGCAGCGGCCGGGAGAGGGCCGCGAGCGATTCAGCCGCTCAGATTCCGTACGCGAAGTAGTGGCTCACGATTGGCTCCCCGAAAGGTTCAGGCGCCTCCATGTCGACCGACCGGCCCACTGCTCTTGGTTCGGGACACGCGACGCCCCACCAGCTTAGCCGGCCGTGCCGGTAGGGGGAACCCCACCGAAGGTCTCGGCTCGGCCCCATGGGTTTCCCTCGGGCGGATCCGTAGTTTCGGGATCGCCCCCTCTCACCCGTCACTCCCTGGAGAGACCCATGAGGCGTTCCCTCGCCCCCGATCTGGCCCGCGGCTTCATGCTGCTGTTCATCGCGCTGGTCAACGCGCGGTTCTTCCTCACCCACGCCGACACGGTTCGAGGCGTGGGCGACCAAACGCTCACCTTCCTGCAGTCCCTCCTGGTGAACGGCCGGGCCATCCCGTTGTTCTCGCTGCTGTTCGGCTACGGCATGGTGTGGATCGCCCGTCGGGTCACAGATTCCGGGGGCGGGTGGGTGCACGTGCGGACGGTGCTGCACCGGCGCGGCCTGTGGATGCTGCTGATCGGCCTGGCGCACGGTGTGCTGCTGTTGCCGGTGGACATCGTCGGCGCCTACGGGTTGTCGCTGGTGCTGTTCCTGTTCTTCCTGCGGGTCGGGGACCGAACGCTGTTGTGGACGGCCGGCGTGTTCGCGGTGGGTTCGGTGGCCCTGAACGCCCTGCTCACCTTCGTCCTGGGCGGCCAGGGCGAGGAGGAGGGCGCGGCCGCGCACGCAGCGACGCCCTCCCTGGTGGAACCGGACTTCGTGGCGGCGATGGGCGAACGCTTCGCCGAGTGGGTGCTCTACACGCCCGTGACCCTGTTGTTGGTGGTGATGCCCCCACTGTTGGTGGGTGTGTGGGCCGGGCGTCACCGGATCCTGGAGCACCCCGAACGGCATCGGACCCTGCTGCTGCGCACCGTCGTCGTCGGTCTGGGCATCGCGGTGGCGGGCGGTCTGCCGGACGCCCTGGTCACCGCGTCCCTGGCGCCGAACCCGGGGCCGGAGGTCGAGCCCGCCCTATGGATCCTGCACGATGCGGCCGGCTGGGCGGGCGGCGCCGGATGGGCGGCCCTCATCGCCCTGGTCGCGCTCGGGCTGTCCAACGCGCATGCGACCGAACACCCGTTGGTGGTGGCGGTCGCCGCCGTGGGCGAGCGTTCCCTGAGCTGCTATCTGACGCAGGCGGTGGTGTTCACCCTGGTGTTCGCGCCCTACGGACTGGGTTGGGGCTCGACGGCGAGCGCCTCGGCCGCCGCCGGTGTGGCGGTGGCGACGTGGGCGGCGACACTGGTGTGGGCCGACCTCTCCCGCCGTCGTGGCGGGCGCGGACCCGCCGAGACGCTGCTGCGCAGGCGCGTCTACGCCGGGATCCACCTGCCCGGGCGCACGGGCGAGTAGAGGTCATCCCTCGTCGACGGGGCAGTCCATCATCGTGTTGGACTCCAGTGAGGTGTCCGGGACCGCGAAGAAGCCCGAGCCCATCGTCTCTTCGTCGCGCCACTCCAGGGTGCCGTCCACGTCGTAGCAGTGCCCGCTCATCTCGTGCGTCAGCGGACCCGAGTGCGCGGCAGGCCGGTAGGCCACCCCACCGCGCTCGGGGGCTCCCGAGATGTACACGGTCAGCGTCTCGGCGGGGTGATCCGGACCCAACACGGTCAGGGGTGTCAGGGGCGCTTCCAGCTCACTCCCGGTACCGCCTCGGTGGACCTCCTTGTCCACCCCGGAGTTCTCCGCGGGGTCGAGCGGGACGAGGGTCATGAAGTCCTCGGCGTACACGTTGTGGCTGCCCACGTCGGGGTGGTAGCGCAGCTCCACGGAGAACTCGGCCCCGTTGGCGGCCGGCACCACCTCGGTCATGCACACGGACAGCACGGGGAACGCGCTCAGGCCCGGCGTGGCCAGTCCGTAGTCGACACTGTCGTGGTCGACCGGATAGACGAACGGCCAGATCTCGGGGTCGACGACAGGGGTGCCCTCCGGCCCCGGGGTGAGCAGTTCGAGGTAGGTCTCGGACGCGGCGGCCTGGGGGTCGAACGGACGCCACTGCGCCCGTGCCTCCTGGGCGCCGACGCGTTCTACGTCGTCGCAGGCCATGGGCTCGGGGGCGGCCGGCTCGGGTTCCGGTTCCTCTTCCGGGGAGACGTCACCCGCGGAGCCCTGGTCGGGTTCCTCGGCCACGACGTTCTCGGTTTCGGCGTCGCCGAGCGTCTCGAACAGCAGGTAGCCGATGCCCAGCGCCAGGGCCATGCCGACGGCGCCGACCACCAGCCACAGGCCCACGCGCGGCCCTCCGGCGGTCTCCTCGTCCTCTTCGAGCACCAGCTCCCGGGTGTGGTTCGCGGCGCCCGGTTCGCCCCGGGCCCCGAACAGGTAGGCCTTGGCGTCGGGCTCGGGTTCCGGGGCCGGGGTCTGGACCGGCACCCCGGGGGTGGGCGCGGCGGTGGGTGCGGGCTCCGGCTCGGTAGTGCTCTGGGCCAGGGCCGCGTTGGTCCAGGTCACCGGGTCGTGCGGGGGGATGTTCAGGGCCGACCAGTGCTCGGCGATGAGCGCGCGCAGCCGGTCGGGCCAGGTGTCCGCGGTGGCCCGTTCGTCGATGCCGAGCAGCAGCAGACATTCCAGGTACGCCTCGTCCGCGGAGGGGCGCCGGGCGGGATCGGGTGAGAACGCGCGTTCGAGCAGCGGGCGCAGTTCCTCGGGGAGGGCGCTCAGGTCCACGCGCGCCTCGCGGGCGCGGGCCGCCATCTCCCACACGATCTGTCCGGGGACCCGCCCGGGCACGTGGCCGGCGGGGTTGGGGCCGAACGGCGGGGTGCCGGTGGCGGCGTACACGACCAGACCGGCCCACCCGTGCACGTCGGTGGCGGTGGAGGCGGCGGCCCTCTCGTACCGTTCGGGGGCCAGCCAGCCCAGGCTCTGGGCGCTCTGGGTGGGTGCGCTCGGGTCGATGCGGCGGACGATGCCGTAGTCGAGGACTTTGGGGCCGTCGGCGGCCACGACCACGTTGCCCGGGCGCATGTCTCCGTGCACCAGACCCATGGAGTGGAAGCCGGCCAGGGCCTCGGCCATCCCGGCCGCCAGGACGAGGAGCTGGTTCCCGCTGAAGGGTCCCTGGCCGCGCATGCGTTGCCACAGCTCGAACCCGGGGATGTACCCGACGGCCGACCAGGGTCGCCCTTCGTGGACACCACTGTTTTGGACCGGGACGGTGCACACACCACCGGCCTGGCGCATGAGCGCGACCTCGTCGGCTGCGTCGGCGCCCTCGGTCCATTCGGCGTCGGCGATCTTCAGGGCCAACGTCTCGTGGTCCGGTGAGACGGCGGCGTAGAGGGTGCCCAGACCGTCGGCTCCGAGCCGCCCGATCAGGCGGTAAGGGCCAACCTGGAGCGGGTCGCCGTCGGTCAGGGGTGTGACGTTCGGCGGCAGGGCGGGGGAGGAGAAATCCATTGGGGGCAGCTTTCCACACATCAAGGGACGGTTGTGGTGGCCTGTGCCGGGATAGCACATTCGATCCCGTGGTCCTGCGAATCTACCCAATCCGCAGGGCACTCGTCGCCGGGGTACCGGTGTCGAAAAGCCCCACGGGGCCGCCCAGAAAGGGCTTTCGACCGACCACCCGCCACCGGACGAGTGACCGCCCCTGGACCGGGAAGCCGCTGCTCATCGCCGATCCCGGTTCCATTCGTTCCCGGGCGGATCGTCGAATGAGAGCGGCGTCACAGCATCCAAAGGCCCCGTTTCGCGTCCCGGGCCGTTATCAGGTTGTTGGGCAGGAGGGCGGAATTCGCACTCAACCCGGAAAGTCGGACAGGTGCCCGCGCAACTTCTTGAGCTGTTCCTCGCTTCCCACATCGCCCTCGTACCCGTCATCGTCCTCGACGACCGCCGGTGGTCGGGCGATCGTTCCCGGGCCCTCCTCCAAGCGCCGTCTCAGCGCGCCGATCTCCCCGGCCTGATCCCGACCCAGGACCATTCCGATCACGCCGAGGGCGACACCGGCGAGGATCATCACCACTGCGAGCACACCCAGGGTGTTCGTGTAGGCGACACCGAAGACCAGCCCCACCACCGCCGTAGCCGCGCCCAGGATCGACAGGCCCCGTGGCAGATGTCGGGAGACACCGTTCTCCAAGGCCTCCAGCCTCTCCTGCGACCGCTCCCGCTCGGCCTCGCCGGTAGGCGGCTCGGTGGTCCGCCCCTCGTCCCGGCCCTCCCCCGCCGCGTTCGCCCGTCGCACCCGACGCGCCTCGGCGCGATCGCGCAGCCGCTTGCCCCGCTCGGCCACCGTCGACAGGTCCTCGCGCTGGGCCCGCAGCGCCACGGCCACCGGCCACGGATCGTCGGCCTCCTCGATGGCGGCGCGTACCCGTTGGAGGACCTGCTGTTCGGGGCCCTCCTGGAACCCCTGCGTCACCCACGCCACCAACACACCCGCGTCCGCCTCGCGCTTGTCGTGGGTGGCGAGCATGTGAACGAGGTCGCCCTTGCGCACCGGAGAGATCTCCCTGGGGGTGAACGCCAGCGACTCTGCGACCCGGTTCATCCACTCCTGGCCCTTACGCAGCCGCTCGAACAGGACCGTGGCCTGTCGGGCGACCCGACCGTACAGAACGCACGGGGCGCCCCACACACACGGCTCGTGTTCGATGCGGAAACAGTGGTGCTTGCCGAACGCCCCCAGCAGGTCATAGTGCTCGATGAAGTACACGAGCGAGTCGTACTCACCGTTCCGGTACGGCCAGGCTCGCCCGTCCCGGGTACTGAAAAGGGCACCCCAGGACATGTCGACGTCACGAAAGAGCGCCCCCAGGCGGGGGTCGAGTTCGGCGATCAGGTGGGCGGCCTGGACGTCGGCGCCCCCGTAGTCCTCCGGCAGCGCCCCCACCACGCGGTGGGCCTCGCCCTCCTTCTCGGGCAGCCAGCGCAGCAACGCGTGGCGTTCACGCGGCTCGCTCAGCATCTCGTGCGCCTCCGCCCACCGTTCCTGCATGCCCGCGGCGAGTTCGGTGGGGTCGGCGTAGTACACGCCCGCGATCTGGAAGGGCGGCCGTCTACTGCCGCTGACACTACGCCAGTAGGCCTGCACGCCCTCGTCCAACAGCAGGGTGCCGCTCCCGTGGCCGCCGTCGAGGCGTTCGTGCTCGGGCGGCACCTCCTTGCCCAGGAGGATGGCCAGGAGCTGGTAGGACGTGGGGCGCCGCTCCGGTTCCTTGTGCAGGCAGCTCACCACGATCCGCGCCAGGTAGTCGGGCACCCCTCGTAGATCGGGGGTGTCGTGTTTGATCCGTTCGAGGATGCGGTGGTCGTTGGGCGCGTCGAACACGTGCCCACCGGTCGCCGCGAAGGCCATCACCGCTCCCCAGGCGTGCACGTCGATGGCGGCGGTGACCTCGGAGCCGTTGGCCTGTTCCGGCGCCATGTACCGCGGGGTGCCGATGAGCCCGCTGGCCAGGGCGGTGCGGTTGTCCAGGGTGCGGGCGATCCCGAAGTCGATGACCCGAACACCCTCGCTGGTGATGATGATGTTGCTGGGGGTGAAGTCGCGGTGGACGATGTTGGCTCCGTGCACGGCGCCCAAGGACGTGGCGGTGGCGAGCGCCAGCCGGTAGAGCGGGTCTCCGTACAGGGGGCCGTCCTCGCCGACGAGTTCGCGCAGGGTCCTGCCCTCGACGTACTCGGTCACCACCCAGGGCGGGTCGTCCTCGGTCCCGGCGTCGAACACCTCGGCGATGAAGTACCGCTTGACCTGCTTGTTGTGCTCGACCTCCTTGCGGAAGCGTTCTCGGTCGCGTTCGCGCTCGGCCGGGGAGGCGCCGGCCGGCTCGTGCAGGACCTTGATGGCCGCGACGTGGCCGTCGTCATGGCGCCCCAGGTAGACGGTGCCGAAGCCGCCCACGCCCAGTACCTCGGTGAGCCGGTATCCGCCGAAGGTCTCGCCGATCCGGTTCCCGACATCGTCGGTCGGCCGATGGCCGTTGGTGGACTCTTCGCCGATGTTCACGAGTGACCCTTCTGCAAGCCGGGGGGAGCGAGGCACACTATCTGAAGGTGTGATGCCGTCAGCGGCCTCCTGGTGCTAGGGCCTGCCCGCACGGACGCCGTTCTCACCTCCGCCGTCGAACCCACCGACCGCAACCCCATGCAACCATTGCGTCCGAACAAGCCCGCCATCCCGCCGAACTCCGAGTATCAGGTCCTTCGTCCCGAATCCAGTTGGCCCTACACGATCAGCCCGCAGTACCACCAAGTGGCTCCTTCGGGGTATATAAACCAACAAAAGACCGATGGCCGGGTCCGGCCAAAGCCCAGGATCGACTTCGATGATTAATCGCGAATGGCTGCGGACGACGCACACCCTCAGGCATACTCGTTGTCGTCGGACAGCCGACCGCGGCGGGCTTCGCATCGAGGACCGCAGCCGTCGTGGTGTCCACACGATGCACTCGACGCTCCACGTCCGCGGGGTCGCGTCGGCCACGGCCCGACCCCGCGGATGCGGGTCATAAATGGTCCGGCGAGGCGCTAGAGTACATCACGGGTCCGCTTTTCCACGTTAGTCACGCGAGGCCGGGCGGGCCGAATAGGGAGAGGAATATCGGCAGTTCGTCATTCCCGGGTAGAACTTTCCGATAGTCCTATTTCCGAAGCGCGGCGGTGAGGTTTATCGGGGGAATCCACGTTCTTCACGCACGTGGATGCCTCACCACCGCCACAGGGCCTCTGGATCTACTGCCCTCCGGCCGACAGGCACCAGGAGGGAAAGGGGACCAGAGGATTCAGGGGCCCTTTCCGTAGGGGGTGGAGGCCCGGCGATCTCTCGCATCAGGGGGGAAGAGATCGCCGGGTCTTCCGTACGTCCGGGAACTCGATCGCGGCCACCTTCGTTGGCCCCATCGTGAACGAGCTGAGGATGACACCGGTCGCGGTGGGGTCAGCGGTCCCGGCAGTTGAGCACCGTCTCGAGCAGCCCCGGAAAGCGCCCCTCCAGCTCCTTGTCGCGCAACGACACGAAGCACCGCGTGCCCTCGGTCCGGTTCAGCAGCAGACCCGCGTTGCGCAGGATCTTCAGGTGGTGGCTGAGCGTGGACTGCGCGATCGGCAGATCGATGTCCTTCCAGGCCCGTTCACCCTCCATCGCCGCGAGCATGCACACGATCCGCAGCCGCGTGGGCTCGGCCAGCGCGGACAGGACCGTGACCAGCTCGACCTCGTCCAGCGCCGGATGCTCCGGCCCCTTGGACACACCCCGGGGTGCCAAAGCCCCACCTCCACTCACCCGTTCGGATTTGGTATGCGTTCAGGCGCGAGTGTACCGTCAATGTTCGATGATCGTCGATCATCGAACATTCGAGGTCAGTGGGGGTAAGTGAGATGACCGAAACCGAGAGCGCCAGAGGGAACCGTCCCGGATCACCCGTGCCCGGGGGCGGGCTCGCCCTGTCCGTCCTGGACCACGCGAGCATCGTCGAGGGTTCCGATCCCGGTCAGGCCCTCCGCGACGCCCGCGAACTCGCCCAGAACCTGGAGAGTTGGGGCTACACCAGGTTCTGGCTGTCCGAACACCACAACATGCGCGCCATCGCCAGCGCCGCCACCTCCGTCGCGCTGGGCTTCATCGCCGAGGGCACCTCCACCATCCGCGTGGGTTCGGGAGGCGTCATGCTCCCCAACCACTCGCCCCTGGTGATCGCCGAACAGTTCGGCACCCTGGCCTCCCTCTACCCCGGCCGCATCGACCTGGGGCTGGGCCGTGCTCCCGGCACCGACCCTCGCACCATGCGCGCACTGCGTCGCGACCACTCCGCCTCTTCGACTTTCCCGCAGGACGTCCAGGAGCTACAGGCCTTCTTCGAACCGGCCTCCCCCGGCCGGCCGGTGCGCGCCATTCCCGGCGAGGGGCTTCGCGTGCCGCTGTGGATCCTCGGGTCGAGTCTGTTCGGCGCCCGGTTGGCCGCCAACCTGGGGCTGCCGTACGCTTTCGCTTCGCACTTCGCCCCGCAGGCGCTCTATGAGGCCCTGGCCTCCTACCGGGGCGACTTCTCACCCTCGGACCAGTCGGCACGGCCCTACGTCATGGCGGGGGTCAACGTGTTCATCGCGCCCACCGATGAGGAGGCCCGGAGGCTGTTCACCTCCATGCAGCAGGCGTTCCTGGGCACCCTGCGCAACGCCCGCGGGCTCCTGCCGCCGCCCATCGACCCCAAGTCGCTGGACACCATGTGGCGGCCCGGGGAGAAGCAGCAGTTGGAGTCGATGTTGCGCTACTCGTTCGTGGGCTCACCCGAGACCGTCAAGACCAAGATCGACCGGTTCGTCGCCGACACCGGCGTGGACGAGCTGATGGTCTCGTCGATGATCTTCGACAAGAAGGCCCGCATGTACTCCTACGAGGCTCTCGCCGACCTGTACGACCTGGGGGCGGCCAAAGAGGACTGACGGGACACAAGACCCTGGTCGGGGGAACTGGGTCAAGGGTGGCGGAACCGGGTCAGGCAGGACCCGGACCGTCTCCCCCGGCCACCGGGGTGTGGGGCGGGGTCGCGAGGGCCTCGCCCCACACTTATGTCCAAGGTTCGGGGGCGAGCAGGCTTCTGCCCGTGCAGAGGCCGATCATGTGGGGAACTCGCCGTACCAGGACCTCTGCACAAGATGCTTGGGAAGATACCCGGACTCCACTTCGAGACGGAAGCCAGGATCCACCTCCGCCGTGCCGTAGGCCAGGCACGCGAGGGCGAGGAGATCCAGGTGAAAGACCCCATCGATCTCATTGCTACGGTCCTCGGTCGTCCAGTACTCGGCGTGGGCGACCAATCCTCGGCCGGCGCCTCATCGAACCCGTCACTGTGCTGCACCAAGCACCGGAAGGCGTTCAGCCGGGGGAAGACCAGCTTGTCGAGGCTCTCCGCGCCACCGACCTCAGGCTGCTCCGGCGCGGACGGCTCCATCGCCTCGATCAGGTTCTCACCCAGGTCCGGGCCGCCCAGAACAAGGTCTTGAAGGGCGGTGGTCCGGTTACCGTGTTGGCCAAGTAATCCGACCCCGTCGCCTTGGTCTTACACACCTTGTGGTGAACCATCAACTCCGAGGGATCGCCCTGAGGAGAAGTCGTGATCTTGAAGAGTGCGTAGTGCATCTGCATTTCAGGCGTCCAATCCTCCCAGGCGTCCAGCTCGACCACCTCAGGGTCCGCCACGGTTTTACAGGTAGTGGCGACCTGAAAGCACCCGACCATGATGTCAATCCTGCCAGGGCACTCTTTTAGGGCTGATGGATATTTTTCTCGATTCCCATGCACTTTATCCATCAGAGCAGGCCCTTCACGGCACCTAAGACCATACGCAAGGATTGAATTTATACACCGCATCTCCCGAAAGGCATCGGAGCCTCATTCCAATCACTGCAGGCGCACCATCAAAACCAAGGGTCGGAGCACCGCTCTCTAGTTTCGGAATCAGCCATGAGTGCAGTCGGTTGGAAGAACTCCAACGCTGAACCAACGCTGCGCCCCTAGGGGACCAACCAAGACCGCGATCCCCGTGAAGTTGAAAAACCCTTGCACACCAGGACAGCGGGAGCCCCGAGCAATACTCGCACTTCAAACCCAAGAAGCAGCATGAGAAGGACTCTTCGAATCAACGGATATTTCTGTTCAGGCGCTTTATTTCACAGTGAAAATTCGCCATGCCAGGACCGATCCAGGATTTTTTCTGGAAAATAGGGAAAAGCAAGGCTCGGATTGAACTCAGAAGAGACCTGGGAAATATCGTAGGCCATGCAAGAAAGGCCAAATAGCTCCATAGGAACGACGCCATTGAGGTCCTTCTCCCGTTCCTCATCTACGGTGTAATAGGAGTGGAAAAGACGCGTTCCCTGCTCTAGGGCATCGTTAAATTTTTCGGCATCCATCTCAGCGAGTCGAAGAAGAGAGTTGATTGCAGGGAAGACAAGGTAGTCGAGGTTGTCCGGGCTGCTGATACTGGTGTAATCGGGTTGCGACAGACGCATGGCCTCATAAAGATGATCCCCCAGTTCAGAGCGATTGAGGATGTAGTCCTGGATCGCATCGATCCACGGATAGATAAAATCGTCATATCCTCCACCACGAACCTCTCCCGCCTCTTTGAGGAAGGTGGTAGGAATCTGGCACAGGAAGCGCACTCGGGCTTCGTCTCTGCAACTGACAGCCAGAGAGAAGGCAGTGATCCAATTTCCCGCATCGCTCTCCGGGCCCGGGGGGATCGCGTTGAGTGTCCACGTCCGCTGGTCGATGTGCCGCTCGACAGTAGTGTCAGGGTCGGCTGTGCTCATCGCGAAGACGGCTTCTGCGGCCTGCATCCAGGTACTCCAGAATCTCCAGGTACGGACCTCGTTGGCATCAGGGTCCACAGCCAAGGCCATCTGAGACTGGAGCCTGATGCTGTTGAGGTGGCTCCCCACGATGAAGGGGGAAGTGACCATCTCCTCCACCACCTCCCTCCGTTCCAGTTCATATCGCCCCAAACGATCCCTGTAATGTGGAAGACTCACATCATGTCGCTCCAGGTTGGATTCCATTATTTCCCTCCTTGATTTCCTGTCAGCCTGTCGTTCGACACATCGAACAGATTGAATGTTACACCATCATGACTCCCCGCGCCTGTAGAAAGACCCTTGATCTCGGCATAGAAGAGCTTGTTTTGAGCGAAAGCAGTCCTCATTTTTTTAGCGAGATCCGCCTCATTGACATATCCACTCCCAAATGGTTCATCGCTAAGACGAGCGTCTTTAGCCCCTCGCGCTTCCATGTCATCCCAGGTAGCTTCTAGATAGTCCTCTACCCCCTGAGACACCTTCCTCTCGGTCGGCCCATTTCCAACCTTCCTTTCGCCAAGAGAGGTACCCTTGTCAGCCTTAGCTTCGACGACGAGAAAACTTCCTTCTTCACCCGGGTAGACGAGATCGTACTGTCGATTCCCGCTGCCTGGGGCTGTACTAACCTGGTCCAGGAGGTTCCCCCCGACCACAGCCGGAAGATCTATTTCCCCGGGCACCTTATTTCCGTCCTGATCCTTCCTGATGATTTCAATCGTTCTATTCCCGTTAAAAATATCAGAGACGTAGGACTTCGCCGCCCCCACTCCATAATCTTCACCAGCAGAAGTGACTTCCGCATGTGCGGAGGACTTCGTTTTCTCTGCGTCCTTAACATGGGAATGACTTGGATCGCCAGCATGGACTTCGTTTTCTTTCTCAAGAATCTTCTTGGCCAAAGAAAGATCATCAATAGCGTTCTTTCTGGCCAATGCAAGATCGTCAAGATTCACATTGTCCGAGTGGCCTTCCCGCCTTCCGAAAATGATCTTCTTATCAGGCGATAGGTAATCCGGCTTTGCCGCAGAGGGAAGGTCTTCTGAAGGAACCCAGGATTTTGACCGATCATCCCACTGAACCTTCGGCACCCCCCATTCTCCAATTTTATCACCCTCACTCCAACGATGGCCATTCGTGGAATTATAAAAAATGTCGAACAACCTGTGGTCGCCATTCGCACGAATCAAGAAATCTTCAGAGAATTTTTTGGCAGTACTCGTGTCCAGACCCTGCAGATAGTCACGAGCGGCTTCCAAACGCCCCTCAGGGGTAAGGACACTTCCTCTAACACGAGGCGGTTCATTATTCTTTGAATCTCGACTTACCTCGGTGAGGTTTGGCTCTCCCTTAGGTCGTTCACTGGCCTGATTTATTTCAGGAGCAGATGTCGGAGAATCACCTCTACTCGTTGGAGAGGATTCCTTGTATGGGTCTTCATCCTGCCCCCCATTTTCCCTGGGTCGGTCAGAGCCTGATTCCCCTCCGTCTCGGTGAGGTCCAGGATCCACAGGGCGGGGCCCACTTGTGTCGTGGAACGGGGCAGCACTATTCCTATGGGTGGTGTTGTGATCCCGGGAGTCAACCAGGTCACGCCGACCCGAGGTGTCCAAATCGGGTTTGACGGAGTTGGGGGATCCTCCGTCCTGGTTGCGGACGACGGGGCTGTTGTCGCGCATATCGGTGTTGCGATGCCCGGGTCCCTCGGCGATCTCGTTACCGAAGGGCCGACCTCCGCCGAACTCGTTACTGCCGGAGAGCCACATCGGTTCCGGGGAGAGCGGGCTGTTCCTGGACGCAGACGCCGTCTGAGTATCCGGCGGGTGAGGAGCACCCACCGTCTCTAGTACCTTGCCCTCGTTCGGGTCACGGTTCTGATCGTTGTCTTCGGCCCTGCTGTGGGAGTCGCCCGCGAACTGCGACGAAGCCCCGGAAGCTTCCCGCACCTCCGGTGAGAAGGGAATCTCGGGTCGGGATCTCGTGCGGTCCCGGTCCGCTTCGGCCAGGTCCCTTTGGACCTCGGGGTCGGACTTGGTCTTGTTGTCGATCTCGGCGAGGTCGGGGTGGTCGAGGATGTCGTCACCGAGCAACGCATCGCCCACCGTGGGGTCCTGTGCCGGTCGCCGGACGGGGCGGTGGTCGGCTTCCCCGGATGTCTGTGTCGGGCGAGCACCACCAGGGCGACCCCCCTCGGCCTCCCCACCCGTGTGTGTCGAAGTGGCCCCGGCCGACTCGACCCCGTTCTGCCCGGGCGGCATCAGACGGTTGATCACGGCCTTGATGTCGGCCCACTGGCTCGGGCCGAACCCGGTGGCCTCCAGCGCCTTCCCGGTCAGATCGATCAGCGGCGACCCAGAGCCACCAAAGCGCGGGATGTCGGGGATCTGGGGCACATCGATGTCCACACCACCCGAACCACCACCGCGACCGGAGCCGCCCATCCCGTCCATGATGGACATCCCACGCCAGGCCATCAACGGCACACCCACCACCGCACCCACACCGGTGGCCGTCAACGCCGCACCACCCACCAGGCCGATGACGTTCAACGCCGCCGTCCCGATCACATACCCGGGCCGATCCCCCCACTCCTCCCACGGCACCACCGAGTGCGCCAGGTCCTTCCACGCCTCACCCATCGACCCCCAGCCGGCCCAGCTCAGGGAGTCGGACTCGGCGTCGTACATCCCCACCAACGAGGCCGCCGAGGTCAGGTTGTCCCAGTGGTACTCCTTGAGCGCGTCCCCCCACGACGCCTCGAACCACCCTTGGGAGGAGTGGGCGCCCACCATCGCGCCCACACCCTGCACAGCGTCCACACCGAAGTCCCACACCGAGTGGCCCACATCGACCCACCAGCCGTGATCGGTCTGAGCCCCCTCATGCCCCCAGGCCTGGGCCAACTCCGAGATGTCCTGCTCGAACCCGTGATAGAACACGTTCGGGTCGAGCTCGGCGTCACCCTCGGGCTGTTTCTCGAAGTTGGTGCGCCCGACAATCCCGGCGTTGATGGCGTTGGCGCAGGTGTTCTCGACCTCGGTGTAGTCGGTGATGATCGTGCGGCCCTGATCGATCAGGGCCTTGTTCTCCTCCACCAACGGGCTCTCGTTACCGGCGATCCGGTCCCAGACCCCATCGGCCTTGTCCCAGTCATCACCCTCGGCGGCGATCCGCGAGCGCAGATCGTAGGCCTCCACCCGCAGATTGGACCAGCGGGTCTTGATGTCGGCGACGTCCTGGGCGAAGTCCTCCAACGCCCCGGCCACCCGGTCCAACTCCTCACCCACGGTGTCGCCGTCGGTGGCCACCGGGTCCAGGACCGAGAACAGGGTCTCGGCCTCCGGAGCGGAGTAGTGACCGCTCAACCCGGCCCAGGAGGAAGTGATGTCGTTACCGGTGTCGGCGATCGAGGTGCCCAACTCACGCAACCCCGAGGCCATCGCCTCCACGTAACCCACCGACACCGACGGTTCGGGGAAGGTCAACGGGCTGATGATGTCATCGGCGTCCGTGAGGCGCCCCATCTGGTCGTCGACGCTCAATGGGGGTGCGGGGGTGGCCGCACCCGCACCCGGGTCCGCGATCGGCACAACGAACTCCAAAACAAGACAGGGGGAAGGGGGGAACAGGAGAACCAGGAGTCAGCAGGTCAGTGGGTCAGACGGGCCGGCCCGCGCCGGGACCGCCCACGGGACCGGAGGGGGCGTTGGGGTCGGGGATATCGCCGGCCTGGGCCTGGGCCTCGGCGGCCATGTCCTGATCACCCTCGACATAGGCGGTGGTGGCCTCACCCGCACCTTGCAGACCTGAGGCGGTCAGCGAGAGCATGTCGCCCAACATGGCGAAGTTGTGCTCGGCGAACTCACCGATCGCGATCCCGATGGGGGCGCTGTTGATGTGGGAGTTGACCGCGGTGATCCGCGTTTCCAACTGACTCATGTGCCCGAGCAGCCCGGATCCGCCGCCTTCCTCACCCAGATGTTCGGCGGTTTCGGAGAGCACTGACCCGACCTGGACCGGGTCGATGGACCACTCGCTCACGATCGGCCTCCCCGGGCCGGAGCGCGGAACGCCTGGGGGCGGAACATCTCGTCGGAATCGACCTCATCGCCCGTCCAGTCGATCGCCTGACCGGAGGCGTTGGGCGATGCGAAGTCGGAGACCGAGATCGTGTGCCACATCCGGTCCAGGCAGGCCAAGGTCCGGTGGAAGTCGGTAGTGCCTCGGGTGCGCGCCTGTTCGGCTGCGGCAGCGATGCGCACCACGGGGTGCGGCGGCCGACCCGATCGTTGTTCCTGTTCTTCCGGGGGTGGGGGTGTGTCCCCGGTCGGATGTGTGCTCCCCGTTTCGTCATAGACGAACGCGAACCTCACGGGCCTGCCTTCCCAAGGGTCGATATGCGCCTGTTGTCAGATTAGTTGCCTGAATCGTCGGTGTGGTTGCGATTCTGGTGATTTTTCCGCGCCGGCGCACGCTTGGGGAGCCCTGGTGTGGCGTGGAATGGCGTTGGACGCCCCGGGACGAGAACCGGAGCCTCCCGATCACTCCAGGTCACGACACGTGGGTGGCAGAGGAGCCCCGAGGGGACGAGGGAGCGAGGTGACGAAGGCC
The DNA here is from genome assembly GCF_020741345.1 of Nocardiopsis listeri. GTDB lineage: Bacteria > Actinomycetota > Actinomycetes > Streptosporangiales > Streptosporangiaceae > Nocardiopsis > Nocardiopsis listeri_A. The sequence goes on from NZ_DYZD01000184.1 coordinate 16,234, forward strand.
ACTACGAGAGAGTGGCTGCGGTCAGGACGTCACTTCGGGAAGCGACAGAGGAGTCACCCCAGCGCCGCTGCCGGACGGCTCCCGTCGAAACCCTCCCGACGCCCACCATGATGAACCAGTTGATCTTGGTCGCAGCGCCCGTTTCAGCTCCGGAAAGGGCGCTATGTGCAAGATCTTCCAAGCTCAGGAACAGGGTAAGGGGCAGAGGCCGGGATTCAGGTATCCGACGTCGGTGCGACGAACGTTCCCCGCTGGGGCAACGTCACCACCAGCCCTTCATCACGAAGGAGTGCGATTGCGCGGCGGGCGGTCTCCCGAGCGATCCCGTAGTCAGCGACCATCGTCGCTTCCGAGGGCAGCGGGTCTCGTGGTTTGAGCTTGCCCTCTTGGATCTGTTCACGGAGTTGGTGCGCCACCTGCATGTACAGAGGCGTGGGATCGAATCGATCGACATGCATGCTTGCGACGTTAGGCACATGGCATACAGCCTGCATATGGCAGACGTGCTAGACGTCCTAGACAAGATAGACGTATAGTTAAGCCTTGACCTGCTCATGAAAGTGGCCCGGCGGTGCTACCAACACCCCGGGCCCGGACAAGCGAAACCTTAGGAGCGCTTGCCGTGTCATACGTTACTGCCTTGCTGTCCCTACTCATCCGGCTGGCCCGGCCCACACGAGGGGCGCACACCACCGCCTTCGGGTACCTGCGCGAGCTGGGTGGCGAGATGCGCCGCCGTCGCTCTCGCCGGGTCCGCCGCTACGTGCTCGCCCCGGCCGACCACGCCGCCGCGCACTCCCCTGGTCCCGAACCGCTGCCGACCACGCCGCCCCTTCCCTCGGTTCCGGCTCACCCGATCCCGGCACCTCGGCGACCGATCGAGGACGCTTCGCTACGAGTCGAGATCGTTCGGGGCCCCTACCGGGCCTGGGAGAGCCGGCGAGCTCTCCTTCAGGGGGTGCCCGCATGATGCGCGCCACCGACGCCCTCGCCGACCGGCTCACACGCCTCCTCAACGAACCCGACCTGCCCGCCGATGCCGTCACCCGGCTCATCTCGGCGGACACGGTCTTCGGACGCCTTGATCGCCTCCTTCGCTCCGGCGACGCCCTGCCCGCACCTTGGGGTATCCGGCTCGGTAGTGGGGGCGTGGAGTGTATGGAGGTGACCGAGCACTACGACGCACTCTCCGAAGCACTCCGGGAGACCGGTGGAGACGCCGCCTGTTGGCGGGCGCTCTGCCGCGCCCGAGATCGCTGGGGGATGCTGCGCACCGCCATCGCCGGCGGCGCGCCGCTACCCGAGCCCTGGGAACGCGGCTGACAACACCTTGAGGGCCCGGCCGGAAGTGAGACCCCCGGCCGGGCCCTCGTGGTTCCGCTTCATTCCGGCCCAGTGTCCGGAGATTCGGCTTCCAGCCGGGCGGCGCGCCGGTTCAGCTCCTCCGCCTGGTGGTCCCAATCCGGTCCGTGGAGGTAGAGGTCCGACGCGGCCATCCGAAGCAGGTACGGGTCATCCGGCCGCTGCAGGCAGGCCAGACGGTAGGCCAGGTTGCGTGCCCATACCGGCAACCCCCAGCGCCTATCGAAATCGGTGCGGAGCATCTCCAAGATGTCGTCCGCAGGGGCGAAGGTCAGCTTCTCTACGAACTCCATGGCGGCGACCTGCCGGTCCTGGTCAGCACGGAAGCCCTTGGGGTCCGTCAGCACCGCAGCCAACCTGGAAAGTTCGGACATGCCTTCCTCCATGCACGCGATCCATGGACACGTCTACCAGCTGATTTCTTCCGTGACGGCCCACACCAAGACCCGCTTCCCCTCGGGAAAGCTGAACACAGCGCTGCGGTCGACGTTCTCGCCTTGCTTGACCGAGGTGCACCGGCGAGGATCGACCAATTCCGTGTCCCCGATGAAGTGCCGCTCGTGCTGCTCCTCAAGCAACTCTCCTGCGGACACGAGGCGGTAGTTGCCGATCTCTCCGCTCCGGCAGAAGTCTCTGACGTCCTCTTCACCGGGCAGGGTGAAGGTGGCAACATACGTCGCAAATGGATCCACGTCGCCGACGGAGAAGACCTCGACGGACTCGGCAGAGTCCGGGATCTGGGCACCGGAGAGCTCCTCGAAGTCACTCACCTCGGCTTGCGCGGTGGACTCGGCCCCGGATGTGCCTTCTACCCCCGAACAACCGGCCAAGAGCATGGACAAGAGCACTGCCGGCCACAGAACGGCTCCTCGTGATGTCCTCATCCCCCACCCCTGAACGAACTCCCACGCCTCCGCTCTCGCCGGTCGCGGGCATAGCGCCAGGACGACGGGAAGCACAGCGGGATCGCGGTGAGCACGGTGAACGGGATCGCCTGCAACACCGGCGGCCCACCGAACTCGTGGGACCAGACGTTGAGCCCCACGATCACCGCGCACAATCCCGCCACCACGTACAGCACCACT